>JAKAIB010000002.1 GCA_021814605.1 Pseudomonadota bacterium | reverse complement strand
CCCATTGCCACGGCGCCGGACGCGCCTCAGCCCGCGCCGCTCCGCCCCGTGGCGCAGGCGCCGCTGCCGGCGCCGGCCGGGCCGGTGGCGATCGCGGCCGGGCTGTCCGGCCGCACGCTGGCGCTGCCCTTCGCCCCCGCCACCGGTGCCGCCGCCTTCCGCCGGGGCGGCGAAGTCGTGGTGGTGTTCGACGAACCGCGCCCGCTCGATCTCGCGGCGCTGCACGGCAAGCCGGGTTTCGGGGACGCGACCGTGCAGATGCTCCCGGCGGCAACCGTGCTGCATCTGCCGTTGCCTGCGCAGGATACGCTGCGTCTCGCCCGCGACATCGACGGCTGGACGCTGACCGAACTGCCGCAGTCCGACGCCGCCCCGCTTGCGGCGATCGGTGCCGACGCGGCAGCCGGGCGCCTGCTGCTCACCGCGACCTCCCCCGCGCAGATCGTGTCGGTGCCTGACCTGGCGACCGGCGCGGTGCTGCTGGTCGGCACGCAGCAGCAGCCGGGCGAGGGGGTGCCGGTGGCGCTGCGCTCGCCCGACTTCCGGCTGCTGGCGACGCTGCAGGGTGTCGCGGTCGAACCGATCTCGGACAATGATGTGCTGCGCCTTGCTCCCACGGGCTTCGTGCTGGAGGGCGGGGAGGGGCGGGGTCTGGCGCTCCCGCCCGCGGATGCCGGAACGCGCGCCGCGGCCGAAGCGGCGCTGCTGACCCGCCGCTGGGATTTTCCGGCGCTGCCGATCCCGGCACTCCAGCGGCGGCTGCAGGCGGCGATGGACGATGCCGCCAATGCCGCGCCGCAGGCGCGCGCGGCGCGGCGGCTGGTCGCGGTCCAGGCGCTGCTGGCCCTTGGCCTGGACGCCGAGGCGGCGGCGCTGGCGCAGCTTGCCGCCACGGAGGACGCCCGTGCCGCCGAGGCTCCCGACGCCGCCGGCCTTGCCGCCGTCGCCGCCCTGCTTGCCCAACGCCCGGAGCAGTCAGCCGCGATCGACGACCCGCGGCTGTCGGGCAGCGACGAGGTGGCGCTGTGGCGCGCGGTGCGGCAGACCGAACTGCGGCCGGGCGCGCCGGCAGCGGCGCGCGTGCTGGCGACGACACTGCCGCTGGTGCTCGCCTATCCGGCGCCGCTGCGCGAGCGGTTGCTGCCGCTCGCCGCCGAAACCATGGTGCTGGGCGATGCCCGTGATGCGGCGCGGCGGCTGCTTGACGCGCGCAAGGATGACGCCTCGCTCGACTTTCCCCGCGCTCTGCTCGACGAGGTGGAGGGGCGGACCGCGTCGGCGCTGGCGACGCTCGACCGGTTGGCACGGTCGCCCGACCG
Source organism: Pseudomonadota bacterium (assembly GCA_021814605.1). Lineage (GTDB taxonomy): Bacteria > Pseudomonadota > Gammaproteobacteria > Burkholderiales > Burkholderiaceae_C > Thiomonas. The sequence goes on along the minus strand of JAKAIB010000002.1, from coordinate 60,705 downwards.
CAGCTTGCGTGCCCGCGCCGCCGTGCGGGCCGTCGAACTGCGGCTGCATACGGGCGCGATCACGACGGTGCAGGCGGCGGACGCGCTCGACCGGTTGATCTACGCATGGCGGGGTGACGGGCGGGAACTGGCGCTGCGGCTACGCGTCGCCGAACTGCGGATGACGACCGGCGCCTGGCGCCGCGCACTGGCGTTGCTGCGCGATACGGCCGACGGGCCGGCCGCCGAGGCCTGGCCCGACCAGGTGCCGGACGTGCGTGCCCGCATGCGCGCGGATTTTGCCGCGGCTCTGGAGGCCGACCGGCGCACGCCGCTCTCGCCGTTCGATTTCGTCGCGCTGATCGACGACAACCCCGACCTGCTGCCCGCCGGTGCGGCGGGGGCGGCGTTGGCGGAACGGGTCGCCGACCGGCTGGCGGCCCTCGATCTGCCCGACCGCGCGGCGAAGCTGCTGCAGAAACTAGTGGACGGCACGCCGGCCGGCCCGGCGCGGGCAGAGATCGGGGCGCGGCTCGCGACCCTGCGTCTTGATGCCGGCGATCCCGCCGGCACGCTCACCGCCCTGTCCGACTCCGCCGCGACCGATCTGCCCGCCGGGCTGCAGGAGCGGCGGACCATCGTGTTCGCCCGCGCCACCGCCGCGCGCGGGGGCCTCGCCCCGGCGGTTGCCGCGCTGGCAGCCCTCGACACGCCGGCGGCGACCGATGCGCGGGCGAGCCTGCTGGAGGGGGCCAACGATTGGCCCGCGGCTGAGGCGGCGCTGGCCGACTACGCTCGCCTGACCGTGCCGGCAGACGGGAAGCTGGACGAGGCGGCAGGACGCACGGTCCTGCGGCTTGCGGCGGCCGCGGCGCAGGCCGGGGACGAGGCGATGCTGGCACACTTGCGCGAGGAGACGCTGCCCCGCCTGCCGGCGGGCAAGCTGGCCGACGTGCTCCAGGTGCTGACCGAGCGGCCGGTGGCAGGCGTTGGCGATCTGCCGCGCGCGGCGGAAGAAACCGCGCTGGCCCGGGCGCTGCCCGCCGACCTTCACGCGCTCGGCTGGCAGGCGGTGGCGCCGCGCTGACGCGCTTTGCGGCTGACTGGGTTGCGGAATCCGTGCCCGGGGTGACGAATTTGCCCTTGCACCCCACCCCCCCTTCCCCCATGTTGCGCGGCCTTAGCCCCAGGGGACGCGCCGGCCGGCCGGCTCGCGCGTCCAACAGGCTGTCTGCTGGTTGGAAGAGGGGTACGCGATGAACGCACTCACGCAACTGGGGATGGTCTCGGAAGTCCCGAGCGAGAACCAGACGCACGACATCCCGCTCGCGGACGCGACGGTGCAGAAGGACTACTTCGTCACGCGCGACGGCATGACCTATGCCGGGATGCATCTGCTCGTCGATCTGTGGGGGGCGAAGAACCTGAACGATCCGGCGCATATCGACGCGGCGCTGCGCGAGGCGGCGCAGGCGGCGGGGGCGACCATCCTGCACGGGCATTTCCACCACTTCTCGCCCAATGGCGGCGTATCGGGCGTGCTGGTGCTGGCGGAGAGCCACATCTCGATCCACACTTGGCCGGAGCGTGACTTCGCGGCGGTCGATATCTTCATGTGCGGCGCCTGCGACCCGCGCCGGTCGTTGCCGGTACTGCAACGCGCATTCGCGCCGGAACGCATCGCGCTCGACCAGCAGCATCGCGGCCGTATCGCCTGATGACGACCGACGCCTGGGTGAACGAAACGCTGTACCCGGACTGGGGACAGCGTTTCCGCATCAAGCGCGAGCTGGCGCGGGTGCAGAGCGCGTTCCAGGACATCGCCATCATCGAGAGCTACACGCATGGCCGCGTCATGCTGCTCGACGGCGTGGTGCAGATCACCGAGGCGGATGAGTTCGTCTATCAGGAGATGCTGACGCATGTGCCGCTGCTCGCGCATGGCGCGGCACAGCGCGTACTGATCATCGGCGCGGGCGATGGTGGTGTGCTGCGGCGCGTGCTGATGCACGGCACCGTCGAACGCGCGGTCATGGTGGAGATCGACGGCGAGGTGATCCGCCTTGCCCGCGAATTCATGCCGAAGATCGGCGGCGACGCCTGGGGCGACCCGCGCGCCGAGGTGATCGTCGGCGATGGCATCGACTATGTCGCGCGCGCGGCGGATGCATCCTTCGACGCCATCATCGTCGATTCCACGGACCCGATTGGCGTCGGCGAGGTGCTGTTCACCGACGCGTTCTACGCCCATGCCGCGCGCGTGCTGTCGGCGGGCGGCCTGATCGTCAACCAGTGCGGCGTGCCGTTCATGCAGGCCGACGAGCTGCACGAGACCAGCCTGCGGCGCGCCCGCGCCTTCGCGCATGTCGGCGCCTACGTTGCCGCGGTGCCGACCTATGTCGGGGGCTATATGACGCTGGGGTTCGCCGCCAAGCAGCCGGGGCTGGATACCCTGACGGTGGAGACCGTCCGTGCCCGCGCGCAGGCGGCCGGCGTGCTCGGACAGACGGAGTACTGGACGCCCGAAATCCATGTCGGTGCGTTTCATCTGCCGCCGTACATTGCCCGTCACCTCCCGGTTACGGCGGCGCACAAGTAACTCCGGCGGAACGCCAAGTCGAAAACCCCTTCTGAGTGCAGATCGCGCTTTCGTGTGGTACGCCCCGCATGGTATGCGGGGGGCACGATCACGAATCGGAGAGGGCACATGGGCTCCGACGAGACGAATGCCGTTAGATCGGACCCCTTAGTGGGCGAGATTGTTCAGCTGCTGCGAAAGATCGTCTATGCGCCGGACGGCAGCATCACGCCGCAGACGCGCCTCGCCGATCTCGGCCTGGATAGCCTCGACCTGATCGAGGCGGGGCTGGAGCTGGAGGCGCTGCTCGGCCGCGACCTGCCGGAAGACGCGTTGCGCGATGTCGAGACGGTCGGCGACGTCGCGCGCTGCTTCGGCGACGAAGCAGCGCAGCGCCGGCTGTCGCTGGCCGCGTGAGCGGCTGCCCGACGGATCGGCCAAACTCGCTGTCCTGATCGCCCTCCGCGCCGCGGGCAGCGCGGCCTTGACAGCAGACGACCGCGTGGCTGCCCGCCCTGACGTCGGCGCAATAGTAACGCACGTCACAGTCCTGCCGCCGCGCCCGCCCTAGGTTCCGGTCCCGCAGCAATCGGCTGCGGACACCGTGGACGGGCAGGGGAGACAGGCGATGTTCCTGGAGGAGTGGAAGAAGGCGCGGCGCAGCTTCGAGGCGGCGACGCAGAAGAAGAAACCGTGCGAGAAGTTTCTCGGCGTGTTCAACAAGTCCACCGGCATCGACAGTGCCCTCAAGGGACTCGATGACGCCGCCGGCAGAGATGACCCTGACCGGATGCTGAAGGCCGAGGAGGTGTTCAGCAAGGTCGTCGGCGACTACGCGCCGATCCTGGTCAAGGCCGCGAAGGAGGACAAGGGCGCGAACTACACCGCCGAGGTCGGCAAGCTGGCGGCGGCATTGCAGCAGATCGGCGTGGATTTCGCGGACTTGCGCAAGCAGGCGAATGTCGCCGCGACGCAGGCGGTCACCGACAGGCTGCTCAAGGGATTCTCGGAGTTCATCAAGGCGTGCAAGCCTGCGCAGGCGCAGGCGGCTGCCGCCAAGCGCCAGGCGATCCTGGACCACGGCGCGTGCAGCGATGCGCTCGCCGACATCGCACTGGCCGCAGGGTCGGGTGACGCTGCGGCGACCAAGACGGCGTTCGCCACCATCGCCGTCAAGGCCAAGGCGATCGAGGCGGCGATCACGACGACCACCGCGTCGCTGCAAAAGCTCACCGCAGGCCGGCAGAAGATCGTGGACGAATGGAAGGCGTGCAAGAAGGATCTGCTGGACGTGCAGAACAAGGCCGTCCAGGCGGCCGCTGATCGGGCCGACAACGTGGTGTTGCAGGTCGATCACCTGTTGGGCGAGATGAAGGACGAATTCGACGGTGCCAAGGACGTGGTCAAGGATGCCGCGACGGCTTCCAAGGATGCCACGAAGGCGACTGCGACGCTGCTCAAGACGCTCGACCAGCTTGCCACCCGCGCCAGCAAGCTGGCCGGTCCGATGCAGGCGGCCGCCGCCGATATCGACGGCAAGCTCGACCACAACCGCGACCGCATCGAGAACGAGCGTGACAAGGAAGCCGATCCGGTCAAGAAGAACGCGATCACCGACAACATTCGCGACAAGGTCATGGCGATCCAGGCCGATGCCGCGGCGCAGGCCAAGGAGGCCACGGCCAACGCCAAGGAGATTCTGGTCGCCGTGGGCCGCTTCCCGTCCGCGCTGATGGCGCAGGCCGAGGCCAAGAAGTCGATCGACTTCATCAACGCCGATGTCGAACTGTTGGAGAAGACGGCGCAGGACCTGGAAAAGAGCGTCGCCAAGGCCGATCGCATCCTCGGCCGGCTGTGACGGCAGGGCGGGCCGCGCGAGCGCCGCGTGCGGCCCGCCCAGCCTACGTGAGCGGCGGCAGCGCGCCGGCGCCCGCCGCGGCAACGATTTCCCCGGAACGGACCAGCGCGATCGCCGCTTGCAAGTCCGGTTGCAGCAGGCGGTCCTCTTCCAGCTTCGGCACGTCGCGGCGCAGGCGCGCGCGCACCCGTTCCAGCGCGGCGCTCGATGTCAGCGGGCCGAGCAGGTCGCAGCCCTGTGCCGCCGCCAGCAACTCGATGCCGATGATCGCCGTCGCATTCTCGATCATCGGCAACAGCCGCCGCGCGCCGTGTGCCGCCATCGACACGTGATCCTCCTGGTTGGCGCAGGTCGGCACGGAATCGACACTCGCCGGATGCGCCATCTGCCGGTTCTCCGCGACCAGCGCCGCGGCGGCGATCTGGGGCAGCATGAAGCCGCAGTTCAGGCCCGGATGGGACGTCAGGAACGCCGGCAGGCCGGAGAGGCCGGCATCGGTCAACAGCGCGATCCGCCGCTCGGCCAGCGCGCCAATTTCGCAGATGGCAAGCGCGATGATGTCGGCGGCGAAGGCCACCGGCTCGGCGTGGAAATTGCCGCCCGATAAAGCGGTGTCATCCGCGGCGAAGATCAGGGGATTGTCGGAGACGCCATTGGCCTCGGCGGCCAGCGTCGCCGCTGCGTGGCGCAGCAGGTCGAGTGCGGCCCCCATCACCTGTGGCTGGCAGCGCAGGCAATACGGGTCCTGCACGCGCACATCGCCGGTCAGGTGCGAGGCGCGGATCGCGCTGCCGGCGATCAGCGCGCGCAGGCTCGCCGCGCAATCGATCTGGCCGCGCTGGCCGCGCAGCGCGTGGATGCGGGCATCGAAGGGCGTGTCCGATCCCCGCGCCGCGTCGGTGGCGAGCGCGCCGGTCACCAGCCCCGCACGCAGTGCATCCTCCGCGCCGAACAGTGCGGCGAGCGCATAGGCGGTGGAAAACTGCGTGCCGTTGAGCAGCGCCAGCCCCTCCTTGGCCGCGAGCGTCAGCGGCGCCAGTCCCGCCGCCGCCAGTGCCTCGGCGGCGGGGATCATCTGGCCGCGGACGCGCATCATGCCGATGCCCAGCATCCCCGCCGCCAGATGCGCGAGCGGCGCGAGGTCGCCGGAGGCGCCGACCGATCCCTGCACAGGGATGACCGGCAGCAGGTCATGGGCCAGCATCGCCTCCAGCATCGCCACGGTCTGCGGCCGCACGCCGGAGGCGCCGTGGCCGAGGCTCGCCAGCTTGAGCGCGATCATCAGTCGCACGAGCGGCGCCGGCATCGCCGCGCCAAGTCCGGCCGCGTGCGACAGCACCAGGTTACGTTGCAGTTGCGCGAGGTCGTCGGGCGCGATGCGCATGCTCGCCAGCTTGCCGAACCCGGTGTTGACGCCGTACACCGGTTCGCCGCGCGCGACGATCCGCGCCACCGCCTCCGCCCCGCGTGCCACCGCCGGCGCGGCGGCAGGGTCGAGCCGGACAGGCGCGCCGTCCAGCACTGCCCGCCACGCGGCGAGCGGGACGGCGCCGGGGGTCATGACGATCGGCTGCATCTTCGCCTCCGGGCGCGGGCGGACAGGACGGGAGAGTGACATGGCCAACCTCTATCGCGCAGCCCTGGATGAGCTGGCCGGCGTGTTTGACCGGATCGACGAGGCGGCGGTGGACCGTGCGCTCGATGCGATCGCGCAGGCGCGCCGGATCGCTTTCTACGGCTGCGGGCGCGAGGGGTTGCAGTTGCGCGGCCTCTGCATGCGGCTGTTCCACATGGGGCTGAAGGTCGCCATGGTCGGCGACATGACCACGCCCGCGCTCGGCGCGGGCGATCTGCTGATCGTCTCGGCCGGCCCCGGCGAACTTGCGACGGCCAGTGCGCTGGCGGATGTCGCCAAGGCGGCCGGCGCGCGCGTCATGGTCATCACCGCGCAGGTGCAGGGCGCGACCGCCCGGCGCGGCGACGTCGTGCTGCCGATCCCGGCGCAGACCATGGCCGATGACCGCGGCCCGTCGGTCTCGGTGCTGCCGATGGGCTCGCTGTTCGAGGGTGCGATGTTCGTCCTGTTCGAGGCGATGGTGCTCCGCCTGCGCGACCGGCTCGGCGTCACGCCGGAGACGATGCGTGCCAATCACACCAACCTGGAGTAAGCATGATCCACGTCCTCGCCGTCATCACCGCCCAGCCCGGCCAGCGTGACGCGCTGCTCGCGGAGTTCCGCGCCAACATGCCGAACGTCCATGCCGAGGCCGGGTGCATCGAATACGGTCCGGCGATCGACGCCGAGGGGTTCGGCAAGTTCGCCACGCCGTTCGGCCCCGACACCTTCGTCGTGATCGAGAAGTGGGAAAGCCCGGACGCGCTGCGCGCCCATGCCGCGGCGCCGCACATGGCGGCCTACGCTGCGCGCACGAAGTCCCTGATCGCCAGCCGCGTCATCCACGTGCTCGCCGGCGCCTGATCGGCCGGGCGGGGGCGGGCGCGCACCAGCGCACCTGGCCTGCCCCCGCGTCCTGCGTCCGCCAACCCAGCGCCAGCGCCTGCGCGATCAGCCGCGCATACACGCGGTCGCGCACCGCGCCTTCGGTGACCAGCGGGGCACAGCCCTGGTCTGCCCAGGTCCGGCGCGCGAAGTCGGCGGAGGCCATGACCACCGTGCCGCCATTGACGAAGGCGGCGCGGTTGCCGCTGTCGAGGTAGCTCTCGGCCGGCAGTCCCTCGGCCAGCAGCACGCCGTGCCGCTCCAGCTCGACATGCCAGTAGGTGATGGCTGCGGCCGGCTCCTGCGCCACGGTCGCGTCGTTGAGCAGGTAGCGGACCGGAATCAGCACGCCATCGACGAAGACCGCATGGTCCGGTGAGAGCCGCAGCGTCCGGTGTGGGCGACCGAGGCCAAAGGCATCGGCGGCGATGCGCACCGGCCGCACGTCCGCCGGGCGCGGATGGCGCGCGACATCGATGCGGCGACGGCCGAGCCACACGATCGCGGCGCTGCCGCCCTCGGCCAGCATCACACGGTCGCCGACGCGCAAATGCTCAACCGCGACGACGCCGCGCGGGGTCGCGATACGCGTGCCAGCCGCGAAGCAGGGCACCGTGAGCAGGCCGTTGCGCGGGTTGTAGTCGATCGCGGCGGGCGCGCTGGACGGGTCAAAGTGCAGCGTGCCGCCATCGTACAGAAGCACATGCTGCGCCGCGTCATAGGTGACGCTCAACGGCACCGGGGAGAGCTGGATCGCGTCGCCGAAGGCGAAGCCATAGATCAGGTTGGACGGCGGCGCGCCGTCGATCGCAAGCGTGGCGCCCCCCGCCGGGTTGAGGAAGATCACCCCGCTGCCGACCGCCTGCGGGTTGTCGAGTTGCAGCGTGCCCAGGTTGATCGCGGTGCCGCCGGTGAAGGTGCTGGCCGCCGTCAGCACCACGGTGCCGGCACCGGCGACCGCGATGGTGCCGCTTTCCGTCGCCTGCGCGACCGAGCCCGCCTGATCGGCGATCCCGGCATCGATCGTCAACGCCTCGCCGGCGGGTGGCGCCAGCACCAGGAGTTCGTTTCCCTGGAGGAATACGGCACTGCCCAGGCCCAGTCCCGGTTGTGCGCTGCCGCCGCCCGGCAAGCCGCCCTTCACCGATCCGGCAAGCAGCACCCCGCTGCCCAGCGACAGGGTGCCGCCCTGCTGGACGAACACGTTGCCCCCGGCGCCCAGCCCGCCTCCGCCCGGCCCGCGGCCCGGCACGCGAGCATAGTAGGCACCGTAGTAGCCGTATCCGACCGGCGAGGACTGGTAGCCGCCGGCCTGCCCGACCCCGCCGCCGAAGCCGGGTGGGCCGATATCCGCGCCCCCGCTGCCACCGCCGCCGAATCCGCCGCTTTTGCCGAAGGCGCCGGCGCCGCCGCCGAACCCGCCGGACCCGTATGCCCCGCCGCCGCCGCCGAACCCGCCGCTGCGCCCGCTGGGCCCGATGCCGCCGCCGCTGCTCCGACCGCCGCCGCCGCCGGACGCCGCCGAATAGAAGTAGCCGCTGCTCGCGCCGGGGATGCCCGGAACAATGCCCGCCCCGGCCGGGGCGCCCAGATTGTAGCCGCCGGCGCCTCGGCCGACTCCTCCGCCCCCTCCGCCCGGGGCGGAGCGGTTGCCGTAGAACGAGCCGGAAAGGCCGAACCGTCCGGACGTGCCGCCCGATCCGCCCATGCCGCCGCCGCCGCCGAGACCATAATAGCCGTCGTAGTTGCCGCGCCCGCCATCGCCGCCAACGGCGGCGTTGGCGACGAAGTTGACGTTGGTGGTGGACACCGAGGCGTTCGCGGCGACGAACAGTCCGCCGCCCAGCCCCGCGCCGCCTCCGCCGCCCTCCCAGCCATTGCCGCCGTTGCCGCCGACGGCCACCGTGTTGGTGATAGTCAGGTTGGCGATCGCGACCGAGCCGGCATAAACCAGGAACCCGCGCTCGTTGCCGTCACCCTGCAGTTTCGAGCCGGCCCCGTTGATGACCAGGGCATTGCCCGGTGCGAGGTCGATTGCCGGCAGTTCGCTGGTCAGGTTGATCGTGGCACTCGGCGCGATGTCGATGACGAAGGTCGTGCCAATCGGCGTGGCCTGCACGTCCGCCGCGGTGATGGCGTTGGCGAGGCTCGCCTGGCTATTGGCGGTGAGCTCGATGGTGGTGGACACGTCGCGTCTCCCCGGCAACCACGACTCTTATTGGTAACGATTGCGACAAGCACAAGTTGCTTGAACAAGGTTTTACCGGCTTTTCGCAACGAAGCCACCCCAGTGCGCCACGGCTCAACGACATGGCAGCAAACGCGGGATCGGGCCGATGCAGGCCCTCCCTGCTGGTGCCGTTCAGCCGAAAGGTCACGCTTTTGCCAGTCCCAGCAGCCCGCGTGCCGCCGAGATCACCCGCCGGGCCTCCGACCACAGATCGAATGCGTCCAGCGCATCGAAGCCTGCCCATGTCAACTCGGTGATGTCCCCGCCGGCGCGCGGTTCGCCGCCGGCGTAGCGGGCACAGAAATCCAGGATCGTGTAGTGGAACTGCACCCGCCCGTCCGCATCGCGATGGATGCTGTCCACGTTGGCGGCGAGCGTCAGTTCGCCCACGGCGAGCCCGGTCTCCTCCGCCAGTTCGCGCCGCGCCGCTTGCTCCGCCGTCTCCCCGAGTTCCTGCGCCCCGCCGGGCAGGCTCCATGCCCCCAGACTCGGCGCGCGGCCGCGGCGCACCAGCAGCACCGCCCCCGGCCGCAGCACCGCTACGCCGATACCGACGATCGGGCGCTGCGGATATTCCCGGCTCACTGGGACGGAATGGTCGGCATGGGCAAAGCCGGCGCGGATACCGCCGGCGCAGGCGTCGCGGGTGTCGCGGGCGCCGGCTCGGCGGCCTTCAGGTCGGCCAGCGTCGGCACCAGCGCCTGCTCCTTCCAACTGCCGATCTCATAGGCCCACCCTTTCAGCTTCTTGTCCAGCGCGGCGGCGTCCTTGCCCGTGACGGAGAACGTGGTCCAGATCGCCAGCCCGTCCTTGCTCACGTCCGCCGTCAGGACGAGGCCGTCGGTGGTGGTCATCACGGCGCGGCCGAGCGGCGTGCCCGGTGCCGGGGCGCGCCGCACGTCCTCGAGCGTCAGGTCGGCCAGCGCCGAGGCGACGGAGTCCAGCTTGGCATCGTCGAGCTTCGGATGATCGGCCGGCGCCGTCAGCGCCAGCTTGTCTCCCGATCGCGTAAAGCTCAGCGTCACATCCCCGCGCGTCACCACGTCGCTCGCCACTTTGGCCGGCGCGATGTTGACGATGTCGCGATCGATCCAGTCCTGCACTTCTGACGTAATCTCCAGCTTGCCGTCGGCAAGCCAGGACTGCGCCTCTCCGGGGCGGCGCACGTACAGCGTGTCGACGCCGCCGCGCGAGGCCGGGCGGGGATGGCCGACGATGACCGCGGCGATGATGCCGCCTTTGCCGTCCAGCACCTGCAGCAACGTGGATTCGGCGTCCTTTCCCGGGTCCTCAACGCCGAGCCGCGCGTACATCGCCGGGTCGGCGGTGCGCGGTTCGTCCAGCCGCAGTTCGGTCAGGCGTGTCAGAAGTTCATGCACCTTGCCCGCCTGGGTCCGATAGCCGTCGCGCGCGGCAACACCCCAATCCGCGGCAGAGTCCCTGCCGCGAACCAGGGCCAGCGTGCTTCCCTTGTGGACGATCTCGACCTTCTGCGCGTCGGCCAGCTTCGCCACCAGATCGGGGAACATGCGCCTGCCCTGCGCGGCCTGCTGCGTCTGCCCGGTCTGGCCCGTGCCGTACACGATGCCGAGCGCCAGCACGACCGCCCCGAGTGCGGCCAGGATCACCGATGTTCGCGTGCGCATCTGCGCTCCTTCTCCTCAGACGCGCGCACGGGCGCGGCGGCGACTGCGCAGCAGGCCCAGCACGATCGCCAGCAGTGTGAGCACCACGGGTACCAGCACAATGTTGAGCAGACGCAATTCCGTCTCCAGCGCGTCGATGTCGCGGCGCAGGTCGAACTGCACCGCGCGCAGCTTGCTGCGCGTCTGCACGATGTCGGCCTGGAGATCGGCGATGGCGGCGCTCTGCTCCGCCGTGATCACGGCGGCCTTTTGCGCGCCCGTGCCAGCACGAAGTTCGGCGAGCTTCTTCTGCGTGGCATCGAGATGCGCCTGCAATGCCTTCTCGGTCTGCTGGAACTGCGCCTCGGCTTTGTGCTGGATGTTGTCCACCAGCGTGAACGGCCGGATGATCTGGCCCTTGCCGCGCAGCCCGATCAGGTCGTCGCCGCCTGCGAGCGTGCCCACCACGTTGGCCACGAACGGCCCATTGTCGCTGAACGGTACCGCTTCCTGCTGACCGAAGAAATCCTGCGTGCGCACCCAGAAGCGGTCGGCCAGGATGTCGCTGTCGCCGACGACGACCATATTGACCGCGCCGTCGCTGTGCGCCTTGAACGGTGGCAGCTTGCTGGCGTCCTTCTCTCCGGCCGGCGGTCCGGGGAACGCGGAAGTCAGCTCGCCGTGGATGCGCGCGGCGATCACCCGCGCACCACCTGAGGGCTTGAAGTCGGCGAGGATGCTGGCGGGGTCCGGAAACTCGCTGACCTTTGCGACCGGGATCAGCCCCGATTCCTTGCTGCTGCGCAGCAGCGGCGCGAATTCGATCTTTGCATCCGGCTTCTTCGCGATTGCGCCGGCCGAGGCGACCGTCACCTGCGTCACGTCCGCCAGTGCGGGGTCGTCATGCGCGAGGCCGTCACCGCGGATGTTGAACCACGGCACGTAGTCCACGACCCGCTGGCCGGAGCGCACGCGCCACGCGCCGTTGAGGTCGCCGACGACCTCCTTGGGATCGAACGTGATGCCCCAGGCGTCAAACAGCCTGGCAAGGTTGCTGCCGGTGTCCTGCCGCGGCATCCCGGACGGGTCCGGTTGTGCAGCCTCGGCCTCGCTGTGCGGATCGACCATCGCCAGCAGCCGCCCGCCGCGCATGACGAACTGGTCGATCGCGTAGAGCGTCGGGTCCTTCAGCCCTTGCGCGCTGGCGACCATCAGCACCTTGATCTCCGGGTCGATCGTCTGCGCGTCCACGGGCACGTTGCGGACGGTGAAGCCCTGCTGGAGCTGCTGCATCGACACCCACGGCCCGCCGCCGCGGCCCGACATCATCATGCGCGGGTCGCCTTCCAGCGGCAGCGACGACATCACGCCGAGCACTGCGCGCTTGGGGTCGGACAGCTCATAGACCAGCCGCGTCAGGTCATATTCCAGGAAGCGCTCACGTTCCGACTGAAAGAACGGGATGGTCTGCTGGTCGTCGAGCAGGTTGGTGCCGGCCAGTCCGAAATATACCTGTTCGCCGCCCTGGTTCAGCGGCACGCCCTGCAGCCCGTAGGCCAGCGCGCGGTCCTCGGTATCGCTGAACGGTACGGGATCGTAGAATTGCAGATTTAGCTTGCCATGTGCATCGGCGGCGTATTCGCGCAGCATCGCGCGCACGCGCTCGGCATACGCGGCGTAGGCAGGCGCGGCGGTGCCGAGCTGGCGCGAATAGAACAGCTTGAGCGTGATCGGCTCTTTGAGGTTCGCCAGGATGTGCCGCGTGCCGGGCGAAAGCGTGTACAGATGCTGCTGTGTCAGATCGAGCCGAGCATCCTGCAGAAAGCGGTCCGAAAGCAGGTTGACGCCGATCAGCAGCGCGGCGACGGCGATCACGCCGAGGACGGAGGACCAGAGTTTGCGCATTGTCGCTCAGTCCGCCTTGCGGTGCTCGAGGATCACGGTGTTCAGAAAGAGGAAGAAGCCGATGAACGACGCGAAGTAGACGACGTCGCGCAGCGCGATCACACCGCGGGTGAAGCCGGTGAACCGCTCGATCACGCTCACGCGCCGCGCGAACTCCGCCACTCCCGGCGAGGCGCGGGAGATGAAATCGGTGACCAGCGGGTAGGATGCGACGGCGAAGGCGAAGCACACCGCAAGCGCGAGCACGAAGGCGATCACCTGATTCTTCGTCGCCGCCGACATCGCCGCGCCGACCGCGAGGAAGGCACCCGCCACCAGCAGCGCGCCGACATAGCCGCTGGCGATGGCACCGTTGTCGGGGCTGCCGAGCACGTTGACGGTGATCCAGAACGGGAAGGTCAGGACCAGCGCCACCGCGCAGAACGCCCAGGCAGCCAGGAACTTGCCGATCACCGCCTCCGACTGCCGCAGCGGCAGCGTCAGCAGCAGTTCGATCGTGCCGAGACGGCGTTCCTCGGCCCACAACCGCATGGTGATCGCCGGCACCAGCAACAGGAACACCCAGGGCAGGAAGGAGAAGAACGGCGTCAGGTCAGCCTGGTCGCGTTCGAAAAAGCCGCCGAGATTGAAGGTCAGCACGCCCTGCAGCACGAGGAAGATGACGATGAACACCACGGCGACAGGTGTAGCGAAATAGCCCGCGAACTCGCGCCGCGCGACCGCGAGCGTGTTGCGCACGGAAAATCCGCTCATGCCGCTGCTTTCTCGGCCGTGATCTCGCGGAACACGTCGTCGAGCCGGCCCGACGGATGGCGCTGCTCCAACTCGGCGGGCGTGGCGTCCGCGGCCACGCGGCCGCGGGCGATAATGATGGCGCGCGTGCACACGGCGTCCACTTCCTCCAGAATATGCGTGCTGATGACGATGGCCTTGTGCGGCGCCATACTGCGGATCAGCGCGCGGACCTCGTGTTTTTGGTTGGGGTCGAGCCCATCCGTCGGCTCGTCGAGCACCAGCACAGGCGGATCGTGCAGCAGCGCCTGCGCCAGCCCCACCCGACGCTTGAAGCCCTTCGACAGCGTCTCGATCGGCTGTAGCCGCACGCCGGCGAGCGTGGTCAGCCCGATCGCCTGCGCCACCCGCTCATTGAGTTCACGCCCGGAATAGCCGCGGATGCGCGCGACGAAGCGCAGGAACGCCTCCACCCCCATGTCCGGGTAAGTCGGCGCCCCCTCCGGCAGGAAGCCGAGGTTGCGCCGCGCGGCGACGGCATCGGTCAGCACGTCGTGGCCGCAGATGCGCGCGGTGCCGGCGGTGGGCGGCATGAAGCCGGCCAGCATCCGCATGGTCGTGGACTTGCCGGCGCCGTTGGGCCCGAGGAACCCCAGCACCTCGCCGCGCGCGACGCTGAAGGAGACGTCATCGACCGCCGTGAACGAACCGAAACGCTTGGTGAGCCCCGCGATCTCGATTAATGCAACCACGTTTCCGAATTCCCCGCCAGCATCGGCGCGCCGGAATAGCGCAATCCCGCATATTTGCAACCTGGTACGATGCGGGGATGAAGCGGGTTTAATAGACCTGCAAAGCCCGGCTCACCCTGCCTGCAACGTCCGCATCGCGGCTGTCCGCTCGAACAGGCGCAACAGAACCCGCACCGCCTGCCCGCGTTCGCCAGCGAGCCTGGGGTCGCGCTCCAGCAGCAGGGCCGCGTCGCGGGCGGCCATGTGGAGCAGGCGCTCGTCCTGCACCGGATCGGCGAGCCGCCAGCCCGGCGCGCCCGCCTGCCGGGTGCCGAGCGCGTCGCCGCCGCCGCGGATGCGGAAATCCTCGTCGGCGATGCGGAACCCGTCCTCGGTGTCGCGCAGCAGCAGCAGGCGCCGCCGGGCCGCCTCGGTCAGCCCCGCCTCGTGCAGCAGCAGGCAGAAACTTGCGTCCCGTCCCCGCCCGACGCGGCCGCGCAACTGGTGCAACTGGGCCAGCCCGAAGCGTTCGGCATGCTCTATCACCATCACGCTGGCCTCCGGCACATCGACGCCGACCTCGATCACCGTGGTCGCGACCAGCAGGCGCGTGCGCCCGGTGGCGAAGTCGGCCAGCGCCGCCTCGCGCACGGCGCTCTCCTGCTGCCCATGCGCCAGCCCGACCGTCTGGCCGAAGCGTGCCCGCAGCGCGGCGAAGCGTGCCTCGGCGGCGGCGAGGTCGGCGGTTTCGCTCTCGGCAACCAGCGGGCAGACCCAATAGACGCGCGCCCCGCCGTCGAGCGCGCGGCCGATCCCGTCGGTCACGTCGTCCAGCGTCGCCAGCGAGTGCAGCGTGGTGCGCACCGGCAGCCGCCCGGCTGGCTTTTCGGTCAGGCGGCTGACCGTCATCTCGCCCCATTGCGTCAGCAGCAGCGTGCGCGGGATCGGGGTGGCCGTCATCACCAGCACGTCGCTGACGCGCCCCTTGCCGCCCATCAGGAGCCGCTGGGCAACGCCGAAGCGGTGCTGCTCGTCGATCACCGCTAGTGCCAGGTCGTGGTATTCGACCCGATCCTGGAACAGCGCATGGGTGCCGACCACCAGCGGCAGCGCGCCTTCGGCGAGGCCGCGCAGGATGCGTTCGCGCGCCGCACCCTTGACGCTGCCGGTCAGCAGCGCGACCGGCACGGGGGCAAGGCGGGCCAGCGTGCGCAGGTGCTGCTGCGCCAGCAGTTCGGTCGGTGCCAGCAGCGCCGCCTGGGCGCCGTCCTCAACGGCACGCAGCATGGCCAACAGCGCCACCAGCGTTTTGCCCGACCCGACATCGCCCTGCAGCAGCCGCAACATCCGCCGGGGGGCCGCAAGGTCAGCGTCGATCTCGGCCAGCGCCGCCGTCTGTGATGGCGTGAGTGCCTGCCCGAATGTTGCCAAGGCCCGCGCCCGCAGCCGCCCGTCGCCGGTCAGCGCCCGCCCCGGACGGGCCAGCACGCGCCTTCGCACCAGCGCCAGCGCCACCTGCCCGGCCAGCAGTTCGTCATAGGCGAGCCGCCGCCGAGGGCCGGGGGGCGGCGGTGCCTCCGGCGCGTGCAGCGCGCGCAGCGCCCCGGCAAAGCCCGGCCAGCCTTCGCGGCGCTGCAGGGCGGCGTCCTGCCACTCCGGCAGGTCCGGAATGCGGTCGAGCGCATCGGCGATGGGCCCGCGCAGGTGCCAGGGGAACAGGCCGGCAGTCAGCGGCCAGACCGGCTCGACATCGGGCAGCCGCGCTGCAGCGTCCTCCGGCACGATGTGGTCAGGGTGAACGAAGCTCCGCCGCTCATCGGCCTTGCCGGACACCACCACCCGCGCGCCGACCGGCAGCCGGGCGTGTGGGAAGCCCTTGAAGAAGGCGATCTCGGCAAAGCCGGTCCCGTCGGTCACCACCGCGCGTGTCGGCTGGCGGGCGTTTGCCGGACGTTCGATTCGGACCACGGCGACCGTGACCGTCACGACCCGGCCGGCCGGCAGGGCGCGCAGGGCGACTCTCTGGCGGCGGTCGATATATGACTCGGGCAGGTGGAACAGCAGGTCGATCACCCGATCCCCGCCGGCGGCGCGCGCCACCAGTCGCGCCCGCGGCTCGCCGAGGCCGCGCAGGCTGGTCAGGGGTGCGAAAAGCGGGGCGAGTCGGTCGTGTTGCACGGCTGACACTGACCAAACGCCCGACTATATGGCAACCGCGATGCTTGATCCTTCTGACTCGCCGCGCGACGCGCGCCGGCGCCGTGCGTTGTTCCGCGCCACCCATCGCGGCACGCACGAAACCGACCTGCTGGTCGGCGGCTACGTGACAAGCCGGATCGACCTGTTCACCGATGCCGAGATGGACGCGCTGGAGGCGCTGCTGGACCTGCCCGACCCTGACCTCGCCGACTGGTTGACCGGCAGGCGCCCGTTGCCGGACGACGCCGCGCCGCTGCTGCGCGCGATGCGTGAGGCGGCAGTGCCATGACCGCCCCGGTCTGGGGCGCGCCAGAGGGGTGGGACGCGGTCCTGCTCGCCCGCCGCGCCCGCGAGCACCCCGGACCGCTCCTGCACGTCGCCCGCGACGACAGCCGGATGGCGCGGATGGCCGAGGCGCTGGCCTTCTTCGCCCCGCACACGCAGCGGCTGCGCTTCCCGGCCTGGGACTGCCTGCCCTATGACCGCGTCTCCCCCAACCCGGAACTGATCAGCGAGCGGGTTGCCACCCTCGCGCGCCTGCTGGAGCCGGCGTCCACGCCGCGCATCGTGTTGACCACTGTCAACGCCCTGGTGCAGCGCGTGCCGCCGCGCCACGTCTTCGCCGGCGCCAGCATGACGCTGGCCACCGGCGGCACCGTGCAGCCCGAGGCGCTGGCGCGCTTCCTGGAGGCCAACGGCTACGGCCGCGCCGGCACGGTGATGGAGCCGGGCGAATACGCCATGCGCGGCGGCATCATCGACCTGTTCCCGGCCGGCAGGCGCGAGCCGGTGCGGGTCGATCTGTTCGGCGATACGATCGAGAGCATCCGCGCCTTCGATCCCGCCACCCAGCGCAGCGGCGCGCGCATCGAGCGGCTGGCGCTGCGCCCGGTCAGCGAGGTGTTCCTCGACCCCGAATCGGTCGCCCGCTTCCGCACCGGCTGGCGCGACGCTTTCGGCACTGGCGCCGCGGATGACCCGATCTACCTCTCGATCTCCGAGGGGCGGCGGCATCCGGGCATGGAGCACTGGGTGCCGCTGTTCCATGACGCGATGGAGACGCTGCTCGACTATCTGCCGGGCGCCTCGGTCAGCCTTGACCATCAGGCCGATGACGTGCTGGCGGCGCGGCTCGAGATGATCGCCGACCACTACGCCGCCCGCCGCGCCCTGCCGCGCGACGGCGAGACGCCGTATCGCCCGCTGCCACCTGACCGGCTCTATCTGGATCGCGCTGGTTGGGACGCGATGCTGGCTGCCGGCCCGGCCTTCGCTTTCACCCCGTTCGCGCGGCCCGACCAGGGCCAGGGCATCGATGGCGGCGGACGGCCGGCGCCGATCCTCGCACAGGCGGCGGCCTCGGGCGGATCGGCGTTCGAGCAGTTGCGGACGCTGGCGCAACGCTGGGAGGGCGAGGGGCGGCGGCTGATGGTCGCTGCCTGGACGCGCGGATCGCGCGAGCGCATCGCGCACCTGCTGCGCGAGCACGGCTTCAAGTCCGAGCCTGCCGATGACTGGGAGTCGGCGCGGCGTACGCCGGTCGGCACCGCGGCTCTGGTGACGCTGGGGCTGGAGCGGGGCTTCGTCGCCGAAGACGCCGACATCGGCCGCATCGCCTTTCTGTCGGAGCAGGACTTGCTCGGCGAGCGTATCAGCCGCCCGCCGCGCCGCCGCAAGCGCGCCGACCAGTTCATCGCCGAGGCGACCGAAATCGCCGAGGGCGATCTGGTCGTTCACCAGGATCACGGCATCGGCCGCTATGACGGGCTGGTGACGCTGACGGTGAACGACGCGCCGCACGACTGCCTGCGCATCCTGTACGACGGCGACGACAAGCTTTTCCTCCCCGTCGAGAACATCGAGATGCTGTCGCGCTTCGGCAGCGAGGGCGCCGGCGTCGCCCTGGACAAACTCGGCGGCACGAGCTGGCAGACGCGCAAGGCGCGCGCCAAGCAGCGCATCCGCGACATGGCCGCGGCCCTGATCCGCACCGCCGCCGAGCGACGACTGCATGAAGCCGAAGTGATGGCCCCGGCGGAAGGCACGTGGGACGAGTTCTGCGCCCGCTTCCCATTCGCCGAGACCGAGGACCAGTCGCGCGCCATCGCAGACGTGCTGGAGGACATGGCATCGGGCCGTCCAATGGACCGGCTGATTTGCGGCGATGTCGGCTTCGGCAAGACCGAGGTGGCGTTGCGCGCCGCCTTCGTCGCCGCGATGGCGGGCACGCAGGTCGCGGTCGTTGTGCCGACGACGCTGCTGGCGCGCCAGCATTTCCGCACCTTTGCGGCCCGCTTCGCAGGGTTGCCAGTGAAGGTCGCGCAACTGTCGCGCATGGTCGGCGCAAAGGAAGCATCGGAGGTGCGGCGTGGCCTCGCGGAGGGCGATGTGCAGATCGTCATCGGCACGCACTCTCTGCTGGCCAAGGGGGTCAGCTTCGCCAATCTCGGCCTGCTGGTGATCGACGAGGAGCAGCATTTCGGCGTGGCGCACAAGGAGAAGCTGAAGGCGCTGAAGGCCGACGTGCATGTGCTGACGCTGACGGCGACACCGATCCCGCGCACGCTGCAACTGGCGCTGACGGGCGTGCGGGAGATGAGCCTGATCGCCACCCCGCCGGTCGATCGCCTCGCGGTGCGTACCTTCATCATGCCGTTCGACGGCCTGGTGATCCGTGAGGCGTTGCAGCGCGAGCGGTTCCGCGGTGGGCAGGTATTCTGTGTCGTGCCGCGCATCGAGGACCTCGGCCGCATGGCGGAGCGGCTGGCGGAAATCGTGCCGGAGGCGCGGATCGCGCAGGCACACGGACGGCTTGCGCCCACCGAACTCGAACGCGTGATGACGGAGTTCGGCGACGGGCGCTATGACATTCTGCTCTCGACCAACATCGTCGAGAGCGGACTCGACATGCCGGCGGTGAACACGCTGCTGATCCATCGCGCCGACATGTTCGGGCTGGGGCAGTTGTACCAGTTGCGCGGGCGCGTCGGGCGCGGCAAGCAGCGCGGCTACGCCTATCTGACCTGGCCGCCGACGCACCGGCTGTCGGCAGCGGCGGAGAAGCGGCTGACGGTGATGCAGACGCTGGATTCCCTTGGCGCCGGCTTCACGCTGGCGTCGCACGATCTCGACATCCGTGGTGCGGGCAATCTGCTCGGCGACGAGCAGTCCGGCCATATCCGCGAGGTCGGCATCGAACTCTACCAGCAGATGCTGGAGGACGCCGTTTCCGAATTGCGCGCCGAGCGCGGGCGCAAGCGTGTCGAGGCGCGCGACTGGACGCCGAATATCGCGCTTGGCCTGCCGGTGCTGATCCCGGATTCGTACGTTCGCGACCTGCCTGTGCGGCTTGGCCTGTATCGTCGCATCGGCGCGCTGTCCTCGGACGCGGAGACCGAGGCGATGGCGGCGGAACTGGTCGATCGGTTCGGCAAGCTGCCGGAGGAGGTCGAGAACCTGCTCGCGGTGGTGACGCTCAAGCGCCTGTGCCGCGAGGCCGGCGTGGAAAAGGTCGAGGCCGGACCGAAAGGAATGGTGCTGACCTTCCGCGGCAATGCCTTCCGCAACCCCTCGGGGCTGGTGTCGTGGCTGGCAAGCAAGGGCGGAATGGTGAAGCTGCGCCCGGACCACAAGCTCGCGATCGTGCGCGAGATGACAGTGCTCGAGAGGATGAAGCTGGCGCGCGAGATCGTGGAGAGCCTCAACCGGATCGCGATGCAGGCGAAGGCGGCGTAGGTACACGTGGGTCAACCCCCCTCTCCGCCTCTGGAAGCGGAGAAGGAGTTTCATGGTTGCACGTCCTACATCGCAACGGGCGTCAGCGCCCCTTTGCCCTCGAACCACGACACCAGATTGCCGACCACGCACTCGCCCATCGCCCGCATCGTCTCCTCGGTCGAACTCGCGATGTGCGGCGTCAGCACGACGTTGTCGAGCGTGAGCAGCGCCGGCGGCACGCTCGGCTCGTCGTGGAATACGTCCAACCCGGCCGCACCTAGCCGGCCTTCGACAAGTGCCGCGACCAGTGCCGCCTCGTCCACGATCCAGCCGCGCGCGACGTTGACGAACACGCCCTGCGGGCCGAGCGCGTCCAGTACCGCGCGACCCACGATCGGCGGGCGCGTGCCCTTCGCGCCGCCGGCGGCGGCGAGGAACAGCACGTCGCTCTCCCGGGCCAGCGATTCCGCGTCGTCGTAGCGGCGATACGGCACGTCGCGCGCGACCGGGTCGGCATAGGCGATCGTCGTCTTGAACGCCGCCAGCCGTGCCGCGATCTCGGTGCCGATGCGGCCGAGGCCGATGATGCCGGCGCGCATGCCGGTGAATTTTCGTCCCAGCGGCCAGGGCTGCTTGCCCCACAGACCGCTGCGCACGAAGCGGTCGGCCTGCGGGATCCGCCGGCAGGCGGACAGCGCCAGCGTGATCGCCAGATCGGCCACGTCGTCATACAGGACCGGCGCGGTCGCCACGGTGATGCCGCGCGCCCGGGCCGCGTCGAGATCGGTCGTTTCCAGCCCGACGCCATTGATGGCGACGATTTCCAGGTTCGGCATTGCCTCGATCTGCGCGCGCGACAGGCCGGCCATGCCGTTCGAGGCGGCGCCACGGACGCGCGGGCCGATCGCGCGCAGTGCTGCCAGCGGGTCCGGCGCCTCGAACACCCGATGCACCGTGAACCGCGCCTCCAGCAGCGCGAAGGTGTGCGGGCGCTGGTTGCCGATCACCGCGATGTCCGGCCGTTCGTTCATGCTTCGTCCCCTCCGGTTGCGTGCCATTGCGGCCAATGCCATGATTCGCGGCAGAATGATGCAGACCGGGAGGGAGGGCAACGCGCGCATGTCGGTCATCGCCTCCGGCGTTCACCCCGGCTCAGCCGGATTTGCCGCCAATGCGGAGAGGATGCGCGCGCTGGTCTCCGATCTGCGCGCAAACGTCGAGGACATCCGGCTCGGCGGCGGCGAGGCCGCGCGCGCCCGGCACACGTCGCGGGGAAAATTGCTGCCGCGCGAACGCATCCGCCGGCTGATCGATCCGGCCTCGCCATTCCTGGAGCTTTCGCAGCTTGCCGCGTACGGCATGTACGGCGAAAGCGTTCCCGCGGCCGGCATCATCACCGGCATCGGCCGAATCACCGGGCGCGAATGCGTCGTCATCGCCAACGACGCAACCGTGAAGGGCGGCACCTACTACCCGATGACGGTGAAGAAGCATCTGCGCGCGCAGGAGATCGCGCTGCAGAACCGGCTGCCCTGCATTTATCTTGTGGACAGCGGCGGTGCCAACCTGCCCAACCAGGACGAGGTGTTTCCCGACCGCGAGCATTTCGGTCGCATCTTCTACAACCAGGCACAGATGTCCGCCGCCGGCATTCCGCAGATCGCGGTCGTGATGGGCTCCTGCACCGCCGGCGGCGCCTATGTGCCGGCGATGAGCGACGAGGCAATCATCGTGCGCGGCCAGGGCACGATCTTTCTCGGTGGCCCGCCGCTGGTGAAGGCCGCGACGGGCGAAATCGTCTCGGCCGAGGACCTTGGCGGCGCCGAGGTACACAGCCGCATCTCCGGGGTCACCGACCACATGGCGGAGAGCGATGCGCACGCGCTCGGGCTCGCGCGCCGCATCATCGCCAACCTCAACCGCGCCAAGCCGCGTGCGCCCGATCTCACCGAGCCGATCGCGCCGCGCTACCCCGCCGAGGATATCTACGGCGTCGTGCCCGCCGATCTGCGCGAACCGTACGAGGTGCGCGAGGTGATCGCGCGCATCGTCGATGACAGCCGGCTGGACGAGTTCAAGCCGCTCTATGGCACGACGCTGGTCACCGGGTTCGCGCGCATCTGGGGCTATCCGGTCGGCATCCTCGCCAATAACGGCGTGCTGTTCAGCGAGAGTGCTGTGAAGGGCGCGCATTTCATCGAGCTGTGCGCGCAGCGCGGCATTCCGCTCGTGTTCCTGCAGAACATCACCGGCTTCATGGTCGGACGCAAATACGAAGCCGGCGGCATTGCCAAGGACGGTGCGAAGCTCGTCACCGCGGTCGCGACCGCGCCGGTGCCGAAATTCACCATCATCATCGGCGGCAGCTTCGGCGCCGGCAATTACGGCATGTGCGGCCGTGCCTACGCGCCGCGGCTGCTGTTCATGTGGCCGAATGCGCGAATCTCAGTGATGGGCGGGACGCAGGCAGCTTCGGTGCTGGCGCAGGTTCGGCGCGACAATATCGAGGCGCGCGGCGAGAGTTGGCCGGCGGAGGAGGAAGCCGCCTTCCGCGTACCGATCGAGGCGCAGTACGAGACGCAGGGCCACCCGTATTACGCCAGCGCGCGGCTGTGGGATGACGGCGTGATTGATCCTGCGGCGACCCGCATGGTGCTGGCGCTCGGCCTCTCGGCGTCGCTGAATGCGCCGGTGGAGGGATGGGGCGCAGGGTCGCGCTTCGGGGTGTTCCGCATGTGAGCGGCATGTTCAGCAAAATCCTGATCGCCAATCGCGGCGAGATCGCCTGTCGCGTCATTCGCACGGCGCGCCGCCTCGGCATCCGCACGGTCGCGGTGTGTTCCGATGCGGACGCTTCGGCGATGCACGTCGCTCTCGCTGATGAATCGGTGCGGATCGGGCCGGCGCCGGCACGTGAGAGCTACCTGTCGATCCCGCGCATCCTGGATGCCGCGCGCGCCACCGGCGCCGAGGCGATCCATCCGGGCTACGGATTCCTCAGTGAGAATGCCGAATTTGCCGAAGCATGCGCGGCGGCCGGCGTCGTGTTCATCGGCCCGCCGCCGGCGGCGGTCCGCGCGATGGGATCGAAGGCGGCGGCGAAGGCACTGATGGAGCGCGCGGGCGTGCCGCTCGTGCCCGGCTATCATGGCGACGACCAGGATGCGGAAGTGCTGGCCGCGGCGGCGGCGGAGATCGGCTATCCGGTGCTCATCAAGGCCTCGGCGGGCGGCGGCGGCAAGGGGATGCGCGTGGTGGCGCGCGCGGACGAGTTCGATGCCGCGCTGGCGCTCGCGCGTGGTGAGGCACGCGCGGCGTTCGGCGATGACCGCGTGCTGATCGAACGCTACCTGACCCGCCCGCGTCACATCGAAATCCAGGTATTCGCCGATGCGCGCGGCAATGTCGTGTCGCTGTTCGAGCGCGACTGCTCGATCCAGCGCCGCCATCAGAAAGTGGTGGAGGAGGCGCCGGCGCCCGGCATGGATCCCGGACGTCGCCGGGCGATGGGCGAGGCCGCCTGCGCCGCCGCGGGCGCCGTCGGCTATGTCGGCGCCGGGACTGTCGAGTTCATTGCCGAGGACGGCGCGTTCTACTTCATGGAGATGAACACGCGCCTGCAGGTTGAACACGCGGTGACTGAGGCGATCACCGGCCAGGATCTGGTGGAGTGGCAGTTGCGTGTCGCCTCCGGCGAAGCGCTGCCGCTGCGGCAGGAGGATTTGCGCATCGACGGCCATGCCATCGAGATGCGCGTCTATGCCGAAGATCCGGCGCGCGACTTCGCGCCTTCCGTCGGCACGCTGCATCATCTGCGTGCGCCGGCCGAGGGCGCGCGGGTGCGTGTCGATACAGGCGTGCGCCAGGGCGATGCGATCTCGGTCCACTACGATCCGATGATCGCCAAGCTGATCGTGCACGAGCGCGACCGCGACGCCTGCGTGCGCGCGTTGTCGGGGGCGCTGGCGCAGTACGAGATCGGCGGCGTGCAGACGAATCTGCCACTGCTGCGCGCGATCGCGGCGCATCCGGCATTCCGTGACGCGCAACTCGACACCGGCTTCATCGCGCGCCACGCTGAAGCGCTGCTGCGCCCGCCGCCACCACCCGGGCGCGAGGTGCTGGCCGCGGCGGTGTTCCGCCGCCTGCGCGCGGAGCAGGCGGCTGCGCGTGCGGCCGGCGGCGACGCAGATCCGTGGTCGCCCTGGGCGCTCGCGACAGCGTGGCGGCTGAACGGCGAGGGCTGGCAGGATTTCGCAGTCCGCATCGGCGAGGTTGAGCACGTGCTGCGCGCGCATCTGCGCCCGGATGGTGGCTTCAGCCTCGGTCTTCCCGAGGGTCCGGCGGAGGTATCGGCCGCCGACGCGGGCGAGGGGGTGGTCGCGCTGCGCGTCAGCGATACCGGCACGCGGCTGCGCGCCGTGATGCAGGGCGACGTTGTCTCCGTGTTCCGCGACGGCGTACTGACCGAGGTGCGCTTCCTCGATCCGCTGGCGCCGTCCGGCGCCGACCTTGCAGCGGGCGGGCGCGTGCTGGCGCCGATGCCGGGGCGCGTGCTGGACGTGCTGGTCGAGGAAGGGTCGCACGTGGAGCGCGGGACGGTGCTGGTGCTGCTGGAGGCGATGAAGGTGCAGATGCGCATCGTCGCCCCGGCCGACGGCACGGTCGCGATGGTGCGGTGCCGCCCGGGCGACCTTGTGGAGGACGGGGCGGAACTGGTCAGCCTCGCAGCGTCGGACTGAACATATCGACTGCATCGATCAGTTCGATCGAGACTCTCACGGTTTTGCGGATCGAAGCGCGTTCCCATATTTCAGCCGTTCCGGGAGCCCGATCAGATGAGCGTCACCAGCGCCCGCCAGCCGACCCTGTTCATTCCGCACGGCGGCGGCCCGTGCTTCTTCATGGACCCGCCGCAAGCCGCGCCGCATCTGTGGGACCGGATGGCGGAATATCTGCGCGGCATCGCCGCCAGCCTGCCCCAGCGGCCGCGCGCGCTGCTGGTGATCTCCGGCCATTGGGAGGCGCCGCGGCCGACCGTGAACACGGCCGCGCATCCGACGCTGCTGTTCGACTATTATGGCTTCCCCGAGCACACCTATCGCCTGACCTATCCGGTCGCCGGCGCGCCCGACCTCGCTGCCGAGGTGCGGCGCCTGCTCGCCGCTGCCGGGATCGCGACGGCGGAGGACGGCACCCGCGGCCTCGACCACGGCGTGTTCATCCCGCTCAAGGTCGCGTTCCCGGATGCCGATATCCCGGTGCTGCAACTGTCGCTGCAACAGGGGCTGGACCCCCAGGCGCATCTGGCGATCGGCCGGGCGCTGGCGCCGCTGCGCGATCAGGACGTGCTGATCATCGGCTCGGGCATGAGCTACCACAACCTGCGGCTGCTGTTCAGTGGCCGCGGGAATGCCGAGGCGCAGGCCTTCGACGACTGGCTGGTGGCCGCCGCGACCGCGCCGGACCCCGAGCGCCGCGACGCCCTGCTGCGCGAGTGGGAGACCGCACCGTTCGCGCGCGTCTGCCATCCGGAGGAGGAGCATCTGATCCCGCTGATGGTCGCGGCCGGCGCGGCCGGCGCGGATGTCGGCCGCCACGTCTATGGCGAGCACCTGGCCGGCAAGGCGCTGTCGGCGTTCCGGTTCGGCTGACGCGGACGCTACGGACACAGCCGCGCGGCGATTGACGCCAGATCCGCGAAGTCCCGCGCAATCGCATCCGCGCCCTCGGCCATCGCGGGCGGGCCATAGCCCCAGGCGGCAAAGATCACCGGGATGTCGGCGCCGCGGGCGGCGACGATGTCGTTGCGGTGATCGCCCGCCATGACGGCCCGTGCGGCCTCGCCGCCGGCGCGCGACAGCGTGGCGCGCAGATGCTCCGGATCGGGCTTGCGGACGGGAAAACTGTCGCCGCCGCCGACCGCGTCGATCAGCGGCATCAGGCCGGTTGCCGTCAACACGCCGCGCGCCATCGCCTCGGGCTTGTTGGTGCAGACGGCGAGGCGCCAGCCCGCCGCGCGCAGCCCGCCCAGCGCCGCTGCCGCGCCGGGATAGGGGCGCGTCGCGTCGGCCAGATGGGCGCCGTAATCGGCCATGTAATCGCCGAGGTCGCGCTCGTCGGGCGCGCCGCCACGTGCGGCGAAGGCGCGGTCGAGCAGCTTGCGCACGCCGTCGCCCACCATGGCCGCGACCTCGACCGGCGGCAGCGGTGCCAGCCCGCGGGCGGCGAACAGCCGGGCGAGGCTGGCGGCGAGGTCGGGGACCGAATCGACCAGCGTGCCGTCGAGATCGAGCAGAAGCGTGCGGGGACCGGGCAAGGCAACCTCGTTTCGCGGCGACATGAAGCGTGATCGCGAAGTCTTTGACACGAAGACCACGCCCCCGCTACCCGGATGTCATGCCCACGACCGCAATCATCCTTGCCGCGGGTCTCGGCACCCGCATGAAATCGGCCCTTCCCAAGGCGATGCACCCGCTCGCCGGGCGCCCGATGCTGCGCCACCTGATCGACAGCGTCGCCGAGGTGTTCGACCGCATTGTCGTGGTGGTGGGGCCGGAGGGCGAGCGGCTCGCCGCCGTCGCCGCGCCGCATCCGGTGGTGGTGCAGCACGAACGGCTCGGCACCGCGCACGCCGCCTTGCAGGCCGCCGACCTGTTCGGCGAGGGCGAGGTGGCGGTGCTGTATGCCGACAATCCCCTGATCGCGCCGGATACGCTGCGCCGGCTGCTGGCGCGGCGCGCGGCGGGCGATGTCGGGCTGGCGCTGCTCGCCATGCGGCCCGACGACCCCGGCCGCTATGGCCGCGTGATCGGCGCGGACGGGTTCGTCGAGCGCATCGTCGAATGGGCCGATGCCTCGGCGGAGGAGCGCATGGTCGGCCTGTGTAATGCCGGCGTCCTGTGCGCGTCCGCGCCGCGCATGGCCGCATGGTTGCGCGGGGTCGGCTGCGACAATGCCAAGGGCGAATACTACCTGACCGACGTGGTGGCGCTGGCCCGGGCCGAGGGTGCTCGTGTCGCCGTTGTCGAGGCGCCGTATGGCGAGTTGCGCGGCATCAACTCGCGCGCCGAACTGGCGGCGGCGGAGGCATCGGTGCAGCGCGGGCTGCGCGAGGCGGCGATGGCGGGTGGTGCGACCCTGATCGCGCCGGAGACGGTTTTCTTTGCCTTCGACACGCTGCTCGCGCCCGACGTCACGGTCGGGCCGCACGTCGTGTTCGGCCCCGGCGTGACCGTGGAGAGCGGCGCGGAGATCCTGCCGTTCTGCCATTTAACCGGCTGCCGCATCGGGGAGGGCGCGATCGTCGGGCCGTTCGCGCGGCTGCGCCCCGGCACCGATATTCGCGCCGGCGCACATGTCGGAAATTTCGTCGAGCTGAAGGCGACCGTGCTCGGCGAGGGCGCCAAGGCGAACCATCTCACCTATCTCGGCGATTCCGAGATCGGCGCGAAAACCAATGTCGGCGCCGGGACGATCACCTGCAACTACGACGGCTTCGCCAAGCACCGCACGCGCATCGGCAGCGGCGCGTTCATCGGCTCGGACGCCGTGCTGGTCGCGCCGCTTTCCATCGGTGATGGCGCCTTCATCGCCGCCGGCAGTGTCATCACAGAGGATGTCGAGGCGGATGCGATGGCGTTCGGCCGCGCGCGCCAGCAGGCGCAGCCGGGGCGCGCGGCGCGGTTCCGTGCAAACCGCGGGAAGAAGTCCTGATGTGCGGCATTGTCGGTGTGATCGGCGGCGGGGTTGCGTCGCCTGTGCTGATGGAGGCGCTGCGGCGGCTGGAATATCGCGGCTATGACAGTGCCGGGCTGGCGACGGTGGTCGATGACGCGATCTATCGCCGCCGCGCCCCGGGCAAGCTGGCGGCGCTGGCCGCGGTGCTGGAGGCCGCGCCGCTGCCCGGGCGCACCGGCATCGGCCATACCCGCTGGGCGACCCACGGCGCGCCCACCGAGGGCAACGCCCACCCGCACGCCACCGCCCGCGTCGCCGTGGTGCACAACGGCATCATCGAGAACCACGCCGAACTGCGCGCCGAGCTGGAGGCGGCCGGCCAGGTGTTCGCCACCGAAACCGACACCGAGACCGTGGTGCAACTGGTCGATCTGCTGCTGCAGCAGGGCCACACGCCAGTCGAGGCGGCGGGGGCGGCGCTGCGGCGGCTGACCGGCGCCTATGCACTGGCGATGGTGTTCGCCGGCCACCCGGACCTGATGATCGGCGCGCGGCACGGCGCGCCGCTGGCGGTCGGCTTCGGCGAGGACGAGATGTTCCTGGGCAGCGACGCGCTGGCGCTGGCGCCGCTGACCAGCCGCATCGCCTATCTGGAGGACGGCGACTGGGCGGTGGTGCGGCGCGACGGCGCGGCCTTCTTCGACGCCGCGGGGGCGTCGGTCGAGCGCCCGGTCCGCCGCACCGCGCTGACCGGGGCGGCGGTGGGCAAGGGCAATTTCCGCCACTTCATGGAGAAGGAACTGCACGAGCACCCCGCCGTGCTCGGCGACACGCTGCGACGGATGGTCAATCCCGGCTCGCGCGCGGTGGTGCTGCCCGACCTGCCGTTCGACCTGGCCGCGGTGCGGCGGGTGACGATCAGCGCCTGCGGTTCGGCCTTCTATGCCGGGCTGGTCGGGCGGTGGTGGCTGGAGACCGTCGCGCGCATTCCCTGCGATGCCGATGTGGCGAGCGAGCTGCGCTACCGCGCCCCGCCGGTGGAGGCGGGGGGGCTGGGGCTGCTGGTCAGCCAGTCGGGGGAGACGGCGGATACGCTGGCGGCGCTGCGCTATCTGCGCGGGCAGGGAATGCCGACACTGGCGGTGCTGAACGTGGCGGAGAGCAGCATGGCGCGCGACAGCGCGGCGGTGCTGGACACGGTGGCGGGGCCGGAGATCGGGGTGGCGAGCACCAAGGCGTTCACGGCGCAACTGGCGGTGCTGGCGTGTTTTGCGCTGGCGGCGGGGCGGGCGCGCGGGGCGCTGACGCCCGCGCAGGAGGCGCAGGCGACGGCCTCGCTGCTGGAGGTGCCGGGACGGGCGGCGGAGGTGCTGGAGCATGACGGGCACATCCAGCGCCTCGCCGCGCGCGTGGCCGAGGCGCGGGACGTGCTGTATCTGGGCCGCGGCGGCTGCTTCCCGATTGCCCTGGAAGGGGCACTGAAGCTGAAGGAGATCAGCTACATCCACGCCGAGGGCTACGCGGCCGGCGAGATGAAGCACGGCCCGATCGCGCTGATCGACCCGCGCGTGCCGGTGATCGCGATCGCGCCCTCGGGCCCGCTGTTCGAGAAGACGGCGTCGAATTTGCAGGAGGCGGCGGCGCGCGGCGGGCAGTTGATCGTGTTCAGCGACGCCGAAGGGGCGGCGAAGCTGCGCGGCATCGCCGCCGAGACGGTGGTGCTGCCCAGGGTCGATCCCTTCGTCGCCCCGATCCTGCACGCCATCCCGGTGCAACTCCTGGCCTATCACGTCGCCGTGCTCAAAGGCACCGACGTCGATCAGCCCCGCAACCTCGCCAAGTCCGTCACCGTGGAGTAGGTTCGTATCGTTAAGAGATACGGATTGATCCAATGGACGGGACATTCCGGCAGCCGCCCTTGCAGGCACGCTCCGACATCGCGCGCTGGATGACGATCGCGTTCGTTGCCGCCGCCGTCGTGGCGCTGCTGGTGCTCGCCGTGGTCGGCCATGACGAACGGGGGACCGATGACGCCCTGATCGTGACCGCCCGGCTTTCGTTCGTGCTGTTCTGGCTTGCCTATACCGGCAGCGCGCTCGCCACACTGTTCGGGCCGCGCTTTCAACCGATCAAACGACGCGGGCGGGAGTTCGGGCTTGCCTTCGCCTCGGCGCATACCGTGCATATCGCGCTGGTCGCATGGCTGTGCTGGATCGGCGCGGCGCCGGTGATCGGCGTGTTCATCTTCTTCGGGATCGCGCTGATCTTCATGTACCTGCTCGCGCTTGCCTCGATCGGCGCGGTGCGGCGCGTGCTCGGGCAGGTGGGGTGGCGCGTGCTGCAGGTCGTCGGGATGAACTACATCGCTTATGCGTTTGCCGTGGATTTCTTCAAACCAGAGCGGTACCACAGCCTGAAATTCATCGTGGCGTATCTGCCGTTCGCGGCGCTGAGCGTGATCGGACCGGCGTTGGTAGTGGCGGCGCTGGTGCAGCGGGCCGCGCGGGCATGGGGACCGGCGCTGCCGGCGGTGATGCCACATGCCATCCGGCGGGGATCGCATAAATCTTGACACTGCAACCATTTTGATGCCAAAAATTCCGGGCGCGCGGTTGCCATCGTGACCGCGCGGCCGGGCGCGAGCCGTGTCGGGGGATCATCCATGTCAGTCCGTGAAACCGTGCTCACCGTGTTCAGCGACGTGGCGCGCGAGCAGAACCGCCAGCTCGCATCGCTTGCCGACGACCTGCCACTGCTCGATTCGGGCATCGATTCCCTGTGCCT
The DNA here is from genome assembly GCA_021814605.1 of Pseudomonadota bacterium. Lineage (GTDB taxonomy): Bacteria > Pseudomonadota > Gammaproteobacteria > Burkholderiales > Burkholderiaceae_C > Thiomonas. Next base: position 30,187 of record JAKAIB010000002.1, on the reverse strand, counting down.
GGCGATCATCGTCGCCAACCTGGAAGCGAAGCTGGGCACCGATCCGTTCAGCGCCGCCGAGGACATCGACGTGCCGGCGACGTTCGGCGAGTTCGTCGCACTCTACGAGCAACATGTCGCCGCCTGACCACGCGTCGCTGTGGGAGTTGACGGCGGCGGCGGGGCCGCTCGCGCGGCGGTTCCTGCTCGATGAACATGCGCGCGTCGGGCTCGACAGCCTGACCGGTGCGACGATCTTCGGGGCGCAGCGCGAGCGGCTGCACGGCGAGAACGTCGTGCTCACCACCGGCACGCAGCTTGCAACCACGCTGGCGCTGCTGGAACTGGACGGGCTGGCGCGGCGGATTGTCCTATGTCCGCCCGATCTCGGGCCGCAGCACCTCCCCGGCGTGATGGCGACGGCCGACGCGCGGATCGTGGTGTCCGATCAGGCGATACCCGATCTGCAAGCACCCTGCATCGTCCCCGGCGTGCCCGTGCCGGTCGCCGGGCCGGCCGATGTGCCGCGCCTGGCGAGCGAATGGGCGCTGTTCACCTCCGGCACCACCGGCCCGCCGAAAATGGCGATCCATTCGCTGCACAGCCTGACCGGCGCGATCGCGCGCACGACGAACGCCAGCGGCGAGAAGGTCTGGAGCACGTTCTATGACATCCGCCGCTATGGCGGGTTGCAGATCCTGCTGCGCGCGCTGATCGGCGGCGGTTCGATGGTACTGTCGGGCTCCGAAGAGCCGGTAAGCGACTTTCTCGCGCGCGCTGCAGCGGCCGGCGTGTCGTTCATCTCCGGCACGCCGACACACTGGCGGCGCGCGCTGCTCAGTCCCGCGGCGCGCGCGATCGCACCGCAAGACGTGCGGCTGTCGGGCGAGATGGCTGATCAGGCGATCCTCGACAAGCTGCGCCAGACCTATCCGACCGCGCGGGTGGCGCACGCCTTCGCCTCCACCGAAGCCGGCGTTGCGTTCGAGATTGCTGACGGCCGCGCCGGATTTCCCGCTTCCCTGCTCAGCGAGGACCGCAACGGCATCAGCCTGCGCGTGCAGGACGATACGCTGCGCATCCGCTCGCCGCGCGCGGCGAGCCGCTATCTCGGCGAGGGCATGGAGCCGATCGCGGATGCGGAGGGCTTCGTCGATACCAAGGACCTCGTCGAGTTGCGCGAGGACCGCTACCACTTCGCCGGCCGCCGCGACGGCGTGATCAATGTCGGCGGGCTGAAGGTACATCCCGAGGAAGTCGAGGCCGTCATCAACCGTCATCCCGGCGTCGAGATGTCGCTGGTGAAGGCGCGGCGCAGCCCGATCATCGGCGCGATCGTGGTGGCCGACATCGTGCTGGCCGATCCGGCGGCCGCGGGCAAGCAGGTCGAGGCCGAGATCCTCGACCTCTGCCGTGACACGCTGGCTGCGCACAAGGTCCCCGCGACCGTGCGTGTCGTGCCGTCGCTCGACATGACCCCATCGGGCAAGCTGCGGCGCGCGCGTGCGTAACGTCATCGTCACCGGCGGCAGCCGCGGGCTGGGCCTGGCGATGGCGCGCGTGATTGCGGCGTCGGGCCATCAGGTGATCGCGCTGGCCCGCCGCGACAACGAGGGACTGGCGGCAGCGTCGCGCGAGGCCGAAGCGGCGGGCCATGGCGCGATCCGGTTCCGTGCCTGCGACCTCGCCGAGATCGGCGAGATCCCCGCACTGGTGAAGCGGCTGCACGAGGAGTTCGGGGCGCTGCACGCGCTGGTCAACAACGCCGGTATCGGATCGAGCGGCATTCTCGCCACCATGCACGACGCGCAGATCGAGCGGCTGGTGCGGCTCAACCTGCTCTCGCCGATGGTGCTGACGAAATACGTCGTGCGCGCGATGATGACCTCGGGCGGCAACCGCATCATCAATGTCAGCTCGATCGTGGCCGCGACCGGCTACAGCGGCTTGTCGGCCTACAGCGCGACCAAGGCGGCGTTGATCGGGTTCACCCGGTCGCTGGCGCGTGAACTCGGCCGGCTCGACATCACCGTCAATGCCGTGGCACCGGGCTTCGTCGAGACGGAGATGACGCACGAACTCAATCCCGGCCAGCGCGCGCAGATCGCGCGGCGCAGCGCGCTGCACCGCATGGCCGAGCCGGACGACATCGCCAACGCGGTCGCGTATTTCCTCAGCGATGCGGCGCGCAACGTCACCGGCACCGTGCTGACGGTGGACGCCGGCAACACCGCGTAGCTGACGTTACAGCTTCAGTTCAGCGTTGCAGATGCGTGCGTGCAGCGTGGCATCCAGCGGGACGAAGGCGCCGCGCGCGCGGTCATCGAAATGGAGCGCGTCGCCGACGCCGTGTGGATCAAATCCCTCGCGCGCCAACGCCGCCGTCATCGGCTTGAACGTGCCGGTGATGTCGATGGCGCGACAGAGGCGCAGGAACAGCGGGCGGGCGTAGTCCGGCAGGTGCGTCGCGACGTGATGGTGCAGTGTCGGCAGGTCGAAGCCGTCCGCGACCGTGATCGCGGCCATCCCCGCGCGCCCTTCCATGCCGGGAATGGCGACGCCATAGACCACGGCGTCGGTCACGCCGGGGCAGCGGCGCAGCGCCTGGGCAACCTCTTCGGTCGCGACGTTCTCGCCTTTCCAGCGGAAAGTGTCGCCGAGACGATCGACGAAATAGTAGAAGCCGGCGGCATCGCGGCGCATCAGGTCGCCGGTGCGGAACCAGGCGTCGCCGGGGGCGAGCACGTCGCGCAGGATCTTCGCCTCCGACGCGGCGTCGTCGGTGTAGCCCTCGAACGGGCGGCCGTGCCCGCCGGCCGCGCCGATCCGGCCGAGCGCCTCGCCGGCCTCGTCGGGGCCGCAGGCGATGCATAGCCCGTCGGCACCGCGCAGCGGCGCGCCGCTCTCGGCGTCGCAGCGGATGAGCGCGACGGGAAAGCGATGTGCGAGAAAGGCCGGGATGTGTCCGATCGCGCCCGGCCGGCCGGTGCAGTTGTAGAGCGAGAGATTGCCCTCGGTGGACGCATAGAACTCCAGGATGCGCGGGATGCGGAAACGCTCCTGGAAGGCTTCCCACACATCGCCGCGCAGCCCGTTGCCGCAGGCCAGCCGCAGCCGGTGCGCGGTCTCGCGCGGGTGCGGCGGGGTGGCGAGCAGATAGCGGCACAGCTCGCCGATATACTGGAACACCGTGCAGCCGTGCTCCGTCACCTCGTCCCAGAAACGGCTGGCGGAGAATTTCGGCCGGATCAGCACCGAGCCGCCGCCGACCAGCATGGCGCCGACCGCGACGATGCCGCCGACGCTGTGATAGAGCGGCAGGCAGTTGTACATCCGGTCGTCCGGCTGCGTGTCGATCATGCCGGCGAACCAGCAGCTCCATTCCATGACGCGGCGGTGGCTGACGCGGGCGGCTTTCGGCAGGCCGGTGGTGCCGGAGGTATAGATGTAGAGCGCGGTGTCGCCGAGCGCGGGCGCGCGTGCCGCAATCGCCGCGGCCGGGGCAGGGGGCAGCGAGCCGATGACCTGGTCGATGCGTGGGCCGGCGGCGTCGGAGCCGTGGGTCCAGCATTGCAAGTCGGTCGGCAGCCGGTCGCGGATGGTGGTGATGCGGGTGGCGAAGCCGTCGCCGACGATGATGTGCGTCGGCGCGACGGCGGCGATCGCGTGCGCGAGCGCGTCGCCCGCGAGGTTGGTGTTGAGCAGCGCGACCACGCCGCGCACTGACGTGATGCCGAGCCAGATCGCGACGTAGTCGGGACAGTTGGCCAGCAGCAGGCAGACCACGTCGCCCGCACCGACGCCCTCCCGCACCGCCCAGTCGGCATAACGGCCGGCGCGCCCGGCGAGATCGCGGTAGCTGAGTGCGACGCCGTCCGACAGCAGCGCCGGCCGCGTCGCGAACCGTGTCGCGAGTTCGGGCAGCAGGGTGGGGAAGGGGGCGCCCTCGCCCCTGGCGAAAGGGGCCACGCGCGCGAGCGCGCGGGTCCAGGCGCGGAGCGCGTCGCTGCCGGCGCCGGCGGGCGGGGCGGACTTCGGCGGGCCATCCATCATTGCGTGTTGCCGTTCGAGGGTTGCTGCGGGCAAGCCGTGTCGGGTACGAAGATGTCTTGATTACGCACCCATTGTCGGGTTAATTGCAACATCCGATCCGATCGGGTCGGCAGAGCGTGAGGTCGCGACAACATGACACCCCTGAGCGCCTATGCCCTCGCCGGACTGCGACGCTGCTGGATGCCCGAGCGCGGCATGTGGTCGCACAAATACCACCTCGACGGACGTCAGCCGGAAAACGAGTCGGTGCCGCACAGCGATCTCTACTACTCGCTGAATGTCCTGCTCGGCCTGAGCACGGTGCGGGCGGAGCTGGCCGGCGAACCGTACGATGTGGCGGCACTGTTTGCCGCGCTGTGCGACGCGCTGCCACGGCACAGCGTGCGCAACGGGGCGCCGGGCATGGCGCTGTGGGCCGCGGCGGAACTGGATCTCGATGTTCCCGGCGCGGTCGCCGACCGGCTGCGCGTGCTCGCCGCCGATATCGAGCCCGCCGTGCGCTGGACAGCGCAGGACGCTGGCCTGTCGTTGTCGGGGGTCGCCGCGCAGGCTCGCCGCGACCCGTCCTGGCGTCCGCTGGCGGAGAAGCTGAGCCGGGTGCTGCTGGACCGCTTCAGCGGCCCGCATGCCCTGTTCCGCGACGCGACGCAGGGGCCGCGGCGGCATTTCGCGACCTTCGCCACCCAGGTCTATGCCGCGCTGGCGCTGTATCATCACGGCGAACTCGCCGGCGATGCGCGCTCGATCGCCGCGGCGAACGCGATCGCGGCGAAGCTGATCGCGTTGCAGGGGCCGCTTGGCGAATGGCCCTGGTTTTACCTGCCCGCCGCGGACCGCGTCATCGAGGCGTACGAGGTCTATTCGGTGCATCAGCACGGCATGGCGCCGGCCTTCTTGCATCATGCCATCCGTCACGGCGTGCCCGGCGCGCGCGCGGCGATGCTGCGCGGCTTCGAGTGGATCTTCGGTGCCAACCAGATGCGGACCTCGATGCTGGTACCGGCGCTGTCGCTGATCCATCGGTCGCAGGCGCGGCGTGGCGTGCAGGGCCGGCGCATCGGCCGTCTGCTGCGCGCTTCCCTCGTCGCCGGCACCGGCGCGAACGCCTGGACCACCGACCCGGCGACGCTGTGCCTGACGCAGGAGATGCGCAGCTACGAGTTCGGCTGGCTGCTGTGGTCGTTCGGCGGGCAGTCCGCCTATCCCGAGCTGACCGACCGGCTGGAGTTCAGGCGGATGGTATCGCTGCGGCCGCAGGATCTGCGGACGCGCGCCGCATAGCCGCATCGGCCAGGGCCGCGCCGCTTCGCGTCCGCCCCGCGAGCAGGTAGGCCAGCCAGTTGGCATAGAGGCCATGCGCCAGATTCCGCCAGGAATGCGCGAGATCGGCCTCGCAGACGGCAAACGGGAAGTGCGTCATCGTCTCGGGCGCGCGGGCGCGCAGCGCCTCGGCGCGGAACGCCGCGAGCGATTCCGACACGCCGGGGCTGAAATAGCCGTGCGGCATGGCCGGGTAGCTCTCGCGCGCGCCGATGAGGAACTGCCGCACGTCGCGGCGGTATTCGCGCAGCAGGGCGGCCGCGTCGTATTCGGGATGGCCCTGGCAGAACAGGAACAGCGCGCCGGCGCGCCGGGCGAACAGGTCCACACCGGCCTCGGGCGAGGACGACAGGATGTCGTAGCCACACGCGGTCAGGGCATCGGCGGAGAGCTCATTGTAGCGCGAGTGCGGCACGCGCCAGCGACGCGGCAGGCGCGCGAGCATCGGATGATCGTCGCGCGTGCGCGTGCAGGCATAGAGGCCGGAGAGCTTCTCACCCAGCGGGCGACGTTCGATGCCGTCAAGGTAGAGCACCGCCGCATGTGCGGCGAGGCACGACCAGACGGTGGGAATGCCGCGCTCCGCCGCGAGATCGACCAGGGCCGTAAGCGCCTTCCAGCATGGCTCGTCGTGCAGCGACGCCGCGCGCGGCGGCATGCCGGTGACGATCAGGCCGTCGATGTCGTCGGGGTCGATCGCCGCCGCATGCTCGTAGCGCGAAGCGGCCGCCTGTGTGGGCGGGTCAAGCGAGAACAGCCGGATGCGCACGCTGACGTTGCGCGCTGCGGCGCCGAGGATTCCGCGGAACTGGCGTTCGGTGTGTTCCAGCGCCTCGCCAGGCATGCTGTTGACCAGCCCGATGACGAGTGAGGGGGATACTCTGCCGCTGCGCGGACCCGCTTGTGTCTCAGCCGGCAAGTCAGCCACGTCGCCCCTCCTGGAGTGCATCGGCCATCTCCGGCACCGCTGTCCGCGCCGTCGTGACGTGCCCGGTCGGGCCGAGCGCCTGGTCAAGATCGGCGATGATGTCGTCGATATGTTCGATGCCGACGCTCAGGCGGATCATCTCGGGCGTGACGCCGGCTTTTGTCTGTTCCTCCGGCGTCATCTGCCGGTGCGTCGTGGACGCCGGATGGCAGGCGAGCGACTTCGCGTCGCCCAGATTGACCAGCCGCTTGACCAGCTTGAGCGCGTCATAGAAGCGCACCGCCGCGTCGTAGCCGCCGCGCGCGCCGAAAGTGATCAGCGAGCAGGCGCGGCCGCCGAGATATTTCTGTGCCAGCGCGTGATACGGGTTGTCGGGGAAGCCCACATAGTTGACCCAGGCCACGCGCGGGTCGCGGCGCAGGAAAGTGGCGACCTTGCGCGCGTTCTCGACATGCCGCTCGACGCGCAGCGCCACCGTCTCGATACCCTGCAGCAGCAGGAAAGCGCTGAGCGGCGAGAGGGTGGCGCCGGTTACGCGCATGTACACGCTGCGGCAGCGCGCGATATACGCGGCCGCGCCAAAATGCTCCGTATAGACCAGACCGTGATAGGACTCGTCAGGCTGGTTGAACATCGCGAAGCGGCGCGGGTGGCGGGACCAGTCGAAGCGACCGGAGTCGACGATGGCGCCGCCGAGTGTGGTGCCGTGGCCGCCCATGAACTTGGTCAGCGAGTGCACGACGACGTCCGCACCGTGCTCGATTGGGCGCAGCAGGATCGGGGTTGCGACGGTGTTGTCCACGACCAGCGGCACGCCGTGGCGGTGTGCGGCGCGGGCCAGGGCCTCGATGTCGCACATGTTGCCGGCGGGGTTGCCGACACTCTCGCAGTACAACGCGCGGGTATCGTCGTCGATCAGCCGCTCCAGCGCCGCCGGGGCATCGCTCTCGGCGAAACGCGTGGTGATGCCGAGGCGACGGAGATAATGGGCGAACAGGGTGTGCGTGGTGCCGTAGAGCTGCGGCACGGAGACGATGTTGCTGCCCGGCTCGGTCAGGTTGGCGATGGCATAGTGCAGCGCGGCTTGCCCGGTGCTGACGCAGAGCGCCTCGATCCCGCCCTCAAGTTCGGCGACCCGGCGTTCGAGTACCGCGGTGGTCGGATTGCTGATCCGGCCGTAGCGGTGCCCCTCGACCTCGAGGTTGAACAGCGCCGCCCCGTGCTCGGCACTGTCGAAGGCGTAGGCGGCGGTCTGGTAGATCGGGACGGCGACGGCATGGGTCGTGGGATCGACATCGTAGCCACCATGGATCGCGATCGTCTCGTGCTGCACTGAACCCTGCCCCCACCCACCGATGCCGGCCCGTGGCCGGCGCGCCCATGTCTCAACTCCAATGCGGCCGCGCGCCATCGTGGCAGGCGAGCCGTTCAGGACCGCACATGATGCAGATTGGCAAACGAAAATCGGATCGTCAACAGTTTCGTTGGATAATCGGTTAGAGAGTGCTAATGAGGATCGATGGACCATTTCTCCCCTGATGGATTGTCCGGCCATTGGCCTGCCTGCTGGCGAGTCGTTTCCTGCCCTGAAGAGGGGCGATATGCGGTCATGGAGCCGAAGTCTTGGCTCTGAAGCGCTATGCCCTGCGGCTGTCATCGGCCTCGCTGTCGTCGCTCGGGGAGTTTGTGCTGCGCTTCGCGCGGACGGTGGCGCTCTCGCATCTGTTGTCGCCACACGATCTCGGCGCGGCGGTGGCGCTCGCCTCGATCCTGGTGAGTTGCGAGATGATCACCGATATCGGTCTCGAAAAATTCGTCATGGTCAGCCGCACGGAGGCGCGGGCGCAAGTAGTGGCGGCAGCCTGGCAGATGGCGGTTGGTCGCGCGGCGATCCTGGCCCTGCTGATCGTGCTGTTTGCGCCGCTTCTCGCCCGTGCCTTCGGTGCCGGGGAGGAGCGCGTTTTGGTCTCGTGGCTGGCCCTGGTCCCGTTCATCACAAGCTTCCGCAGTTGGCGTGTGGTGCAGATGCAGCAGGACTACCGCTATGGCCCGGAAGCCGTCATGAATATCGGCAGCCGACTCGCCGGCCTGCTGGTGCTGCTGCCAGCCTGCGCACTGGTGCGGGACGCGCGCTTGATGCTGATCAGCCTGCTCGCGGAGGCGGTGGTCGCGGTAGTCCTCTCGCATCTGCTGGCGGGCCCGACGCGCGTTGCGCGCGTCGATCCGGCCGTCCGTCGTGAGGCGATGCGCTTCGGTCTGCCGCTGATGGTGAACGGGGTGGGCCTCGCCACCCTCAAGCAGATGGACCAGGTCATCGTGTCTAACATGTTTGGCCTGGTCACGTTGGCGGAGTACTCGCTCGCGCTAAACCTCGCGATCATTCCAGCATCGGTACTTCAGCGGATCGGCGGTAAGCTGGCCGCGCCATTCCTGCTCCGATCAGGCCACAACGGTGCAGTTTCGCCGGAGGCATCGCTCATCGTCGTGCTGGCGACGATGATCATGGCGGCGCTGGTTGCCGTTCCGGTAGGCTTGCTGCTCGACTTGCTCACCCCTGTCTTCTACGGGCCGCATTACCAAGTGAGTACGACGTTCGCCGCGCTTGCCATGCTGGTGTCGTTCGTGCGCTTCAGTCGCGGCGGGCCGAATGTGATCTTGCTGCAGCATAGCCAGACAGCTCGTCTGACCAGCGGAAATCTGATCGCTGGCGTAGGCTTACTGATCGGCCTCCTGCTTGCCCTGGTGTTCCGCAGTCTCGACTCCGTACTGATCGGGCTGCTGACCGGGGATCTGCTGTCGTTTCTCCTCCTGAGTTTCCTATTGGGCCGATATCTGCGCATCGACGCGGTGCTGCGCCATGGTGCCGTGCTGTGCGCCGCAGTCACCCTTGCTGCGCTGGTACTATGGCTTGACGCTGACCCCGGGTGGGGAGCGCGGGGGCTGGCACTGGTGGCCAGCATGCTCGTGATCGGTATCGATGCCGTGGTCATCCACCGCCGGATCGTGTTGCCCTTTGCCGGCCATCGCGGACGGCTCACGATGCAGGTCGCGCCCCCGATGCAGGCCGCTCCCGCCGGCCCCGGGGACTGAAGGTGCGGATCAGGGAACCGTCGGGGCTCGGTCAGCTCTTTGCATGACGAGCCGCAGCATCCGGCCGGTACGCCACAACCGCAGCCGCAGTAGGACCAGGATCGCCGCGAACCGGGCCCGCAAGTCGGGCAGCCGGTCGGAGGTGAGGACCTTCACGCTGTGCGGTACCACTGACAGCGGCATCGCCAGCGCCTTCGTAGCGAAGGCCAGCCGGCCGGTCGGCTGCGTCAGTGCCAAGCTGTAGTCCTCCGCGAGCATTCGCGCCCAGCGCCGCTTCAGCTCCGTCCAGCTCTGCCGGGCCGGGTGGCCGACCACGGCGCGCGCGGCATAGCCGATCCGGAAGCCGCAGTCGCGCGCGCGAAAGCACCACTCCATGTCCTCCGCCACGGTCGGACGAAACCCGCCAACGCGATCGAAAACCTCGCGCGGGACGAACAGGTTGCCGGTGCCGGAGAAGCCGACACGCTCGATGTAGCGCTTGAAATTGAAGTTGAAGACGATCTCGAATGCCTCGACGGCGTTCGGCCGGGCCGGGTCGCGCGCCAGCGTCAGCACCGTGCCGCCCACGAAGTCGTGGCGCGACAGCGCGTCCACGCCCTCCCTGATCCAGTCGGGCTCAGGCAGGCAGTCGCTGTCGATGAAGGCCAGGATCGCGCCACGACTGGCCGCGACGGCGGCATTGCGGGCCGGGCCTGCGCCCTGGATCGACGCCGGCACCACCACGGCGTCCGGGGCGGCCGCCTGCACCGCGGCCAGGCCGCAGCGGGAATTGTTGTCGGCCACCACAATCTCGAACGCCGCGCGCGGCCAGGTCTGCGCGAGCAGCCGGGTATAGCAGAGGCGCAGCCCATCGAGATCGTTGTAATGCGGGATGATCACGGAGACGAACGGCCTCGGATTGACCGTCCCGAGCCGCAGCGCCTGCGTCACGAGTTCCGCGGTCACGGGGTCAGGGCCATCGGAAGGCCGGGTGTGAAGCGACTGCATGCGAAGACGGGTCTTCCGGAGCTTGCGGACGGCGACACGCCGAACGCTCGGCACACCGACCACGGGTCAACCTAACCGGCATTGGATGCCGATACAAGTTGATTGCGACTTAAAGATCGTTGGGCTATCGCGTGCGCGCAGGCGCCGTTGAGATGCGCTGCGGCTCCGCGTGACGATTCATGTTCCGCATGCGCCTCGATAATGCGGCCCTATTCACTTACCATACGCGACATTTGCATAGACAGATTGACGCCGTCCTCGATTTAGGTCTATAGTAGCAACACATGCTAACACGAGTGCATTGCAAAATCGGTATGATACGGCCTCCGCACACGCCTGGAGTGTTGGTTCGGTCGCGTGCCCGCGGTCGGCAGGCGCGGAAGGGAGGCTTGTTATTTCCGCTTACCTGTCTGTCGGGCGAAGCAGCATGCTAGCCACGCCGCATTCCCTAAGCCTGAGTGAAGTCGCCCGCCAGTCGCTGCCCGGCGTCGCCGCCGCCGGAGCCGGGGGCGGGATGCCGCGCAAGATTGCACTGCATGATTTCCTCGTCGCGATGATCGCCGCCGATGTCTTCGGGGCGGTCGCGCTGGCGATTGCGGTCCTGCGGGTGCGGGCGCTGCCGACGGAGCACGCGACGGCGATGATCTGGGGCTGCATCGGCAGCTTCGTTCTTGCCTGGAGCCTGAGCGCACACCTGCAGGGGCTGTACGGCAGGAACGCGCTTTCGGGCGGCCTGCGTCGGTTGCTGTCGCGCGCGGCGGTGACGTGGGCGCAGACCTTCGGCCTGATCCTGTTGACCGGATTCGGCCTTGGGTTGTCCTCCGACGTGTCGCGCGTTTGGTTCTTTGCCTGGGCCGGCAGCGTCCTGGCGTGGCTCGTCGTGGGCCGGATGGCCTGGCGCGCCGTGCTGTCGCGCCTGCTTCGCCGTGGTTACTGCCTGGAGCGCGCGCTGGTCCTCGCCGGCTCGGCGGATGCCGCGGCCCGTGTCCGGCACAGGGTCGAGCGCGAGAGCAATCTTCATATCCGTGTCATATCCGCCGGGGCTCTGCCGGGCATGGCGGGGGCGGTGACGCCGGAGTGGATCGAGGCGATGGTCCGCGACGGCCTCGTTGACCGCATCATTGTCGCACGGTTTGCGGGGGCGATGGAGCAGACGAACGCGCTGCTGCGGCGACTGGCGCGGGTCGCGGTCGATGTCACGCTGGTTCCGGACCTCGACGGACTGCAGGCGCCGGTGCTGAACGTCGATCGGATCGGGGTGCTGCCAGCGATCGACCTCGACTTCCGCCCGCTTTCCCCCATGCAGGCGGCGATGAAGCGCGTCGAGGACCTCGTGATCGCCGGACTGGCGCTGCTGGCGGTGCTGCCGCTGCTCGTCGTCGTCGCCATCGCGATCAAACTCGATAGTCCCGGCGAGGTGATGTTCCGCCAGGTCCGCATCGGCTTCAACGGCCGGCCGTTCCGCGTCTGGAAGTTCCGCACGATGTATGCGCACGCCCGCGACGATGACGCGGTGCAGCAGACATCACGCCAGGACCGCCGCATCACGCGGGTCGGGCGGTTCCTGCGGCGCAGCAGTATCGACGAACTTCCGCAACTGTTCAACGTGCTCGCGGGCGACATGTCGATCGTCGGCCCGCGCCCGCACGCGCGCGGGATGACTGCGCTGGGCCTGCCGCTGCACGACGTCGTCGCCGACTACTCGGCGCGGCATCGGCTGAAGCCCGGAATCACCGGCTGGGCCCAGGTGAACGGCTGCCGCGGCGAGGTTGACTCCCACGAGAAGCTGCGCAGGCGGGTCGCCTTTGATTTCCATTACATCGACAACTGGTCGCTCACCTTCGACCTCTGGATCATCCTGCGGACATTCACCCTAATGGCGTTTGACAAGAATGCCTACTAGATTGCCCGCATCGCCGTCACGGCCCCGATCGATCCGAACCGGCGACATGCGTCGCCCGGACGGCGCCGCGCATCGCGCACCGCCGCCGCGCCAGGCGCCGTCGCCGGGAATCGATTTCAAGCTGCTGCTTGGCGCGTTGCGGCGTCGCGCCGCGATCATCGCGCTTGTTGGTGTCCTCGGCGCGGCGCTCGGCCTTGGCGTGCAGACGAAGATCAAGCCGCGCTACACCAGCACCGTCTCCGTGTTGCTCGATCCGAAACGCAGCGACACGTTCGGCGCTGAGGCACAGTTCGGCAGTGTCCTGGTCGATGGGACCAAGATCGCGAGCGTCGTCTCGGTGATCGAATCGACGGAGTTGCTAGGCCGCGTGGTGTTGGCCGAGCATCTTGCGGACGACCCGGAATTCGGCGCACCGGGCGACTCGCGGCTGCACAAATGGCTTGGCTTCCTGCCGTTCGTGCAGGCGCCTATCCAGACGACCGATCTGGCGTCGCGCCAGCAGCGCGCCCTGGTCCGGCTGTACCGGGCGCTACGGGTCGAGCGGGTCGGCATGACGTATGTGCTGACCATCGCGGTGACGGCCTCGCGGCCCCAGGTGGCGCAACATCTCGCCGAGGCGGTGGCCGACACATACCTCACCGACCAGATCGACGCCAAGGCTGGTGCCACGCAGCGCGACAGCACGTGGCTGACGGACCGATTGAACGAACTGCGTGCGGAACTGGTGCGCAACGAGGAGGCGGTAGCCACAGTCCGCGAGAAATACGGCCTGCTGCAGTCCGACGCGCCGAACGGTGCGACCCTCGGCAAGCAATCGCTTACCGCCCTGAATGCCCAGCTGGAGGCGGCCCAGGCGGACGTTGCGGCCCGCCGTGCGGCGGTGAACCAGATCGAGCGTATCCGGTCGGCCAAAGGCAGTCTCGATGCGCTGCCGGAGGTGGCGGCCTCGCCGGTGATTGAAGGGCTGCGCAAGGACGAGGCAGTGCTCGCGCAGCAGCTCGCGTTGCTGCGCTTTAACTACAAGGACAACTTCGCGGCGGTCCGCAAGGCGCGCGACGACGAACGCGCCCTGCAAAGCCAGATCGCCGCCGAGGTGTCGCGGATCGTGAGTGGCATCGAAAGCGCGTATCAGCGCGCCGTCGACCGTGAACAGGTGTTGCGGGCGCAGCTCAAGCAGGCGCAGGCGGACGAGACAGCGAGTACCAGCGTAGAAGGGCAGGTGCGGCTACGCGACGCGCAACGGGTGCTGGATGCCAATCGCGGACTGTACGACGCGCTGCTGGTGCAATGGCGCAGCGTGCAGCAGCAATTGGGCCACGAGGAGCCAGAGGCCCGGATCATCTCGCGCGCCGCTCTGCCCGATCAGCCGAGCTGGCCCAAGCCCGTACTTCTGCCTGCGGCCGGTTCCGTCGTCCTGATGCTGCTGGCAATCGCCGCGACACTGGTACCGACGCTGCTCGACAACCGAGTCATCAATCTTGCGGACATCGAGCAGCGGATGGGCCTTCCGGTGCTTGCCGCAATCCCGCTATTGCGACGGCGCGACCTGGCCTTTGCGCGGCGCCGGCAGACTATCGTGGACTACGCAACACGCAATCCACTCTCGCACTTTGCGGAAAGCCTGCGGCTGTTGCGCGCCTATCTGGGCATTTCGACGGCGGCGGCGCCGCGCATCGTGCAGGTTACATCGGCCGTGCCCGGTGAGGGGAAATCGACAATGGCCGCCGCCCTTGCGGTCTCCTCTGCGTCGGCGGGAATGCGCACGGTGCTGGTGGATGCCGATGTGCGGTTCTCGTCCGTCTCGACGATGTTCGGCATGCAGCGTGATGAAGGCCTGAGCGACGTGCTGAGCGGTGGCATCGCCTGGCGTTCCGCGCTGCGCGATCACCCGCAACTGCCGCTGACGATCATAGGATCAGGTTCGGCGCTGCTGCCGGAGCCGGACGCGATCGGCTCTGCGAAGTTCGCTGCACTGATGGACGAACTATCCCGAAACTTTGACCTGGTCATCCTCGACAGCCCACCGGTGCTGGCGGTGTCGGATGCGCTCGTGCTCGGCAAGTGCGCGGATGCGACGATCCTGGTCGTGCAGTGGCGCGCGACGGCGCGCGATCTCGTGGACCAGGCGGTCAAGGCGTTGCGCATGGTCGATGCGCCGCTGGTCGGGATGATGCTCAACAAGATCGATCTGGCGAAGGCCAACCAATATGAATACGGGTACAACAGCACCGGCCGGGCAGCGCGGCCCTATCGGGCGTGAGATGATGCAGGCGTCACCCGAACTTCCGGCGGCGGTGCTCCTGGGCGACGCGACATGCAGCGGGATCGGGGCGCTGCGATGCGCCAAGGCCCCAGTGCGCTTCTTTGATGTGCCGATCCATCCACTGACGATGCAGGAGACGCTGGAGGAGGTCGCCGCGGCGATGCGGGAGCGCCGGCCGCTGCAGCACGTGGCCCTTAACGTGGCCAAGCTGGTCAACCTGCGCAAAGACGCCGATCTTCGGGCCGATGTGTTCGGCGCCGACCTCGTCGGCGTTGACGGCATGGGAATCCTGATCGGTGCGCGCTGTCTCGGCCTTCCGGTGCCCGAGCGCGTTGCGGGTGTGGACCTGATGGAGCGCATCCTGAAGCTGTGTGCCGACGAAGGCTTCCGCCCGTACCTGCTAGGCGCGCGCCCGGAGGTTCTCGCGACGGCGGTGGAGAGGCTGGCGGAGCGCCATCCCAACCTGCGGCTGGCCGGCCGCCGCGACGGTTACTTCACCGCGGCGGAGGAACCTGGCGTCGTCACCGCGATCCGCGACAGCGGTGCGGATTGCCTGTTCGTGGGGATGCCGACGCCGCGTAAGGAGCGCTTCATGGCGGCACATCGCGCCGCGCTCGGTGTGCCGTTCGTCATGGGGGTGGGCGGCGGAATCGACGTGCTGGCGGGTCTGGTGCGCCGCGCGCCGGCGGCGTGGCAGCGCAGCGGCTTCGAGTGGCTGTACCGTACGCTGCAGGAACCGCGACGGATGTGGCGGCGGTATCTGACCACCAACGTCGCCTATGCGGGCATTCTCGCCGGTGAAATGCTGGAACGGGCGACGACGAGGCGCGGGTAGCGCAGAGTTCCGCGTGGCGAAGGCTGGCGACCGGAGTGCATGCACGGTACGCGCGCTTGCAGATCGAGTGAGAACCCAAGGAGAAGGCGGAGTTGGTGACCCATGAGCATTCGTGACGGTGCGGTGCCCGTTGGTTGCATTGTGCAGAAGGATAAAACGGTCGACCACAGCTGGCCCGCGGGTCCGATAGGGCAAACGGAGGCGTCAGGTCGCGAGAAGGGGCGTCGGATTCCATCCGGGGTTGCGCTTGCCGGGGTTCCTGCACGGTATTTCCGCTTCGTCCGCCAGGAGATTCTTCCGCTGCTGCCGGCGAGTGCTTCGCGCATCCTCGATGTGGGGGCTGGGGTAGGCGCGACCTCCGTGTGGCTGCGCGCCCGCTATCAGGGTTCGCGGACGGTCGCCATGGAAGGCAATCCAGCGCTTGAAGCGGAACTTCGAGCGAATTGCGATGAGGTTCATATCGTCGACCTGAACGGGAGACTTCCCGAGATCGGCGCGCCGGATCTGGTGCTCCTGCTGGACGTACTGGAGCATCTTGCGGACCCATGGGGCCTGCTGCGGAACATCACGTCGGTGATGGCGCCGCATGCGACCGTGATCGTCTCAGTGCCCAACATTGCCCATCTGTCGGTGTCGATGCCGCTGCTGCTGCGCGGAGCGTTCAAATATGGCGACGCGGGCATTCTTGACCGCACACACCTCCGTTTCTTCGTGCGGGACTCGGCAATCGCACTGCTCAACGGGGCGGGGCTGCATGTTCGGACGGGACTGCTGACGGGCTTCGACGGCCGACGCACGGCCTTGCTCGATCGGTTGACGCTCGGGCGCCTGCGCGATCGTCTTGCCAAGCAATACATTCTCGCCGGGCGGCGCTTTGGCGAGAACGAAAGCCAGGGACCGGTGCATTGGCGCCCGGTCGGACGTGCGACACGGTAATGCGCAATACGTGGCGTGCCGGGACCGGCCCAGGTACGCGGGTCGGTCGCCCGTGCCAGGGACATGTCTCCTTGCTTCGGCGGGAACTGCTGGCCGCCTTCGCCGCAATGGCCGTCCTGACATCGGGGCGCATGTCGGGCGCGTCGGCGGCAGCCGGGACGGCACTGACGATCGACCCGGGCCAGCGGGCCGCATGGCTGGAGCAGTGGCGGCGGAACATCCTCGCTGAGGCGCGGAACCGCTATTGCGACACCGCCATGGGCGAGCAGATCGGCTGGCTGATCTCGCCGCTGCTCGAAGGATTTTACTACGGTTACCTCGTGACCGGCGATGCCGATTGGATCGCGCGACTGATCGACTGGACAGATGCCTGGCTGCGGCGCGGCGTGGTGGAACCGGACGGATATGTCGGCTGGCCGAAGGTCGGCGCGGCCGGGACCGATGTGGACGATCTCGACAGCTTCTATGCCGACAGCCTGCTGGGCGAGGCCATGGCCTTGCGGCCGGTGGTGTTGGCCGCGGCGGCAATCTTGCGGACGCCGGCGTTGGAGGGGCGGTTTGGCCGGACGGCTCGTGACCATATGCTTGTGGCCCGCCGTGCGTTCGAGAAATGGGACCGGCGCGGTGCCTGGCGCCGCGCCGGCGACGGCATGATCTCGGTGGAGCTTCCCTACGGCATCGACCGCAGGACGGGACGATGGACGGAGGGGGTGCGGGACATCGACGACCTGCGCGTCGGCTTCTCCCACCCGGATAACAAGGCCAATCTGGTCGCGCTCTGGCTGCTGGCGATGACCGACGCGACTGGTGAGCCCGCCTATCGCGATCGGGCGGCCGCCTGGTTCCGGGTGATGAAGTCTCGGCTGCACCCGCGGGCCGACGGCACGTACCGGATCTGGAATTACTGGCAACCGGCGGGGCCGTGGGACTACCGGGCTGTCGGCATTCCCAAACACTGGGTCGGCGTCCATCCCAATCCCGGCTATTACGGGATCGACGTGAATGCGATGATCGTGGCCTGGCAACACGATATCGTGTTCACCGCTGCGGATATCGACCGCCTGGTGCGTACCGCGATCGCCACGGGGCGGTGGTGGCCCGCGCTCGCACCCTTTGACACGACGATCCGGGCGCGGTTCGAGCAGACGCTCAACCCGGGGGGATGGGCCGGCTTGTCGCTGGTGCCTTGGTATCTGGCGCAACAGCAGCGGGGATCCGTCAGCCCGTGACCGGCGCAGGATCCGCCCGGGCGCACGCCTGAAGCCTGATGTGTGGCCGCCACCGTGCCGTTTGGTGCGATTAAATGCATATACGATGTTAAAATCAGTTGGACAGAGAGTTGCAAACGCATTAAATGGGATGACGTGACGATTGAATAATCAGGACGATCTGACCTGAGGGTGTGCATCAGCCGCAGGACGATCATCGCACGCGCCGCCGACTACATCGGACCGTATCGCAGCCGTCATATAGCCCGGTCGCCGGGCCTTTCAGGGTGAGCTGAGCATGGACACCAACAGCAGGATTGTGGAGCCGCTCGCGGAGGACAAGCCGCAGGGGTCCGGCAGCGAGGCGGCTCGCGAGCTCTGGCGGCGCGACCTGAAGGCCCGGACTGAAACGGTGGCCGTGGTCGCGGCGGAATGGGCGGGGGCGGTGGACCGCGAGGCTCGCTTTCCCGAGGAAGCATTTGCCGCCCTGCGCGCGCAGCGCCTGCTCGGCATCATGATCCCGTCCGATCTCGGCGGCGAGGGGGCTGATCTCTCGGATGTGGTCGATATCTGCTACCGGCTCGGCCAGGCCTGCTCGTCGACGGCGATGATCTATGCCATGCATCAGGCCTGTCTCGCCTGCCTGTCGCGGCACGGCCATGACCACCCCTGGCACCGCGCCCTGCTGCGCCGCGTCGCCGGCGAGCAACTGCTGCTCGCCTCCTCGACCACCGAGGGCCAGGGCGGCGGCAATGTCCGCGCCAGCGCGGCCCCGGTCGAATACGCCGACGGCGGCATCCGGCTGGAGCGCGCGGCCACCGTCGTCTCCTACGGCGAACAGGCGGACGCCATCCTGACGACGGCGCGGCGCAGCGCCGATGCGCCGGCCTCCGACCAGGTGCTGGTGGCCTTTCTCAAGGAGGACTATTCGCTCGAACCGCTGGTCGGCTGGGACGCGCTGGGCATGCGCGGCACCTGCAGCTCGGGCTTCAAGCTGCGCGCCGCCGGCAGCGCCGAGCAGATCCTGCCGGAGCCGTACGAGCGGATCCATCCGCAGAGCATGGTGCCGGTGTCGCATCTCGCCTGGTCGGCCACCTGGGCCGGCATCGCGGCGGGCGCGGTCGAACGGGCGCGCGCCTTCGTCCGCCACGCGGCCCGCCACAGCGGCGGGACGATGCCGCCGGGTGCCGCGCATTTCACCAAGGCGACCGCCTCGCTGCGCACGCTGCGCGGCGTGATCGCATCCTCGCTGCGCGCCTATGAGCGGATCGCCGGCGATGGGCAGGCGCTCGGCGCGCTCGAGTTCCAGGCGATGATGAACCTGACCAAGGTCGAGGCCTCCGAACTCGCCGTCGCCATCGTATTGAACACCGCGCGGGTGTGCGGGCTGGCGGGCTACCGCAACGATTCAGAGTTCAGCATCGGACGCGCGCTGCGCGACGTCCTGTCGTCGCCGATCATGATCAGCAACGACCGCATTCTCGGCAATCTCGCGGGAACCATGCTGATGGCGGCGGTTCCGGGCGGCATCGACTGATCGGCGCGCAACGCGGGGCGAAGGTGGCATCGGACATGGACATGAACATGGACGCCGTGGATCTCGTGAAGGACGCGCCGGCCGACCCGCAGGAGGCGCTGGCGGCGGCGCTGTTCCGGCCGATGGGCGTGGACGGCGTCTATGCGCGCACGGGCGTGTACGAAAACGTGGTCGAGCGTCTCGCCGCGCTGATCACGCGGCACCGGCCCGAGGATGCCGAGGTGCTGCGCTTTCCGCCGGTGATGAGCCGGCGCGACCTGGAGAAGTCCGGCTACCTCAACAGCTTTCCCAATCTTCTCGGTTGTGTCTGCGCCCTTCACGGCAGTGTCGCCGACATCCAGGACGCGGTGCGGCGCTTCGAGGCGGGCGGGTCCTGGACGACCTCGCTCTCCCCGGCCGATCTCGTGCTGTCGCCGGCCGCCTGCTACCCGGTCTATCCGCTGGCGGCGGCGCGCGGGGCGATGCCGCGCGGCGGCTGGCGGTTCGACATCGCCTGCGACTGCTTCCGCCACGAGCCGTCGCGTGACCTCGACCGGCTGCAGTCCTTCCGTATGCGCGAATTCGTCTGCATCGGCCAGCCCGACGACATCCTGGCGTTCCGCACGCGCTGGATCGAGCGCGGGCGCGAGCTTGCCGCGGCGCTGGGCCTGGACGCCGACATCGCACCGGCCAACGATCCCTTCTTCGGCCGCGAAGGCCGGATGAAGGCGGTCAGCCAGATTCAGCAGGCGCTGAAATTCGAGCTGCTGGTGCCGATTCACTCGGCCGAGCGGCCGACGGCGTGCATGAGCTTCAATTATCACCGCGACCATTTCGGCACGACCTGGGGAATCCACGACGAGGACGGCGCGGTCGCCCATACCGGCTGCGTTGCCTTCGGGATGGACCGTCTGGCGGTCGCGATGTTTGCCAGGCATGGCGTGGACATCGGCGGATGGCCGCGCGCGGTGCGCGAGCTGCTCGGCCTGTGATGCGGCGCTGCCGCGTCCTGTTGGCCGCTGCGACGGTGGGCGCGCATGGCGCTTGATCCGCATGTGCGGCGGTTCCTGCACGCGCTGTCGGCCGGCGGCGCGCGCGGCACATCGGGGACGAGTGTCGCGCAGCGTCGCGCGGCGTTCGGCCGGCTGATGGCCTTCGCCGGATCCGGCGCGCACGTCGCGCGGATCGAGGACGGCGTGCTGCCCGGTCCGGCCGGCCCTCTGCGGTACCGTGCCTACACGCCGCTTGGCGCAGAAGGCGGCCGGCTGCCCGGTCTCGTGTTTTTCCACGGCGGCGGGATGATCGCCGGCGATCTGGAGACGCACGATCCGCTCTGCCGCGCCCTCTGCCACGAGACCGCGTGCCGGCTGATCGCCGTGAACTATCGCCTGGCTCCCGAGCATCCCTATCCGGCGGCGGTCGAGGATGCCTGTGCGGCGATGGTGTGGGCGAGCCGGCATGCGGACCAACTGGGCCTCGATCCCGCGCGCATCGGGATCGCGGGCGATTCCGCCGGCGGCACGCTCGCCGCCGTGGCGTGCCAGCACGCCGCGACGACGCGGCGGGTGCGGCCGGTGCTGCAATTGCTGCTCTGCCCGATCCTAGACTGGGCTGGGGAGACGCCGTCCCGCGCTGCTTTCGCCGAGGGCTACCTGGTCGATCGCGCCATGATGCGCGAGGAACTGGCACACTATCTGCCGCCCGGTCGCGACGCAGCGCACCCGCACGTATCGCCGTTGCGTGGCGTCGGTCTCGGCGGACAGCCGCCGGCCTATATCCACACGGCGGAATTCGATCCGTTACGCGACGAAGGCCTGGCCTATGCCGACCGGCTGCGCGCGAGCGGCGTCGCGGTCCGGCACACCTGTCATGCCGGCATGGTCCATCTGTTCTACGCGCTGGGCGGACTCGTGCCGTACGCGCCGATCGCCCTGCGGCAGATCGGGACGGAGATCAGGACCGCGATGGCGGCGGGGAGGATGGATGCGATGCCGCGCCTGCACGCCGCGTCCTGACGCGGCGTCGCATCGCCGCTTGCGCGCCGCGGGGCGGGGCGCATGAGTGCGCTGGTCAACGAGGTCGCGGCGACGCCGCGTGAGGATGCCGTGCCGGCGCCGCGCGGGCGCTGGGGCACGGCGCTGGTCACCGGCCGACGCTGCCTCTATGCCTGCATCGGCCTCGTCTATCTGTCCGCCTGGACGACGGCGAACCGCGTGGCGTGCCTGCTCGGCTTCGGCCGGGCGCGGCTGGTGATCCTCTACTATCACTCGGTTCCGGCCGCGCAGCGGCGCCGTTTCGCGCGGCAGCTGGAGGTCATCCGGGCCGGCGCGGATGCGGTCGTCGCCGCCGATTTCTGCGGCACCGTCGCCCCGGGACGGCTGCTCGTCGCCATCACCTTCGACGATGCCTATGTCAGCGTCATCGACAACGCGTTGCCCGAGCTTGCCGTGCGCGGCATGACGGCAACGATTTTCACGCCTTCCGGTATGCTGGGCGGGCAGCCGGGCTGGCAGATGGAAGCCGCCGACACGGACCAGTTCGAGACGGTGGCGAACGGCGAGATCCTGCGCACCCTGCCGCGGGAGCTTGTGTCCATCGGCGCGCACAGCGTCACGCATCCCCGCCTGCCCGCACTCGACCACGCCAGCGCCGACGCGGAAATCGGCGGATCGAAATCGGCCCTGACGAGCCTGTTGGGGCACGACGTGACCATGTTCTCCTTTCCGTATGGCGAATACGACGACGGCACCGTCGAACTCTGCCGGACGGCGGCGTTCCGGTTCGCTTACCATACCGTTCCGCGAATGATCGACCCCGCTGACGCATCGTTTCTGCGCGGGCGCGTGCGGGTGGATCTCGCCGACTGGGACCTGGAATTCTGGCTTAAGATGCGAGGTGGATATAATTGGCAATGCGGACCGAGGGCGCTCAAGCGCTGGCTCCGGCGCCGCGTGGCCCGACACAGATGATCACCACGCGCTTGCTGCTTGCATTCCCGATCGTATTATGATATCAAGATTATTGCGGAGTAGGTGATGCGCATTCTGACGGTGTTCGGCACGCGACCGGAGGCGATCAAGATGGCGCCGGTGCTGCGCCGTCTTGCCGATACGCCGGGGGTTGAGTCGCTGGTTTGCGTGACCGGCCAGCATCGCCAGATGCTCGACCAGGTGCTTGAGCTGTTCGGCATCCGGCCTGACCTGGATCTGGACCTGATGCGCGCCGGGCAGGGACTAACCTACATCACCACCGCGGTGCTGGAGCGGCTCGGCGAGGTGCTGGACAGCACGCGGCCCGATCGCATCCTGGTGCAGGGTGACACCACCACCACCATGGCGGCCTCGCTTGCCGCGTTCTACGCGAAGATTCCGGTCGGCCATGTCGAGGCGGGCCTGCGCACCGGCAACGTGTTCTCGCCCTGGCCGGAGGAGATGAACCGGCGCATCACCACGCTGATCACCGACCTGCATTTCCCGCCGACCGAGGCGTCGCGTGACAATCTGCTGCGCGAGGGCGTGTCCGCGTCGCACATCACCGTCACCGGCAACACGGTGATCGACGCGTTGTTCGACGCCGTCGCCATTCTCGACGCCGACCCGGCACGCACCGCGGCGATCGACGCGACCCTGCCACGCCTGGATCCGGACAAGCGGCTGATCCTCGTCACCGGCCATCGCCGCGAGAATTTCGGCGGCGGGCTGGAGCGGGTGGCGAGCGGCCTGCGGCGCCTGGCGGATCGCGGCGATGTCGAGGTGGTCTATCCCGTCCACCTCAATCCCAATGTGCAGCAGGCGGCGCGCGCGGTGCTGGGCAGCCATTCCGCGATCCACTTGATCGCGCCGCTCGACTACCTGCCCTTCATCCATCTGATGCGCCACGCCGCGCTGATCGTGACCGATTCCGGCGGCGTGCAGGAGGAGGCGCCGTCGCTCGGCAAGCCGGTGCTGGTCACGCGCGACACCACCGAGCGGCCGGAGGCGGTCGAGGCCGGCACGGTGAAGCTGGTCGGCACCGACACCGAACGCCTCGTTAGCGCGGCCAACCGACTGCTGGATGACCGCGCCGCGTACGACGCCATGAGCTTCGCGCACAACCCATACGGCGACGGGCACGCCGCCGCCCGCATCGTGGAGGCCATACGCCGTGCATAGTTTCAGCCGCATCGCCGTCGTCGGCCTCGGCTATATCGGCCTGCCGACCGCCGCCGTGTTCGCCGAGAACGGCGTCGAAGTCGTCGGCATCGACGTGAACCCCGATGTCGTCGCCAGCATCAACCAGGGCCGTCCGCATTTCGGCGAACCCAATCTCGACGCGCTGGTGCGCCGCGTGGTGGAGGGCGGCAAGCTGCGCGCGACCACCGACGTCGAACCGGCCGAGGCGTTCATCATCGCCGTGCCCACGCCGCTGCGCGGCCATGGCGAGGGCGCGCAGCCTGACCTCACCTATGTCGAGGCTGCCGCGCGCGCCGTTGCCCCGGTGCTGGCGGCAGGCAATCTGGTGATCCTGGAATCCACCTCGCCCGTCGGCACGACCGAGCGCATGGCGGCGATCCTGGCGGAACTGCGCCCCGATCTGACCTTCCCGCAACAGAAGGGCGAGATGGCGGCGGTGCAGGTGGCGCACTGCCCGGAGCGCGTGCTGCCCGGTCGCATCCTGGAGGAAGTGGTCAACAACGCCCGCGTCATCGGCGGCATGACGCGCAAATGCGCGCAGCGGGCATTGAGTCTGTATCGTATCGTGGTGCGCGGCGAGTGCCGGGTCACCAACGCGCGCACTGCCGAGCTCGCCAAGTTGACGGAGAACGCCTATCGCGACGTCAACATCGCCTTCGCCAACGAGTTGAGCTTCATCTGCGACCGGCTCAAGGTGAACGTGTGGGAGCTGATCGCGGTCGCCAACCTGCATCCGCGCGTCAACATCCTCTCGCCCGGCCCCGGCGTTGGCGGGCATTGCATCGCGGTCGATCCGTGGTTCATCGTGGCCACCAATCCGGACGAGGCGAAGCTGATCCGTGCCGCGCGCCTGATCAACGACGCCAAGCCGGCCTTCGTCTGCGCCAAGGTGCGCGAGCGCGCCGCGGCGCTGAAGCGGCCGGTGATCGCCTGCCTGGGGCTTTCCTACAAGAAGGACGTGGACGACCTGCGCGAGAGCCCGGCGGTGGAGATCGTGCGCCGGCTGGCGCATGAGGGCGTGGGCGAGCTGCTGGTGGTCGAGCCGCACATCTCGCGCCTGCCGCGGGAGCTGGAGGAGTGCGGCCTCGCGCTGCACGACTTCGACCTGGCGATGGAGCGCGCCAATGTCGTGCTGCTGCTGGTCGATCACATGAGCTTCCTGCAGGTTGATCGCGACGTGCTCAAGGACAAGTTCGTGATCGACACGCGCGGCGCGTGGTAGCGCCGCTCCCGCTTGGTTTGCTCTGGCACGACTCACATGCCGAGCAGCGCCGCCTCGGTGTAGCTCAGGTCGCCCTGTCGCGGCGACTCGGCACCCTTGAAGTACATCGGCAGCTTGTCGGGAAACAACCGACCCGGCACCCCGCGCAGTGCCCGGTCGCAGGCAACCAGCATCAGTGGCATCCCGCGCAGGGCAAGATAGCGGCCCACGGGTCCCGCAACCGCTTCGAGGTCTTCCAGCGAGCGGCAATAGATGAGGTGCGCACAGGGGATTCCGCCTGGTTTGATCCGGCGCCGCCGGAAGATCAGGGGTTGCCCGCCCTGCCTTGTTTCGCACCACAGGCTGAGGCAGCCGAACGCCGCGTGATCGGAGAGCAGGCGCAGGTCCGCGTGGGGGATGTCGGCTGCCCGCCATTGCGCGGCGTTCGCGTGCAGCCGCGCGGTGCCGCTGCGCGCGAGCATCGGCAGCGCCGCGAACACGCCTCTGCTGAACTGTCGGAAGCCCTGCGCCGTGATGATGGGCAGCGTTTCGGGCGCGGGAGAGACGTTCAGATAGCGCGCGGCCGCGTGGCGGATGGCGCGCAGCACGAGCAGCGGTGCGTAGGCGCGGAACGCTGGTCGCACATGCCAACTCGACACATTGCCGCGCAGCACAGGCCCCGATCCGTCGTCGCGTGCGGAGAAGACGAGCAGCAGCACGCCGACGACCTCTCCGCCCGATTGCAGCAGGTAGCCGTATTTGGGATAGCCTTCCGGCGCGTGGTTGAGGGTCAGGCGCTGCAGGCCTTCGACCCAGTAGCTGCGCGGCCGCTTCGGAAAGCCGGCATGCAGCAGATCGGCCACCGCCGGCAGATCCGCCGCCGCGATCTGACGGCACGACACGCGGGCGGCGGGCGGAGCGGACATGCGGTGACTCGCGACGGACGCGCGGCATCCTACTGTTACGGCGCCGCGCGATGCCAGATTTCATCCGCAGGACGGATCGAAGGACGCGCATGATGAACGCCCCGGACGAACCTCGCGGCCACGCGGCGCTGTTTCCCGATGCTGACGCCCGCCTGGCGATCGAGGACTGGCTGACGCAGGAACTCGCCAGCCTCGACCGCCGCATCGCCGACGGGCCGGTCGTGCCGGGCGTCGATCGCGCGGGGCTGGCGCGCGAACTGGCCGGCTTCGATTTCGAGCAGCCGCGCAAGCTGTCCGATCTGCTGGCCTGGACCATCGCCGGGCTGGAACGCGGCCTCGTGCAGATCACGCATCCCCGCTATTTCGGTCTGTTCAATCCCGCGCCGAGCTTTCCCGCACAGTGCGCCGACCGCATCGCCGCGGCGTTCAACCCGCAGCTCGCGACCTGGACGACCTCCCCAATGGCGGTCGAGATCGAGGCGCATGTGATCGGTGCCGTCGCCCGGCGCGCCGGCCTGCCGCCCGGGTCCGGCGGGCACTTCACCACCGGCGGGGCTGAGGCGAACTTTACGGCGCTGATCTCGGCGCTGACCGCCGCCTGCGCGGACTTCGCCGCGCAGGGCGCGCGCGGTTTCGCGGGGCCGCCGGTGTTCTACATCTCCAACGAGGCGCATCACGCCTGGATCAAGATCGCCCACCAGGCCGGCATCGGCCGCGACGCGGTGCGCCAGGTGCGCACCGACGGACAGGGGCGGATGGATGCCGCCGCGCTGGCCGAGTCCGTCGTGGCCGATCGCGCGCGGGGCTGCGTGCCCGTCATGCTGGTCGCGACCGCCGGCACGACCGCGGCCGGCATGATCGACCCGATCGCCCAGGCCGCCGGGATCGCGCGGCAGGTCGGCCTGTGGTTCCATGTCGATGCCGCCTGGGGCGGGGCGCTGATCGCCTCGGGGCGTCATCGCGCCATTCTGGCCGATCTCGCGCTCGCGGACTCGCTGACCATCGACGCCCACAAATGGCTGGCGACCACGATGGGCTGCGGCATGTTCCTCACCCGCCGCCCGGCGGTGCTGTCGGAGACGTTCCGGGTCAGCACCGGCTACATGCCCTCGAACGCGGCGACGCTCGACCCTTATGTCACCACCGTACAGTGGTCACGCCGCTTCCTCGGTCTGCGCCTGTTCCTCGCCCTCGCCGCCGCCGGGTGGGAGGGATATGCCGCGCATGTCGAGCAGGCGATCGCCCGTATCGCCCTGCTGGGCGAGGAGATGCAGCGGCGCGGTTGGACCGTGGCGAACGATTCCCCGCTGGCCGTGCTGTGCCTGGAGCCGCCGGCGGGTGCCCCCGACCCGCAGACGATCGTGCGCCGCGTGCTGGCCTCCGGCACCGCATGGATTTCGGTCGCGATCTTCGAAGGCCGCCCCGTGATCCGCGCCTGCGTCACGCACGGTAGGACAAGCGAGGAGGACGTCATGCGGCTGGTCGCGGCGCTGGAGGCGGCGCAAGCGGGATAAGAGCCGCCGTCGCGCACGGGACGCTTGACGGTCGGGTTCCAGGGCGGATAAGGTCGTAATATGAAATCATTGCTTCCAGGATGCGGACGGCGGGATACCCGTACGGCACCGTGCCCGGCAGGCGAACCACAGGATCGATGGTCGTGCACATGCAGTCCGATGGCCTTGCCCTGCTGACCGATGCCGGTCCCGCCGCAACCTCCACGCGCGCACGCCTGCGTGCCGTGGTGACGGAGATTCTCGCCTCCCAGGCAATCACGCCATCTTTCGATGATGACGACACGCTGGCGGAGGTCGGCCTCACCTCGCTCGACATGGTCAAGCTGATGCTGGCCGTGGAGAACGAATTCACCATCGAGATCCCGCAGGCCGACATCACGCCCGAGACGTTCCGGTCGGTGGCGACGATGGAGCGGTTGGTGGGGCGGTTGATGGGGGAATAGCGTCGCGGCGCGCGCTGCCGGGGCGGCAGACGCAGACGATTTTAGCGCTAATGTCTGTAGAGACCCCGCCAGCCTGGGACCAGCCATGACGCAGACGCCGATGTGGCTCAACGACGCCAGTAACGCGGATTTCGAGAGCGCGCCTGTGGACGATAGTGCCGCGCAGGCGAAGCTGTCAACTGCACTGAAGCTGATCCTGCTGACTTTGTTCCTTCCGGAAGCCTTCTCGTTCTTCGTCTTCAGCTTGCGGCTGACGGTTACGAGACTGCTGTTCCTCGTCTTCGTGCCCTTCGTGGCGGTGCGGTTCGTCGCTAAGATAAGCCAGGGGAACTATCGATTCGTCGCATCGGACATTTTTGTTCCACTGAGCGGGTTCTGGATGTTCCTGGGACCGGCGGTCACACACGGCGTGGCGAATACCGTTTTCCATTCGGGGCCAATCGTTCTCGAATATCTCATGGCTTATCTGACGACGCGCGCGCTGCTTTCGGGCCGCGGAGAGGCGATCGCGTTCGTGGAGCTGCTCTGCGTTGTGATTGCCTTCGTCGTTGCCGATGCGCTCCTCGACACGGTTACCGGCCGGTATGTCACGCGTGAAGTTGCCGGCCAGATCACCGGGTATCAGAAGACCTGGAATGTGGCGGATGGGTACCGGTTCGGATTCCTCCGCGCGGCCGGGCCAATAGAGCATCCGATTCTGCTAGGGTTCGTCTGCGCGCTCGGCTTTCTTATTAGCGTTTCCGCGATTAGCAGATTCGGACGAGTCTGCGCGGTCATGTCCGGCCTGGGCGTCGTGATCGCGTTCTCCTCGGCCCCCCAGCAATGCCTTGCAATCGGGATTGCGCTGCTGTTCTACAGCCGTCTTTTCAAGGAGGTTCCCCACAAGTGGCTGTTGCTTTCGTTGCCGCCGATGCTTGGCGCAGTGGTCCTGATCGAATCCACCAATTCGCCATTCGGACACCTATTCGACTATCTTACTATCGATCCGCAGACTGCGTATTTTCGGCTGTATGTTTGGAACGTGATAGGGCCTGCCGTCGTGCAGAGCCCGTATTTCGGCGCTGTTGACGGCAGCTACGACTACGGAGGGTCGGTAGATTCGCTTTGGCTGGTCCTAGCGATGGATTATGGGATTCCGTGCGCGATCCTGACCGGGCTTTCCATGATCGGCTCATGCTCGCTGCCCACGTCGGGACCGAGCGTGTGCCTGTCGGATGCCGAGGCGAAGCTGGGCACGATACTCGGGATCATCATCTTCCTGATCATCTTCATGGGGTTCACCGTGGATCTGTGGGGGACGACATGGATCCTGGTGGGATTACTGGTGGGTGTCCGGGCGCATCTTGGGGAGTTGGGGCACGTGAACACCGAGGTGGCGTCGGATGTCGTTGGCAACGAGTTCAGCGACTGAGCGCCGCTGTGGCGAGAACGTAACGCGCCAGCGCAACGGCGGGTGAGCCACAATCGACGTCGGCCCTGCCGACGTGAAGAATCCGCAGCGTGTCGGCGCCAGTCGGGGTGTCGTCGCGTGCCCAATACGAGGACAATAAAGGAGAATGAGGCAGATGCCGGGATTAGAAGTTGCGCGGAAGGCATGGTTGTGGGTCTCCCGGCTCGGCGATATCGGAGCCTCGGCTTCGGTCGAGGCGGCCCTGGGGTCGGGCATTGTGCTTGCATCGTGTGCGGCGTCGAACCCCGTCGGTTCGGCTGAGGTAACGATTGCTTATGACGACGGACTCACGAATGCACCCGCCGGTTCCCCCCAACTCGGTGAATTGTTACGACATTATGCTGCCAGGCCTCCGTGGAAAGTCGCGGGAGTTGACTATGCTGTCGGCGTCCACAGCGGTGTGCGTCTTAAGGACCCGCTCACCTTATCCGTCGCTGGCACGGCGATCGACCCCGGGAATCATTTGATCCGCATCCAAAAAGATAATGTGACACTGGACGGCTACGATTTTTCGCTTCACGGGGGTTACGGAATATATATTCATTCGGGTGTCAGCGATACAGTAGTGTCGAATTCGAAATTCGTTGTCGGTGTTAACAACGTCGTTCCGATTAACGCCGAGGCCGGTGCTGGCAGTCTAACGATCACGTATAGCTGGTTTGATGGGGGGTCCACAACCGCCAACGGAAATTCGGATACGGTTTGGGCACTCATTAATTTCAATGGGTCCGGAAAATTTGTTGCAATTTATAATTTATTGATTGATGCACCAAGTGACGCTATTGATTTCAGTAATGGCACGATATCACCGACGGTAAAGTACAATTTGGTGGTGAGTATGGGGCACGCTGTGGGGTCGCACCCCGATTTTGTTCAGTTCGTTGGCAGCAGAGCGGATAATTCAGTCATCGCATTCAACACTATTTATCAACCACCGGACGACGGAGAAGTAAATGGCATGCAAGGAATTCAAGTCGCAGCGCAGGAAGGTGCGCACTCTTCGTCTATCATCAACACGGTGGTGGAAAAAAATACAATAATAGCGCCTGGACCAAAAATTAGCATGTCTTGCTCCGTTGCGATTGGGGTGTCCACAGGAAACGTGCTTGACGGAGTCGCCGTCCGGGACAATTATCTAGACTTTCGCGGCGCGTATTATCCATTCTACCCTCCATCCGGACGACATGTGGTATTCTCAGGAAATATCGATATGAGGACAGGACGGCAAGTCGCTACTCCCTTGCCGCGCAGGTGACGTGTGACCTTGCCCCCGGTGACCTGAGCCCCGACTTCCCTCCAGTCAGAAATAGAGTCGCGGGTTGCCGTCACGCCCATCGTGACGGTGTTTCTCGGTTCGGTCTGACCTGAGCCCCGACTTCCCTCCAGTCAGAAATAGAGTCGCGGGTTGCCGTCACGCCCATCGTGACGGTGTTTCTCGGTTCGGGCGAGCGGCGTTTCTCCGT
>JAKAIB010000049.1 GCA_021814605.1 Pseudomonadota bacterium | reverse complement strand
ACCGGATAGAGCCCGAGCCATGGTGCCGCGGCGGTCAGCGCCAGCAGCGCCCAGACGACGGCGGAAGGCAGGCGAAGGTTGCGCAGCATGATCACTTCTCCCGGCCGAACAGGCCGGCCGGCCGGACCGTCAGCACGACGGCCATCAGGATGAACACCACCGTGGTCGAGATCGGCGCGTACAGCACCTTCGCCAGCCCCTCCACCAGGCCGAGCGCGAGGCCGGTGACGATGGCGCCGAGGACCGATCCCATGCCGCCGATGACCACGATCGCGAACACCACGATGATCAGGTTCGATCCCATCAGCGGCGATACCTGGATCACCGGCGCGGCCAGCACGCCGGCCAACCCGGCGAGCGCCGAGCCGAAGCCGAAGGTCAGCATGGTCAGCAGCGGGAAGTTGATGCCGAACGCCTGGACCAGCGCCGGATTCTCGGTCCCTGCGCGCAGGTAGGCGCCCAGCTTGGTGCGTTCGATCAACAGCCAGGTGCCGAGGCAGGCTGCAAGGCTGGCGACGACGGCGAAGGCGTAATAGGAAGGCAGGTACATGAAGCCCAGGTCGAGGGTGCTGCTCAGCGCGTCCGGCGGGTTGTACGGCGCCCCGGCGACGCCGAAGAACGAGCGGAACAGCCCTTCGATCAGCAACGTCAGGCCAAAGGTGAGCAGCAGGCCGTAGATCGGATCGATGCCGCGCAGCCGGCGCAGCATCGAGCGTTCGATGGCGATGCCGATGAGGCCGACGAGCAGCGGCGCAATCGCCAGCATCGGCCAGTAACCGATGTGGAAGTACTGCCCGCCG
Organism: Pseudomonadota bacterium; assembly: GCA_021814605.1. Classification (GTDB taxonomy): domain Bacteria; phylum Pseudomonadota; class Gammaproteobacteria; order Burkholderiales; family Burkholderiaceae_C; genus Thiomonas. Next base: position 14,775 of record JAKAIB010000049.1, on the reverse strand, counting down.
ATCCAGGCGAACATCGCGCCCATCATGAAGAAGGCGCCGTGCGCGAAGTTGACCACGTCCATCAGCCCGAAGATCACCGCCAGCCCGAGCGACAGCATGGCATAGAACGCGCCGTTGACCAGCCCGAGCATCAATTGCCCGAGCAGCAGCGGAACGGGAAAGCCGAAGAGTTCAGTCAAGCATCACCTCGAACGTCGGGCGTGGTCAGGCGCAACCGCCGGGCGGCTGCCGCGGCAGCCGCCCGGACGGCAAAGCCGCCTTTCACTTGTCGAGCGGGCAGCCGTAGGCCGAGGCGGGGCCGAAGGCATCGTTGCCCGGGATGGTCTCGACCAGCTTGTAGTAGTCCCAGGGCTGCTTCGATTCGGCCGGCGTCTTGACCTGCTCGAGGTACATGTCGTGGATCATCAGACCGTCCGGCCGCATGAATCCGTCGTGCATGTACATGTCGTTGACCTTCATCTTGCGCATCACGTCCATGACCTTGGTGCCGTCGGTCGTTCCCGCTGCCTTGACGGCCTTGAGGTAGGTCATGGCCGCCGAATAGTCGCCGGCCTGGAGGAAGGTCGGCATGGCGTGCATCTCCTTGAAGTAGCGCTCGGCCCAGGCGCGCGACTGCGCGTTCTGGTTCCAGTACCACGGCGTCGTCAGGTACAGGCCCTGCGCCGCGGGCAGACCGACGCTGTGGATGTCGGTGATGAACAGCAGCAGCCCGGCGAGTTTCATCGTCTTGGTGACGCCGAACTGGTTCGCCTGCTTGATCGAGTTGTCCGAGTCGCCGCCGGCGTTCGCCAGGCCGAGCACCTGCGCCTTCGATGCCTGCGCCTGCAGCAGGTACGACGAGAAGTCCGACGCGCCCAGCGGCGCCAGCACGCGGCCGACCACGGTGCCGCCGTCGGCCTTGACCACCTTCTCCGCCTCGTCCTGCAGCGACTTGCCGAAGGCGTAGTCGGCGGTCAGGAAGTACCAGCTCTTGCCGCCGTGCTTGATCACCGCGCTTGCCGTGCCGCGCGCCAGCGCGGTGGTGTTGTACGCGTACATGACGGTGTACGGCGTGCACTGCTTGCCGACGATGCTCGACGCGCCGGCGCCGACGACGAAGAACGGCTTCTTGTACTCCGCCGCGATCGGCTCCATCGCCAGCGCGGTCGCGCTGTTGGTGCCGCCGAGCAGCATGTCGACACCGTCCTGCGACAGGTACTCCTTGGCCTTGCCGGCGGCGAGGTCGGCCTTGTTCTGGTGGTCGAAGCTGACCAGTTCGATCTTGCGGCCGAGCACGCTGCCGCCGAAATCGTGGATCGCCATCTTGATCGCGGCGACGCCGCCGGGACCGTCGACCGCGGAGTAGACGCCCGACAGATCGGTGATGAAACCGATCTTCACCGGCGCAGCGGCGTGGGCTGCGCCGGCCGTGGATGCGGCCAGGGTGAGGGCGAGGGCGAGGGGTTTCAGCTTCATGCGAGTCTCCTTGTTTTCACGATGCGGCGACGGAGCCTAAACGCCGAGCAGGGTCTGCAATTCGTCGCGGTGCGACTGCAGCCGTGCCCGGTCCAGTTCCAGCACGATCCGGCCGCGTTCCATCACGTAGAAGCGGTCGGCCAGATTGGCCGAAAAGCGGAAGTTCTGCTCGACGAGCAGAATCGAGAAACCCTTGTTCCTGAGCGCCGCCATCGCACGCCCCAGGGACTGCACGATCACCGGCGCCAGTCCCTCCGAGATTTCGTCGAGCAGCAGCAGCCGGGCGCCGGTGCGCAGCACGCGGGCGACGGCCAGCATCTGCTGCTCGCCTCCTGAGAGGCGCGTTCCGGGGCTGCGGGCGCGTTCGTGCAGGTTCGGAAACAGGGCGTGGATCTCGGCGGTGTCGAGTCCGGGAAACCCGGTCTTGAGCCGCGGCGGCAGCAGCAGATTTTCGCGTGTCGACAGGCTGGCGAAGATGCCGCGTTCCTCGGGGCAGTAACCGACGCCAAGTCCGGCGATGCGGTGCCGCGGCAGGCCGATGGCTTCCTTTCCGCCGATGCGGATGCTGCCGCTGCGGCGCCCGGTGAGCCCCATGATCGCCCGCAGGGTGGTGGTTCTTCCGGCCCCGTTGCGGCCGAGCAGGCACACCGTCTCGCCGGTGCCGACGTGGAGATCGACGCCGTGGAGCACGTGCGATTCACCGTACCAGGCGTGCAGGTTCTCGATCGCCAGTGCCGGCGCGCCCGCGGTGTCGGGTGTCGGCGTGGCGCCGGCGGCGACCGCGCTCATGCCGGAATCTCCTCGTCCTCGGGCTCGCCGATGTAGGCGGCGATGACCTCGGGGTTGCTCGACACCTCGGCGTAGCTGCCCTCGGCCAGCACCTGACCGCGCTGCATGACCGTGACGCGGTCGCAGATGCGCGATATCACCGACATGTTGTGCTCGACCATCAGCACCGTGCGGCCGCGGGCGACGCGACGGATGAGTTCGGTCACCTGCTCGACATCCTCGTGTCCCAGCCCCTGCGTGGGCTCGTCGAGCAGCAGCAGCCGCGGATCCATCGCCAGCGTGGTCGCCAGTTCCAGCGCCCGCTTGTGGCCGTAGGGCAGATTGGCAGCCGGCTGATCCGCCTGCCCGGCCAGTCCGACGAGGTCGAGGTATTCCATCGCCCGGTCGTTCAGCCGGTCGAGCGCGCGGCGCGACATCCAGAACTGGTGCGCGAGGCCGCTGCGCCGCTGCAGGCCGACGCGGACGTTGTCGAGCAGGGTCATGCGCGGAAACGTGGCGCTGATCTGGAACGACCGCACCATGCCGAGCCGGGCGATTTCGGCGGGCTGCAATCCGGTGACGTCCCGGTTCTGGAAGTGCACCGTGCCGGACGTCGGGACGAGGAACTTGCTGAGCAGGTTGAAGCAGGTGGTCTTGCCCGCCCCGTTGGGACCGACCAGCGCGTGGATCGATCCCTCGGCGACGTCCAGGTCGACGTCCAGGACGGCGGCGAAACCGGAAAAGTGCTTGCTGAGTCGCTTGGCGCGCAGTATGGCCGGATCCGGCATGGGCTTGTCCCGTTGCAGCCGACCATTCTGCGGCAAGCGGGGAGCCGCGCTCAAGCGTCTCCGGTCAGTGAAAACCCTGAACCATCGCCCGGCGACTGCAAAGGCCGCCGGGCGATGCCGGTCACTTGTTCAGGTCGCCCAGGCAGAGGTACTTCATTTCGACGTACTCGTCGATGCCGTGGTGCGAGCCCTCGCGGCCGAGGCCCGACTGCTTGACGCCGCCGAACGGCGCGACCTCGTTGGACATCAGCCCGGTGTTGATCCCGACCATGCCGTACTCCAGCGCTTCCGCGACACGGAAGATCCGGCCGACGTCGCGGCTGAAGAAGTACGACGCCAGTCCGAATTCGGTGGCGTTGGCCGCGGCGATGGCCTCGGCTTCGGTCTTGAACCGGAACACCGGCGCGACCGGGCCGAAGGTCTCCTCGCGGGAGCAGAGCATGTCGGCGGTGACGTCGGCCAGCACGGTCGCCTGGTAGAAGCGGCCGGCGTTGGGGCCGGCGTCGACGCGCTTGCCGCCGACGACCATGCGCGCGCCCTTGGACAGGGCGTCGGCAATGTGGTTCTCCACCTTGGCCAGCGCCTGATCGTCGATCAGCGGCCCCAGGTTGACGCCTTCGGTGAAGCCGTCGCCGACCTTCAGTCCGCCGACGGCTTGCGCCAGCTTGGCGACGAAGCGGTCATAGATGCCGTCCTGGACGTACAGCCGGTTGGCGCAGACGCAGGTCTGACCGGCGTTGCGGTACTTGCTCGCCATCGCGCCCTCGACCGCGGCGTCGACGTCGGCGTCATCGAACACGATGAACGGGGCGTTGCCGCCGAGTTCGAGCGACAGCTTCTTGATGCTCGGCGCCGACTGGGCCATCAGGATGCGGCCGACCTCGGTCGACCCGGTGAACGACAGGTGGCGCACCACCGGCGAGGCGCACAGCAGCTTGCCGATGGCGATCGACCCCGCCCCGTCGGCGGTCAGCACGTTGAGCACCCCGCGCGGGATGCCGGCGCGATGCGCCAGCTCGGCCGCGGCGAGCGCGGTCAGCGGGGTCTGCTCGGCCGGCTTGATCACCACCGGGCAGCCCGCGGCCAGCGCCGGGGCGACCTTGCGGGTGATCATCGCCAGCGGGAAGTTCCACGGCGTGATCGCCGCGCAGACGCCGACCGGCTGCTTGAGCACCAGGAGCCGCTTGGTCGGATCGGGGCTGGGGATGGTCTCGCCGTAGACGCGTTTGCCTTCCTCGGCGAACCATTCAACGAAGCTGGCGCCGTAGACCACCTCGCCGCGCGCCTCCGCCAGCGGCTTGCCCTGCTCGGACGTCATGATGCGCGCCAGGTCGTCGGCGTTGGCCATCAGCAGGTCGTACCAGCGGCGCAGCAGCGCAGCGCGCTGCTTGGCGGCCATCGCCCGCCACGCCGGCCAGGCGGCGTCGGCGGCGTCGATCGCGAGCTGGGCGTGCATTGGTTCGAGCGCGGGAACCTGTGCGATCTCGGCGTTGGTGGCAGGGTCGGTGACGGCGAAGCGCTGCGCCGAGTCGACCCAGGCGCCATCGATGTAGGCCTGGGTCTTGAGCAGCGAAGGATCGTTGAGCAGCGACAGGGGATTGGCGGGCCGGTCCATGGAATGCTCCGGTTGGGATTTCGGGATGATCGGATGGAAGTTGCGCCGGCCGGCGGTGGGCCGGGCCGGGGGCATCGGCCGCGCGCGGCGGCGGACGATGCAAGACGCCTAAAATCTTACCCCTCGCGTCGTCGCGGCGAAGGTGCCATTTGCGCCCGCGCGGCACGTCCACTCCGAGGCCATCCCCGTCCATGAACGTCTCCGACATCCGAGAAAAATTCCTCGCCTATTTCGAATCGAAGGGCTCGACCCGCGTCGCGTCGTCGTCGCTGGTGCCGGGCAACGATCCGACGCTGCTGTTCACCAATTCGGGCATGGTGCAGTTCAAGGACGTGTTCCTCGGCCAGGACCGGCGCCCCTACACCCGCGCCACCACGGCGCAGCGCTGCGTGCGCGCCGGCGGCAAGCACAACGACCTGGAGAACGTCGGCTACACCGCGCGTCACCACACTTTCTTCGAGATGCTGGGCAACTTCAGCTTCGGCGACTACTTCAAGCGTGACGCGATCCGCTACGCCTGGGAGCTGCTGACCAACGTCTACAAGCTGCCGGCCGACAAGCTGTGGGTCACCGTCTACGCCGAAGACGACGAGGCCCACGGCATCTGGGCCAAGGAAATCGGCGTGCCGGTCGAGCGCATCATCCGCATCGGCGACAACAAGGGCGCGCGCTACGCCTCCGACAACTTCTGGCAGATGGCCGACACCGGCCCGTGTGGTCCCTGCAGCGAGATCTTCTACGACCACGGTCCCGAGGTCTGGGGCGGCCCGCCCGGGTCGCCGGAGGAGGACGGCGACCGCTACATCGAGATCTGGAACCTGGTGTTCATGCAGTTCGAGCGCTTCCACGCCGGCGACGAATTCTTCGCGACCGAAGGCGAGGCGCAGTCGCGCAAGGCCGCGATCGAGGCGGATGGCGGCATCGGGCAGGTCAGCCGCGACGGCGGCCGCTTCAAGGTCGCCGGGTTCCGGCAGAAGCCGCTGCCCAAGCCCTGCGTCGACACCGGCATGGGGCTGGAGCGCATCGCCGCGGTGCTGCAGCATGTGCACAGCAACTACGACATCGACCTGTTCCAGGCGCTGATCAAGGCGGCGGCGCGCGAGACCGGCTGTGCCGACCTCGCGCACAACTCGCTCAAGGTGATCGCCGATCACATCCGCGCCTGTGCATTCCTCATCGTCGACGGGGTGATTCCGGGCAACGAGGGACGCGGCTACGTGCTGCGTCGCATCGTGCGCCGCGCCATCCGCCACGGCTACAAGCTGGGGGTGCGTCAGCCGTTCTTCCATCGGCTGGTTGCGGATCTGGCGGCACAGATGGGCGCCGCCTATCCGGAACTCGCGCAGGCGCGGCAGCGCGTCGCCGAGGTGCTGCAGGCGGAGGAGGCGCGGTTCTTCGAGACCATCGACAACGGCATGTCCATCCTCGACACCGAACTGGCGGCGCTGCGCGTGGCCGGCAGCAAGGTGCTCGACGGCGAACTGGCGTTCAAGCTGCACGACACCTTCGGCTTCCCGCTCGACCTCACGCAGGACGTCTGCCGCGAGCACGGCGTCGAGGTGGACGCAGCGGCGTTCGACGCCGCCATGGACCGGCAGCGCGAGCAGGCGCGCGCCGCCGGCAAGTTCAAGATGCAGGCGGCCCTCGACTATGCCGGCGCCGCCACGCGCTTCGAGGGCTACGACCATTTCCGTGTCGACGAGGCACGGGTGCTGGCGCTGTACGTGGATGGCACGGCGGTGCCGCAGATGCAGGCCGGGCAGGCTGGAGTGGTGGTGCTGGACCGCACCCCGTTCTACGCCGAATCGGGAGGCCAGGTCGGCGACAGCGGCGTGCTGTACGAAGGCGATTCGTGCGGGCTGAAGTTCGTGGTCCGGGACACGCAGAAGATCCAGGCCGACGTGTTCGGGCACCACGGCACGCTCGAGTCGGGCAGCCTGCGCGTCGGCGAGGTCGTCGCGGCGCAGGTCGACGCCGAGCGCCGCGCGGCGACCATGCGCAACCACAGCGTGACCCACCTGATGCACAAGGCGCTGCGCACCGTGCTCGGCGACCACGTGCAGCAGAAGGGCTCGCTGGTCGACGCCGACAAGACGCGGTTCGACTTCTCGCACGACGTGGCGCTGGCCGAGGACGAGATCCGCCGCGTGGAGCAGATGGTCAACGACGAGATTCTGCGCAACGCGCAGACGCAGGCGCGGGTGCTGCCGATCGACGAGGCCAAGGCGCTGGGCGCGATGATGCTGTTCGGCGAGAAGTACGGCGACGTGGTACGGGTGCTCGACATCGGCAGTTCGCGCGAACTGTGTGGCGGTACCCACGTCGCGCGCACCGGCGACATCGGCCTGTTCAAGATCACCTTCGAGGGCGGGGTCGCCGCGGGGATCCGCCGCGTCGAGGCCATCACCGGGATGAACGCGCTGCGCTTCGTCCAGCAGGAGGACGCGCTGCTGTCGCGGCTGGGTCGCACCCTGAAGGTGCCGGCCGACGAGGCGCTCGCCAAGGTGGAGCAACTGCTCGAGCAGCAGCGGCAGCTGGAGAAGGACATCGCCCAGCTCAAGGCGCAGCAGGCGGCGGCGCAGGGCGACGCCATGCTGTCGCAGGCCGTCACCATCGGCGGCACGCAGGTGCTGCTGGCGCGCATGGACGGGCTCGACGCCAAGGGGCTGCGCGACGCGGTCGACCGCGTCAAGTCGCGGCTCAAGAGCGCGGTGGTGCTGCTCGCGAGCGCCGACGGCGGCAAGGTGCAGCTCGCCGCCGGTGTCAGCGCCGATCGCATCGAGCGCATCAAGGCCGGCGACCTGGTCAGCGCCGCGGCGCAGGTGGTCGGCGGCAAGGGCGGCGGACGCCCCGACTTTGCGATGGCCGGCGGCACCCTGCCGGGTCAGATCGACCAGGCGCTGCAGCAGGCGCACACGCTGCTGCAGCAGCGGCTCGGCGCCTGAGCACGGCCATGGACCTGCAAGGCAGGCACATCCTCCTCGGCGTGACCGGGGGGATCGCGGCGTACAAGTCGGCCGAACTGGTCCGGCTGCTGATCAAGGAGGGCGCGACCGTCCAGGTGGTGCTGACCGAGGCCGCCAGCCGCTTCGTCGGCGCGGCCACGTTCCAGGCGCTGTCGGGGCGGCCGGTGCACGGCGACCTGTGGGACGCGCGCGTTCCCGACTCGATGGCGCACATCGCGCTGGCGCGCGAGGCCGAACTGATCGTCGTCGCGCCCGCGACGGCGCATACGCTGGCACGTGCCGCCAACGGGCTGGCTGACGACCTGCTGTCGACCCTGCTGCTCGCGGCGGGCAAGCCGGTGCTGTATGCGCCGGCGATGAACCGCGAGATGTGGCAGCACCCGGCGACGCGGCGCAACGTGGCGCGGCTGCGCGCCGACGGCGCCTGGATCAGCGGTCCGGCGGCGGGCGAGCAGGCGTGCGGTGAAATCGGCGAAGGACGGATGGTCGAGCCGGAGGATCTGCTGCAGGACATCGTCGCGGCGTTCCAGCCCAAGGTGCTCGCCGGCGTGCGCACCCTCGTGACCGCCGGGCCGACATTCGAAGCGATCGACCCGGTCCGCGGGTTGACCAACCGATCGAGCGGCAAGATGGGCTATGCCGTGGCCCGCGCCGCGCGAGAGGCCGGTGCCGAAGTCACGCTGGTCAGCGGCCCGACCGCGCTGGCGGCGCCGTTCGGCGTCGAACGCATCGATGTGACCAGCGCACAGCAGATGCACGACGCGGTCATGGCGCGGGCGGCGCAGGCGCAACTGTTCGTCGCGACCGCCGCGGTCGCCGACTGGCGGCCGGCGCAGACCTTCGCGCACAAGCAGAAGAAGCGCGACGGCGAGCCGGCGCCGGCGATCGCGCTGCAGCCCAATCCGGACATCCTCGCCGGCGTCGCCGCGCTGCCCTCGGCGCCGTTCTGCGTCGGCTTCGCCGCCGAGAGCGAGCAGCTGGTCGCGCATGCCGCGGCCAAGCGCGAACGCAAGGGCGTGCCGCTGCTGGTGGGCAACATCGGCCCCGACACCTTCGGCAGCGACGACAATGCGCTCGAGCTGTTCGACGCCGACGGCCACCGGCCCCTCGGCCGCGGCCGCAAGCTGATGCTGGCGCGTGCGCTGGTTGCCGAGATCGCCCGGCGCCTGTCTGGCGCGGCGCGCTGACGCGACGACGGCCGCGCCGGCTTTCGATTCCCGACCGACTCTCCTTCAGACACCCGATGAAATCGATCTCCGTCCGCGTGCTCGACCCGCGACTGCACGAGCAGCTTCCCGCCTACGCCAGCAGCGGCAGCGCCGGCATGGATCTGCGGGCCTGCATCGCCGCTCCGCTGGTGCTGCAGCCGGGGCAGGCCGAGCTCATTCCGACCGGATTGGCGATGCACATTGCCGACCCGGCTCTGTGCGCGATGCTGCTGCCGCGCTCGGGACTTGGCCACAAGCACGGATTGGTGCTGGGCAACCTGGTCGGGCTGATCGATTCCGACTACCAGGGGCCACTGATGGTGAGCTGCTGGAACCGCGGTTCAGCCGCCTACACCGTGCAGCCGATGGAGCGGATCGCGCAGATGGTGCTGGTGCCGGTGGTGCAGGCGCGCTGGGACGTGGTCGACGACTTCACCGCAACGCAGCGCGGTGCCGGCGGCTTCGGCTCCACCGGCGCGCACTGACCGCGCTCGCGCTCACGCGTCGGCCGGACGGCCCGGCAGAAACAATCCGGAGTCGGCGGTCTCGAGCAGCGCGCTGCGGGCTTCGCGTTCGTCCGGGTCGGGTTCACGCACGTCGAGGACGGCGTACTCGATGCGCAGCGCCATTCCGGCGAGCGGGTGGTTGCCGTCGAGCAGCACCTTGTCGTCGTGGATCTCGGTGACGGTGTAGTAGACGTCGGGATCGGCCGGGGCACAGCCGTCGGGCAGCTGCTCGAACATCATGCCTTCCTCGATGTCCGCCGGGAACAGGGTCCGGTCCTCGAGCCGGAGCAGCCCGGCGTCGTAGTCGCCGAAGGCATCCTCGGGCTGCAGGTAGATGTCGCCCTTGTCGCCGACTGCCTTGCCGATGAGCTGTTCGGTCATCCGCGGCAGCAGATCGTCGCCGCCGACATAGAAATCGTCGCCTTCGGGGTTTTCGTCGATCAACTCGCCCTGCGAGTCGGTCATGCGCCAGGACAGGGTGGCGACAAGGTCGTTGGTGATATTCATCGGTATGCTCGCTCGCTGGTCAATGAGAGGATCGGGTGCGGGGAATTGTCCGCGCGCATTGGAACATGGCGATGATGTCAACTTATGCAATCCACTGGGGCGAACTCGACCTGCCCCGCTTCCTGCGCGACTACTGGCAGCGCCGGCCGCTGCTGCTGCGGCAGGCGCTGCCCGGCTTTCGTCCGCTGCTGACGCGGACGCAGCTGTTCGCATTGGCGGCGCGCGACGACGTCGAGTCGAGGCTGCTGCAGCACAGCGGCCGACGCTGGCAGCTCGACCACGGACCGATTCCGCGGCGTCGGCTGCCGCCGGTGACGCAGGCCAGGTGGACGCTGCTGGTGCAGGGCGTCAATCTCCACGTCGACGCGGCGAGCGAACTGGTCCAGGCATTCCGCTTCATTCCCGACGCGCGGCTCGACGATCTGATGATTTCCTGGGCGAGCGACGGGGGCGGCGTCGGACCGCATCAGGACGCGTACGACGTGTTCCTGCTGCAGGCGGCCGGACGGCGGCGCTGGCGCATCGGCCCCGTGGCCGATCCGACGCTGCAGCCGGGAAAACCGGTCAAGCTGCTGTCCCATTTCGAACCGGAGGAAGAGATCGTCGTCGAACCCGGCGACATGCTCTATCTTCCGCCGCAATGGGGCCATGACGGCATCGCCGTCGGGGCGGACTGCATGACCTATTCCATCGGCTTTCGCGCACCGCCGCAGGACGAACTGCTCAAGGAGGTGCTCTGGCATCTCGCCGACGCGCAGGGCGATGGCGGTCCGATCTATGCCGATCCGCCGCTGCGGCCGGGCGAGCCGCCCGCGCTGCTGCCCAAGGCGATGGTGCGATTCGCGGCGCAGGCATTCTCGCGGCTCCGGCCCGATGCGGCGGTCTTCGAGACGGTGCTGGGCGAGTATCTGACCGAACCCAAGCCCGAGGTCTGGTTCGACGCCGATCCGCGGCCGGCGGCCGAACTGCGCGCGACCTGCCGGCGCGGCGGCGTACGGCTCGACCGGCGCAGCCGCATGCTCTACACCGCACAGGCGGTGTTCATCAACGGCGAAACGGTGGAGCAGCCACTGTCCGGATCGGCGCTGTTGCGCACGCTGGCCGATCAACGTGCGCTCGACGCCGGGCAGTTCGCCGCTGCCAATGCCGCGGAGCGCGCCCTGCTGCTCGACTGGTGCGCGCAGGGCTGGCTCCGGCCCGACGGCGCGGATGTGCCGGCCGGGTCCGGGGCACCGGGGCGCGGTGATGGCTGATCAGGGCGGCGGCCCCGCCGACGCGGTCGACGATCGTCCCGACGAACCGTTCGAGACCCGCGTCGAAGCGCATCGCGCGCTGCTGTCGGTCGTCGCCGACCAGCGGCCGGCGATGGCGTGGTTCAGCGCCGATTTCCGCTACTGGCCGCTGAACGACCGGGGATTCATCCGGGCACTCGAGATCTGGGCATTGCGCGATCCCAACCGGCCGTCGGCATTGCGCATGCTTGCCGTCGACTGGCGCGACGTTCGCGCAAGATTTCCCCGATTCGCGGCATTCCGGCGCGACTTCTCGCATGTCATCGAGTGTCGCGTGATCCGGGCTGCGCTGATCGCGGATCTGCCCGAATTCGCGTGGACCGGCTCCAGGGCCATCATCGCCCACAGGCCGGCGTGGACGAGCGGAAAGCAGATCGTGGCGCCGGCCAGACTCACGGCGCTGCGGAACGGGTTCGAGCCGATCTGGGAGCAGGCGCTACCGGACTTTCCCGCGTCGATCCTGGGTCTGTGATCATTTCGCAACACCCCATTTGCGTTGCGCCAGGGCACAACGGGGTTTACCCGATGTCCGATATACTTATGCGCCGAGCATGATGTGGCAGCCTGTTGCGGCTGCTATTCGGTTCGCTCAGGACGGAAAAAAATTTTGTGCCCCGCCCATTCGTTGTTTATTGACTGACGCTACGAGGAAAGTAATGAAAAAGTCCATTCTGCTGGCATCGATGATCGCGGCCCTGGCTCTTGCCGCCTGCGGCAAGAAAGAAGAAGCCGCTCCGGCTGCTTCGGCCCCGGCTTCGGCCCCGGCTGCTGCTTCGGCTCCGGCTGCTGCTTCGGCTCCGGCTGCTGCTTCGGCCCCGGCCGCTGCTTCGGCTCCCGCCGCGGCTTCCGCTCCGGCCGCTCCGGCGTCCGGCGCCAGCGCTTCGAAGTAAATCTGCCCCGCAGATGCAGAAAAGCCGGCGTCAGCCGGCTTTTTTGTTGTCTGCCGTCCGCGCGGCGCCGTAGCAGCGCGCGATTGCCGCGCGCCACTGGCGGTCAGTGGATCTGCTGCTGCAGGATCTGCAGGATCTTGCGCGCGTCGTCGCTCTGCAGCGGCTGGCCCTGCGGCGTCTGCACCGTCACCTTGGTCTGGGTTCCGACCGATTGCAGGGCAATGCGGTAATCGGCCAGCTTGGGCGCGGCTTCGGTCTTGCCGAACAGCTTGCCGAAGAATCCGACGCTGTCCTGCGACGCCTTCAGCGCCGCTTCGGCGCTGATGTAGCGCACGTCGAAATAGCCAGCGGAGCGGTCGCGGTCGATGACCGTGAAGCCGGCCGTATTGATCGCCAGGCTGACGCGCCTCCAGGCATTTTCGAAGCCGTCCTGCAGTTCCAGTCCGAGGCCGTTGTCGACGAGTTGCGAGACGACCGGCTGAGCGACCGGGCTGGGTGTCTGGACGCTCTGCTTGGCCGCCTCCGCGCCCATTCCGAGCGACACCATGAGCTTGCGCAGGAAGATGGTGTCGAGTCCCGGGTCGGGCGTGCCAGGCTGCCAGGTGGTCTGCGTCTTGTCCTGGTTGGTGTAGACCTCGACCATGGTCTGGTGGGTGACGTAGATCTGCGTTCCCTTGCCGTCCGGCGTGCGCTCGAACACGGTGCGGAAGCGGTCGCGTTCGCCGGTGTCGTAGAGCGTGTCGAACACCTTGCCGAGATACTTGCGGATGATGTCCTGCGGCAGCTTGGCGCGGTTTTCCGCCCAGTCGGTTTCCATCACGCCGGTGTTCGAGTCGGCCTGAGTCAGATAGAAGCCGTTCTCCTGCCAGAAGGTCTTGACCTTTTCCCAGAGCTGGTCCGGCGTGGCGTCGATGACGAGCCAGCGCTGCGATCCAGCCTGGGCGATGTGCATCCCGGGGTACTCCGGCAGCACGGTATCGGTCCGGGCGATCTGTTCGGCAGCCTTGGCGCCGCGATCGTATGCCACTGCGCTGACCGCCGAATTGGCGCTCTGCCCGGGGATGACGTAGCGTTCCTGACGCGCAAGCTGGGTGAGATCCGGCGGGACTTCGAGCTGGTTGCCGGGCTTGGCGCTTTCGTAATCGACGCTCTTTCCCTGCGTCACGGTGCTCAGCGAGGAGCAGCCGCCGAGGGCGCCGAGGGCTGCGGCCAGGACGGTCAATCGCCAGGTCTGGGTGAGGGTCATACGGAAACCGTGAGTGGGTGGATGAGGAGCAGGCCGATCAGTGGAGCAGGCCGGCCGCCTGCAGCGCAGCGCGCACCACGGCCTGGCTGGACTGCTGCAGCGGGGTTAGCGGCAGGCGGATGCCGGATTCGATCCGGCCCATCGCCTGCAGCGCCCACTTGACCGGGATCGGGCTGGGTTCGCAGAACAGCACCTGTGCGAGCCGCATCAGCGCGAAATGGCGTTCGGCCGCGAGCCGGGCGTCGCCCGCGGTGGCGGCGACGCAGAGCTCGTGCATCTGGCGCGGCGCGACGTTGGCGACGACGCTGATGTTGCCATGGCCGCCGAGCAGCATCAGCGCCACTGCGGTCGGATCGTCGCCGGAGAAGATCGAGAACCCGTCCGGCGCACCGTGGATGAGCTGTGCCGCGCGGTCGATGTTCCCCGAGGCTTCCTTGATGCCGATGATGTTCGGGTGCTGCGCGAGCTTCAGCGCCGTGGCGACGCTCATGTCCGCGACGGTCCGGCCGGGCACGTTGTACAGCACCACCGGGATGTCGACGGCATCGGCGATCGCCGAGAAATGCGCCACCATGCCGTCCTGCGTCGGTTTGTTGTAGTACGGGACCACCGACAGCAGGCAATCGGCGCCCACGTCACGGCAGCGGCGCGACAGCTCGATCGCCTCGCCGGTCGAATTGGCGCCGGCGCCGGCCATCACCGGAACGCGCCCACGCGCCTGTTCGACGACGACGCGCACGATTTCGATGTGCTCGTCGACCGGGATGGTCGGCGATTCACCCGTCGTGCCCACCGGGCTGATGCAGTCGGTTCCCTGCTCGACGTGCCAGTCGACGAGGCGGCGCAAGGCGGCGTAGTCGATGCTGCCGTCGGAATGCATGGGAGTCACCAGGGCGACGATGCTGCCGCGGATGACCGGAGTTTGGCGAGACATGGATTCAGCGAGTGCGGCGATTCAAATGGCGAGATTGTATCGGTCCGCCGCGCTGGCGTCGGACCGCTCCCGGACCGCGGCGATCCGCTGCACGAAGGCCGGCTGCGGACGTTCGACGTAGCCGTCCTCGTAGGCGATGACCCGCAGCGCGGGGCGGGCGGCGTCGAGCAGTTCCCCCGGCCGCAGCAGGAACTCGGGGTTGGATGGCCGGCCGATCGACCCCTGGCCGGCGGCAAATGTCTCGTACAGCAGCACGCCGCCCGGAGCCACCGAAGCGACGATCGAGGGCAGCAGCGGACGCCAGAGGTAGTTGGTCACGACGACCGCGTCGAACTGGCGGCCGGGATAAGGCCACGGGCCCGATTCGAGGTCGGCGACCAGCACGCTGGCCACGTCGCGCAGCGGCTCGACCGCGTCGGCATTCCGGTCGACGGCGTACAGGCGGTGGCCGCGCGTGTGCAGCCAGCGCACGTGCCGTCCGCCGCCGCAGGCCACGTCGAGCACGCTGCCTCCGGGCGCGATCAGGTGGGCGTGCCCGGCGATCCAGGGCGAGGGTCGGGGCAGGGCGGGGACGCTCGAATCCATGGGCCGATCGTAGCG
>JAKAIB010000288.1 GCA_021814605.1 Pseudomonadota bacterium | reverse complement strand
AACCAGACGGCTTGCGGACATGGCGTCACAGACACTTGCGGACCTGATTTCACTCTACCCGATGCTCGCCTCGGTGGGCGAGGCCACATTGAACGACGAATGGGGCGACGGCGCCATGCTGACGCGGGCGCCCAGGGGATTGCAGTTGTTCGCGCCGGGGGCGGACTGCGTCGGCTTCCCGCTGATTCTGGCGGGCGAGGCGCGTGTGTTCCGCATGGCACCGTCCGGGCGCCAGCTGGAGATGTACCGTCTGACGCCGGGAGAAATCTGCCTGGTTTCGGCGGCCAGCCTGTTCACCCGCGAGAGTCTTTCGGCCTACGCGCAGATGCAGGCCGACGGCGTGCTCTGGATGATCCGCCCGGCGACGTTCGACGACTGGCTGCAACGCGCACCGGGTTTCCGGCGTTTCGTGCTGGGCCAGTTTGCATCGCGCATGGCCGAACTGACAGCGCTGATCGACGCGTTGGCCTTTCACCGACTCGATCAGCGCCTGGCGAGGATGCTGCTCGGCCAGGGCCCCCGCATGCACAGCACCCATCAGCAGCTGGCCGACC
This sequence comes from Pseudomonadota bacterium, assembly GCA_021814605.1. Lineage (GTDB taxonomy): Bacteria > Pseudomonadota > Gammaproteobacteria > Burkholderiales > Burkholderiaceae_C > Thiomonas. The sequence goes on along the minus strand of JAKAIB010000288.1, from coordinate 2,805 downwards.
GGCTGGGCACGGCGCGCGAAATCGTCACCCGCCTGCTCAAGCGCTTCGAGGCGTCGGGATGGGTCGCGCTCTCCCGGGAGCAGATCGACATCCTGCGTCCCGCGGCGCTACGCCAGGTGGCTTCGGGCGAGCCGCCTGAGACGGTCGGCGGCATGTGACTCCGGTCACTGTGCTGTCGTGGAAATTGGCGTCAAATTCCTCCATCGTTTGGTAACCGGAGTGTCGTGATGAAAGCCAATGTCGGAACCGTGGATCGCATTGTTCGGATCGTCGTCGGGTTGGTGTTGATCGGCCTGAGCGTAATGGGAACGATCGGTGTCTGGGGCTGGATCGGCGTCGTTCCGCTGGTCACCGGGCTGTTCGGCTTCTGCCCGCTCTACACCGTGCTCGGCATGAATACCTGCTCGGCGAAGAAATGATCCATCGCGTCCGGGAGGCGTGTCCTCCCGGACCGACCCGCAAGCCGCCGACGGGTTCAGAAGAAGGCGTCGTGCGCCGTCTTGGCGATGAGCGCGACGACGACCAGCAGGAACATGCTGCGCACGAAATGGGTGCCGCGGCGTAGCGCCAGACGGGTGCCGAGCACGCTGCCGGTGATATTGCCCGCCGCAATCAGCGCGGCGTAGGGCCAGAGTACGTGGCCCTTCGCGGTGAACACCAGCAGCGCGGCGAGATTGCAGGCGACGTTCACCACCTTGGCCCCGGCCGATGCGTGGAGGAAGTCGAAGCCGAAGCCGCGAACGAACAGGAAAATCAGGAAATTGCCGGTTCCCGGGCCGAAGAAGCCGTCATAGAAGCCGATGGCCATGCCGCCGCCGACGGCGAGCAGCTTTTCCATCGTGCCGCTCAGGCGCGGTGCGTGGTGATGTCCGAGATCCTTGCGCTTGAGTGTGTAGGCCAGCACGGCCAGCAGGATGAACGGCAGCGCCTGGCGAAAGTCGGCCGGCCGGACCCGTGTGATCGTCCAGGCGCCGATCAGCGCGCCGACGAATGCTGCGAGTGCCGCCGGGACGACGGTCGACCAGGGCGGCTGAACCCGCCGCACGTAGGTCAGCATCGCTGCCGAAGTGCCCCAGATCGCCCCGCCTTTGTTGGTGCCGAACAGCGTGGCCGGTGGGAGGCCCGGAAAGACCGAGAACAGCGTCGGGACCAGGATCAGGCCGCCGCCGCCGACGATGGAGTCGACGAAACCGGCGAACAGCGCGGCGAATCCGAGCAGCAGCAGATCCATGTCGGGCGCCGTCGGGGCGTGGCAGGTCGTGAGCAGACAAATGAAAAGGCGCCGGAACTGTAGTTCACGGCGCCCGTTTGGGGATTGCTTTTGGCGATGCTGCTTTGGTGACAACGACCCAAGTTGCCGTTGTGTCTCTCCTCGGTCCCTCTAGTGGGGGGCGATGGCTCCAGCCACTCGCGATGTTCTGCATTGTTCGCATTCCGCGACATTTGCGCACTAGGGACCAACCCTGACTGCGCCCGCGTCAGCGGCCGAAGCCCGGGAACAGCTTCAACAGCCCGTCGCTCATCATTTCGATCGACAGCGCCGCCAGCAGCAGGCCCATCAACCGGGTCATGACGTTGATTCCAGTCTTTCCAAGAAAGCGTGCAATCGGCTCCGCGGCGATGAAGCACAGCGCCGAGGCGAGGGCGATCACGACGCCGTAGCCGATCAGCACGGCGTGCTGCCACAGATCGTGCCGCGAATTGCTGGCATAGATGATCACCGTGCTGATCGTCGCCGGACCGGTGAGCAGCGGAATGGTCAGCGGCACGACCGCGACGCTGGCCCGCTCGGCCGCCTCCTGGACCTCGTCGCTGGTCGACTTGGTTGCACCGGGAGTGGCGTTGAGCATGTTGATCGAACTGAGCAGCAGCAGCATTCCGCCGCCGACCTGGAACGAAGCGATCGAGATTCCGAAAAAGTGCAACAGGTCGGCGCCGATGAGCGTGCTGATCGCGATGACCAGGAACGCCGAGATCGAGCTGACGACGATGGTTCGCTTCTTCTGTTCAGGCGAGAAATTGGCCGTGAACAGGATGAAGAACGGGATGATGCCCAGCGGATTGACGATCGCGAGCAGCGCGATCAGTGGCTTGACCAGATTCATCGATCGAGGGAGTGCCCCGGCCTGGAACGGCCTGACGGTCGCCGGCATTATCCGGCACGACCGGGGACGTGCCAACCTCGGCTCGCAGGCGTCGCCCCGCGGGCGCCTGCGATCAAATCACGCGCGAATAGCGCGGCTGGAGCAGCTGCTCGCGCGGCTGGTGCAGATAGGCGTCGAACTGCATCGCGACGACCCGGACCAGCAACCGTCCCTGCGGCGTGACCTGGACGGTCATTCCCCCTGACCCGGCCCGCTCGACCAGGCCCGCGTCCTGGAGCGGTGCCAGGCGCTGCAGATCGGCGCCGAAGGTGGCCGACGGATCGACGGAGAACTCGTCGCCGAGGGCCTGCAGGTCGAGCCGGAAGTCGCACATCAGTCGCTGGATCGCGGTCCGGCGCAGCCGGTCTTCCGGCGTCAGCCGGACGCCCCGGGCGATGGGCAGCTTGCCGAAGGCGAGCATTTCCGTGTACTCGTCGATGGTCTTGGCGTTCTGCGCGTAGCAGCCGTCGACATTCGAGATGCCGGACACGCCGAACGCCAGCAGATCGATGTCGGCGTGGGTCGAGTATCCCTGAAAATTGCGGTGCAGCTGGCCTTCGCGCTGCGCCCGGGCGAGCTCGTCGTCGGGCTTCGCAAAGTGATCCATGCCGATGTACACGTAGCCGGCCTGCTCGAGCGCGGCAATCGCCATGCCGAGCAG
>JAKAIB010000048.1 GCA_021814605.1 Pseudomonadota bacterium | reverse complement strand
CAGGAGATCTCTCCGTGCGGGTGGAGACCCATTCGCGCGACGAAACCGGCCAGCTCCTCGGGGCGCTGGCCGACATGGTCCAGCACCTCACCCGAGTCATCGGCTCGGTGCGCTCCTCGTCCGAGCAACTGCTGTCGGCCTCGTCGCAGGTCTCATCGACGTCGCAGAGCCTGTCCCAGGCCTCCTCCGAACAGGCCGCATCGGTCGAGGAAACCTCGGCCACCGTCGAGCAGGCTGCCGCTTCGGTCCGCCAGAACACCGACAACGCGCGGTTGACCGACTCCATGGCGCGGCAGGCGGCGTCCCAGGCATCGCAGGGCGGACAGGCAGTGCAGCAGACCGTGTCGGCCATGCAGTCCATCGCCGAACGCATCTCGGTCATCGACGACATTGCCTACCAGACCAACATGCTCGCGCTCAACGCCGCTATCGAGGCCGCCCGCGCCGGCGAGCACGGCAAGGGATTCGCCGTCGTCGCCGCCGAGGTGCGCAAGCTCGCCGAGAAGAGCCAGGCCGCCGCCAAGGAGATCGGCGACCTCGCCGGCTCCACCGTCAAGCATGCCGAGAACGCCCGCGGACTGCTGTCCGAACTCGTCGTCCTCAAGACCAAGAACTACGGCCTGGTGCAGGAGATCGCCGCCGCGACCGAGGAGCAGTCCACCGGCATGCAGCAGATCAACCAGGCCATCACCCAGCTCAGCGCCGTCACCCAGCAGAACGCCTCCGCTTCCGAGCAGCTCGCCGCCACGGCCGAGGAAATGAACGCCCAGGCGGCCACGCTGCAGGACCTGATCGGCCAGTTCCGGATCGACGATGCGGCTGCGGCCAGGCTCCCTGCCGGGGCCGAGCGCCCCGAGGCCGCGCCGTCCCCGCGCGCAATCGCCGTCCGGCCGACGCTGGCCGGCGCGGCGGCCGGCGACTTCGTGAAATTCTGACTTTCTGGAGAGACCCATGACGAACGCGATCGCTCAATCCGCCCCGGTTCCGGCCGCAGTGCCGCTGCCGCTTGCCGGCGAAGCCTCTCCCGGGCAGTACCTGACCTTCTCGCTGCAGGGCGAGGTCTACGGCCTCGACATCCTGCGGGTCCGCGAGATCCTCGAGTACACCCGCCCGACCAGCGTGCCCATGATGCCAGCGTTCGTGCATGGGGTCATCAACCTGCGCGGCAATGTCGTCCCGGTGATCGACCTGGCCCAGCGCTTCGGCCGCGACGCCACCGAACTGCGGCCACGTACCTGCATCGTGATCCTCGAGGTCGACACCGACCAGGGAGCGCTGTCCATCGGCATCCTGGTCGACGCGGTCAACGCGGTCCTCGACGTCGGGACCGGCGACATCGAGCCGCCGCCGACCTTCGGGACCGGTCTGCGGCAGGACTTCATCCGCGGCATGGCCCGCACCGACGCCGGATTCATCATCCTGCTCGACGTCGCCCGAGTGCTCTCGGTCGACGACATGGCGGCCATGGCACGCGCCGGGAGCGCCGGCGCCTGAGCGCCCCGTCCGCGCCGATGCCGGCCATGCAGGCAGCGTCAATCCGCGAGGACGCCCGGCGCCTCGGAACCGCCGCAGTCGCGCGGCCGTCACGCCACAGACTGCCGACACCTGTCGCCGTCGGCGCCGTGGTGGCGGCCGCGCTCGCGGCGACGACGCTGCTCGGGCTGGCCGACTTCTCGCCAGACCGAATCGCCACCGATGCGATGCCACGGTGGATGCCGCTGGCGCTGCTGCTTGCCGCCGCGGCGATCGCGGTGTTGGCCGGCCGGTTGACACGGCCGCGCGGCAGCCGTCCGCACGAGGCGCGCAACCGGCTGCTCACCAGCGCACTGGCCTTCGTCCTGACCGGCGCGCTGATCGCGCTGGCCGGCACCCGCGTCATGGTCGAATCGCACCGAAGCGCGCTGCTCGACCAGTTGCAGCAGCAGCGCGATGCGCTGCGCATCCAGCTCGACGCCGCCATTGCGTCGCACGCGGCGCAAGTCGCCGCGCTGGCGGTTTCGCCGCAGGTCGTCGGTCTGTTTGCCACCGGCACTGCGCCACCGCAGCCGAACAACTCAGCCGCCGCGGCGATCGCGGCGCTCCAGCCGCTGGCCTATGCGATCACCGACACGAACGGTGCCATCATGGCCGCAGGTGGCGGGCCGCTCCCCGAATCCGGCGGAATCGTCCTGCGGGAGCGCCCGGGGATGCGGACAGCCCTTGCCCGAGCGGCGGACGGGGCGGAACTGGTGCTGCGGATGCAGGCCCCGGTGCGCCAGGGCGGAATCGATGCTGGTGCCCTGGCGATCGACTTCCCGCTGCCGGCAACCCTCGACCTGTTGCAGGCCTTGCAACGTGAACTTCCCGGCACCGCGGTGCGGCTCTGCGCCTTGGCCGAGTCCGGCGGCACCGGCTGCGTCGACGCCCTGCCGGGGCACGATGGGGTCGCCCAAGTCCATCCCCATACGGCCGCCGACGCGCTCGCCGCGCAGGGGCGCAGCGCAACCACCGTCGAGACCGACGGTACCGCGACGCGCGCGTTGAGTTACGCACCGGTCGGCGGCACCGGAGCCGGCATCGTCGTGAGCACGCCGGCTGCGACACTCTTTGCGCCTGTCGTTGGCGAAGCCCGCAGTGTCACGCTGCTGGCTCCGCTGGCCATCCTGCTGGGGCTGCTCGCGTTCGCCTGGCCGCTGCGTCCGCTGCTGCGCGACGCGACGCGCCAGCGCAACATGTTCAAGACGGCGTTCGACCACTCGGGAATCGGCATCGAACTGCTCGACGGCGATGGCTGCATCCTCGACTGCAATCCGGCGCTGGCGCACATGCTCGGCTACACCCGGCAGGAACTGCTCGACCAGCACGACATCTACGCACTGATTGCCGACGGCCAGCGCGACGCCGCCCGTGCCAACATCCGCGAGATGGCGTGCAACGACGCCGGACCGTACTGCACCGAACGCCCCTATCGCCACAAGGACGGCAGCTACCGCACGCTGCGCTGGCACGTCTCGCCGATCCACGACGAAGCCGGCAACGTCCAGATGATCGCTAGCTTCGGCGTCGATGCCACCGAGTCCATCGCGCAGCGCGAGCGTCTGGTGTTCCAGTCGGCGTTCCTGCGGGCCGTGCTCGAAGACCTCCAGGACGTGGTGTACGCGGTCGATGCCCGGGGCATGCTGATCTATGCCAACCGTGCCGCCAACCGCGCCGGCATCCCGCCGCGCATGGCGCTGAGCCTGCCCGAACTCGCCCGGCTCTCGCCGCTATGCGATGCGGAGGCCAGGTCCGTGCCGGTCGACGCCCAGCCATTGCCGCGCGCGATGCGCGGCGAGACCGTCCGCGAAGAGGAATTCCAGATCCGTGCCGGCGACGGCGCCTGGCTGCAGTACCAGATCTCGGCGTACCCGCTGCGCGATGCGGCCGGCGTGCCGCTGGGCGCCGTCGGCGTGGCGCACGACGTCAGTCCGATGCGCGCCACCGAGCGCCATCTGCGCTGGCTGATCGAGCATGACGAGCTCACCCGGCTGCCCAACCGCCTGCGCGCCCGCGACCGGCTCGCCGAACTGCTCGCGCACGCCGGGCCGGCCGACGAGCAGGTCATGCTGGTGCTGATCGACATCGACCGCTTCAAGCACATCAATGACAGCTTCGGCCATGCCTACGGCGATCGGCTGCTGCAGGCGATCGCCGAGCGGCTGGGGGCGAAGATCGGCGGCGACGGCGAGGTGTTCCGCTTCGGCAGCGACGAGTTCCTGATCGCCGCGATCCGCCGGCCCGGCGAACACGAAGCCGGGCTCGCGAGCCGCGCGCTGCGCATCTTCGACCAGCCCTTCGACGTCGGCGATCGCGCGCTGTTCGTCGCCGCCACTGCCGGGATCGCGTGCGGACCGGACGACGGCGACACGCCCGACGCGCTGTTCGCGCATGTCGATTCCGCCACCTTCCGCGCCAAGCGGGTCGCGCCGGGCCACGCGCTGCGCTATCGGCCGGACATGGACGGCCGCGGCCGCGAGCATGTCGAACTGGAAACCGAATTGCGCAGCGCCCTCACCGACGAACAGTTCGTCATCCACTACCAGCCCAAGATCTGCCTGAAATCCGGTGCGCTGATCGGCGCGGAGGCGCTGTTGCGCTGGCAGCATCCGGTCCGGGGGCTGGTCCCGCCGGGGGATTTCATCCCGCTGCTCGAGGAAACCGGGCTGATCGTGCCGGTCGGCGCCTGGCTGCTGCGGGCGGTCTGCGCGCAGCAGCAGCATTGGCGCCGTGCCGGCAAGGCACTGGTCCCGGTGGCGGTGAACTGCTCGGCACGCCAGCTCCAGGGCGACCTGATCCTGCGCCAGCTGCGGCAGGCGCTCGAAGCCACCGGCACCGCGCCGGGTCTGATCGAGATCGAGATCACCGAAAGCATGATGCTGCAGGACCCGGACCACGTCAGCGCGCTGCTGGCGGAGTTGCGCGATCTCGGCGTGAAGACGTCGATCGACGACTTCGGCACCGGCTATTCGTCTCTCGCCACCCTCAAGCGGCTGCCCGTCGCCACGCTCAAGCTCGACCGCGCATTCGTGAAGGATCTCCCCACTGACACCGACGATGCGGCGATCACCCGCGCCGTGCTGTCGATGGCCGAGGCGCTCCACCTCGACGTCATCGCCGAGGGCGTCGAGACCGCCGAGCAGGTTGCCTTCCTCGGCGGACTCGGCTGTTCCGCCTACCAGGGCTTCCTGTTCAGCCCAGCGGTCCCGCCGGACCGATTCGACCGTTTCCTCTCCTGAGTCCGCACGCCATGAGCAGCCTGACCGAGACCGAGATGTCGGCGTTCAGCCGGCTGATGTTCGACGCCGCCGGCATCACCCTGGCCGCCTCGAAGAAGGCGCTGGTCGAAGGCCGGCTGTCCAAGCGGCTGCAGGCGCTCGGTCTGTCCAGCTTCACCGCCTATCTGCAGCACATCCGCGGCGACGCCGCCGAGCGCCAGCGCGCCATCGACCTCCTCACCACCAACGAGACCTACTTCTTTCGCGAGCCGCAGCACTTCGCCTATCTCGCCGAGCGCATCGCCGCGGTGCAGCCGCCCGGCCAGGCGCTGCGGGTGTGGAGCGCCGCGTGTTCGAGCGGCGAGGAACCGTACAGCATCGCGATGGTGCTGGCCGAGCGCCTCGGGCAGCGGGCGTGGCACATCGTTGCCTCGGACATTTCCAGCCGCGTGATCGAGCTGGCGCGCAGCGCGGTCTATCCGATGGAACGCGCCGAGCGCATTCCGCCGGCCTACCTCAAGGCCTATTGCCTCAAGGGCACGGGGGCCCACGCCGGAAAGTTCGCTGTCGACCCGCAGCTGCGCGAGCGGATCGAGTTCCGGCTGGTCAACCTCAACGCCCCGCTGCCCGACCTGGGCGGCGCCTTCGACCTGATCGTGCTGCGCAACGTGATGATCTATTTCGACGTCGACACCAAGCGCGCGGTCTGCCGCCGGCTGGCCGACGTGCTGCGGCCCGGCGGACACCTGTTCGTCGGACACTCCGAGTCGCTCAACGGACTCGATGTGCCGCTGACCATGGTACAGCCCGCGGTGTACCGCAAGGACGCCTGATGCTCTCGCCCGCCGTCACCGCGGCCACCGACGACGACGTGCTGGAGATCTTCCTCCAGCCCGGCGAGTTCTACTTCGGCGAAGGCCGCACACGGGTGCGGACGCTGCTCGGATCGTGCGTCGCGATCTCCGTCTGGCATCCGCGGCTGAAGATCGGCGGGCTGTGCCACTACATGCTCCCCGGCCGGGGAACCCACCACGGCACGCATCGCGCGCTCGACGGCCGCTATGCCGACGAGGCGATGCTGCTGTTCGCCCGCGAAATGCGCGCCGCCGGCACCACGCCGCGCGAATACGACGCCAAGCTGTTCGGCGGCGGACGCATGTTCGCCAACGGCTGCGAGGTCTGCCGGTCGGGCATGGACGTGCCCAACCGCAACGTGTCGCGCGGCCGTGAACTGGTGCAGCAATACGGCCTGCGCCTGAAGGCCGAGCATCTCGGCGGCGAAGGTCACCGCAACCTGCTGTTCGAGATCTGGAGCGGCGACGCCTACCTCAAGTTCTGGGGACAGAACGCCGAGCAGTCGGCGCGCTGACGCCCCGCCACAGCCCGAGACACACCATGCTCCAAGCCAACCGGACGGTCCGGTCCGACAAGATCAGGGTCTTCATCGTCGACGACTCCGCCGTGGTACGGCAGGTGCTGCAGGCGGTGCTGCTGCGCGACCCGGGAATCGACGTCATCGGCACGGCGCCCGACCCGCTGTTCGCGCTGCAGCGCATGCAGCAGGGCAACTGGCCCGATGTGCTGGTGCTCGACGTGGAAATGCCGCGGATGGACGGCATCACCTTCCTGCGCAAGCTGATGGCCGAACATCCGCTGCCGGTGGTGATCTGCTCTACGCTCACCGAGAAAGGCGCGCAGATCACCCTCGACGCGCTCGCCAGCGGCGCCGTCAGCGTGGTCACCAAGCCGCGTGTGGGGCTGAAGGATTTCCTGATCGCGCAGACCGAAGACCTCATCCGCACGGTCAAGGCGGCGGCCCGCGCCAACACCGCCGGCCTCGCCACGCCGCGCCGTCCGGCGCCACCCGCAGCGGCGGGCGTCCCGGCACCGCGCGTCGCCGCGCCACCGCTGCCGCACGTGCTGGCCGACACCACCGAGAAGATCATCGCGATGGGCATGTCCACCGGCGGGACCGTCGCGCTCGAACGGGTGCTGACGCAGTTGCCGCGCACCCTGCCCGGGATCGCCGTGGTGCAGCACATGCCCGAGAAGTTCACCGCAGCCTTCGCCGACCGGCTCGACTCGCTCTGCGCCCTCGACGTGCGCGAGGCGCGCGACGGCGACCGGCTCATCCCCGGCGTGGTGCTGATCGCCCCCGGCGGACGGCACATGCAGGTTCGCCGCAGCGGCGCGCAGTACCACGTCGACGTGCGCGACGGCCCGCCGGTCAACCGCCACCGTCCCTCGGTCGACGTGCTGTTCCGCTCGGTCGCGCAATGCGCCGGTCGCAACGCGCTCGGCATCATCCTGACCGGGATGGGCGACGACGGCGCGCGAGGCATCAAGGAAATGCACGACGCGGGCGCCCGCACGGTCGCACAGGACGAAGCCAGCTGCGTGGTGTACGGCATGCCCAAGGAAGCGGTGAAGCTCGGCGGCATCGACGCCAGCCTGGCGCTGGACGACATTCCGGCCGCCATGGTGGACTACGGCCGGCAGTGATGCCCGACGCCGGCCTCGCCGGCCGGCTGTGGCATCATGCCGGCCGCATCCAGACCACCGACCCCGACATGAGCGAATCCGGCCTGCACGTCCACACCCCCCACGAGGAACAAGTCGAGGAAGCCGCACACCACGGCCATCACGGCCTGAGCCAGTGGGTCGCGATCTTCACCGCCCTGCTCGCCGCCCTCGGCGCGATCGTCAGCTACCAGGGCAGCCACCTGATGAACGAGGTGGTGCTGTACAAGAACGAGGCGGTGCTGAAGAAGGCGCAGGCCACCGACCAGTGGAATTACTACCAGGCCGCCAGCACCAAGCAGCACATGATGGAACTGGCGCTGGAACTCACCCCGCCCGAGCGCCACGCGCCGTTCGAGAAGGCGATCGAGAAATACAAGGCGCAGAAGCAGTCGCTGCTGGCGCAGGCGCAGGCGCTGGAGGCGCAGTCGCTGCACGCCGATGCCGAATCGGCGCGGATGAACCGGCCGCACACCGACATGGCGCGCGCGCTGATCTTCCTGCAGATCGCAATCTCGCTGGCGTCGATCACCGCGCTGACGCGCCGCACCTGGCTGTTCGCGCTGGCCGGACTGAGCGCGGCGGTCGGCATCGGCCTGTGGGGATTCGCCCTCGGGGTGGTGTGATGCTGAGTCCGCAATCGCCGTGGTACGCCTGGGACGGCTGGAACGGCCGATTGTTCCTGGCGATCAACCACGCCGGCGACAACGCCGTCTGGAACAATGCCGCGCGGCTGGGCACGGCGCTGGCCGAGCACCAGTTGCTGCCGGTCTACCTCGGCCTGGCCTTGACCATCGCATTGCGCTGGCCGCGCGTGTTGCCGGTGCGCAGCGCGCTGGCCTACGCCTGGGGCAACCTGCTGCTGTTCCTCGCGGTCTACGGCCTGCTCAAGCCCTGGGCCGACTTTCCGCGACCACTCGCCGTGTTCGGCCCGCACGCCGTCCACGTGCTCGGCGCGCCCAAGCTGGCGCACAGCTTTCCGTCGGGGCACGCGGCGTTCGCCGCGGTGCTCGCCGCCAGCTTCGCGTTCTCGATGCCGCGCCCTTGGAACGCCCTGCCCTGGGTGTTCCTGCTGTGGGTCTGCTGGTCGCGCATCGCGGTCGGCGCCCACTTCCCGGCGGACGTGGTCGGCGGCGCCCTGATCGGGCTGGTCTGTGCCGGGCTGGCCCACCTCCTCGCCCGGTTCTGGGTCCGCGGCAAGGGCACATAGCAGCGCCACCGCGCGGCAGGCGGTTCAATCGCCGGTCGCGCCCTGCTCGCGCACGATCAGCAGCGCCTTGCGCGCCGCGTCCCAGCGATAGCCGGACAGCGCGCCGCTCTCGCGGATGACGCGGTGGCAGGGAATCACCAGGGCGACCGGATTGCTGCCGACCGCCTGCCCGACTGCGCGCGCCGCGCGCGGCAATCCGAGCGCCGCGGCAATGCCGGCATAGCTCACCACCCGGCCGGCCGGCAGCCGCATCAGCGCCTGCCAGACCCGGAGCTGGAAATGGCTCGCGCGAACGTGCACCGCGCCCCCACCCTCGCCGCGCAGGACCGCACGCACCCGGTCCGCGGTCTCGGCCGAACCGGATTCGATCTGCGCCCGCGGCCAGATCCGCGCCAGCCGTCGCAGCGCCGCCTCGATCGCGGCGGTGTCGTCGACGAATTCGAGCGCGCAGAATCCCTGCCCGGTCCAGGCAGCGAACATCCGCCCGAGGTCGGTCGCGACCAGCGCCGTGCGCAACGTCATTCCCTCCCCGCCGCGTCGCACCTGCACAGGCGTCGCGCCCTCGGCCGTCAGCACCAGTTCCTGCGCCCGGCTGGTGCTCGACAGCCCGGCGATCAAGCTGGCTTCGAGCACCGGCGCGCCTGCACGCAGCGCGCACAGCAGCCGCTCCTTCGCCAGCATCTGCGAAAACCGCTTCGGACTCACCCCGGCCAGGCGCCGGAATTCGCGCTGCAGTTGCGACGGGCTGACCCGCGCGTCGGCGGCGAGGGTATCGAGCGGCAGCGCCGGCTGCTCGATCAGCCGGGCAATGGTGTCCCGCGCACGGGCAAAGGCACCGACGCGCGGCGTTTCGGGCTGTTCGACGGGTTCCATGGCGGCAACTCTAGTCCGACCGCGGCCCGAGCGCATTCCGATTCCTGCAGACGAAAAAACGCCCCGCGGAGCGGGGCGTGGCCGGCTCGGCACGTGCTCAGGCGAGCTTGCGGGTGAACATGAAGCGGTCGAACTCGTTCTCCGCGATGCGGAACCACAGGATGTCGTCGTTGCGGAACTTGACCCAGTCGGGGTAGATCTTCTTCCAGTTGGCGTTGGTCCGGCTCAGGTCGGCGAAGATGTCCTGGGTTGCCTTGTAGGCCGCCTCCATCACGTCCTTCGGGAACGGTTGCAGCTTGACGCCGCGGCCCACGAGTTCGCGCAGCGCGTTGGGGTTCTTGGCGTCGTACGCGGCCAGCATGTTGATGTTGGCGTTCGCTGCGGCAACCTCGACGATCGCCTTGTAGTCGGCCGGCAGCGCGTTCCAGGCCTTGGTGTTGACGTACAGCGACAGCTGCGGACCGCCTTCCCACCAGCCGGGGTAGATGTAGTTCTTGGCAACCTTGTAGAAGCCGAGCTTGAGATCGTCGTACGGACCGACCCATTCGGCTGCATCGATCGTGCCCTTCTCCAGCGACGGATAGATGTCCCCGCCGGGGATGTTCTGCGGCACCACGCCGAGGCGCTCCATCACCTTGCCGGCGAACGAGCTGATGCGCATCTTCAGCCCCTTCATGTCGGCGAGCGAGTGAATGGGCTTGCGGAACCAGCCGCCCATCTGCGCCCCGGTGTTCCCCATCGGGAAGTTGACGATGTTGTACTGGGTGTAGAACTCGCGGGTCAGCTTCAAGCCATTGCCCTGGTACATCCAGGCCATGGTCTGCCGCGCATTCATGCCGAACGGCACCGCGCAGTCCAGCGCGAAGGTCGGATCCTTGCCGACGAAGTAGTACGGCGCGGTGTGGCAGCACTCGACCGTGCCCTGCTGCACGGCATCGACCACGCCGAACGGCGGCACCAGTTCGCCGCCTGCGTGCACGGTGATCTCGAACTTGCCGTTGGTGGCTTCCTTCACCCTCTGCGCGAACACGTTGGCCGCGCCGAAGATCGTGTCGAGCGAATTCGGAAAGCTCGACGCCAGCCGCCAGCGGATCGACTGCTGGGCGACCACCGCCGGTGCCGCGCCCGCGGCCAGAATGCCGGCCAGGCCGGCCTGCTTCACGAATGAACGACGTTCCATGTCATCTCCCTGAGTATCTCGACCGGAGGCCCGTCCCCCGGATTCCGAGTTGAATTGGCTTGCACGCGATCCGGAGCCCGGCCGGAGCCGGGGAGCCGGCGATCACTCGCCCTCGGGCGACCCGACCCGCGGGTGAAACCCTGGCAGGTCGACGGCCCAAACGTGAGCAATCGTCACATGTGCAACCAATTCTATCGGTCGCGAGAATGCCGCCGGGCGGCACAGCCCGGCAGAGGAGATGCGGCGGTCAGCCGGCGCCGCCGACGGTCATGCCGTCGATCAGCAGCGATCCGGTGGTCTTGCTGCCGTAGGTCCGCGCATCGGCGCCGACTGCGACGACGTTGCGCAGCATGTCGCGCAGGTTGCCGGCGATGGTGATCTCGTGGACCGGATAGCGGATCTCGCCGCCCTCGACCCAGAAGCCCATCACCCCGCGCGAGTAGTCGCCGGTCACGTAGTTGATGCCGTGGCCGATGAGCTCGATCGCGAACAACCCGGTACCGAGCTTGCGCAGCATCGCGCGCAGATCGTCGCCGGGTTCGGTCAGCCGGCTCTGCAGCAGCAGGTTGTGCGCCCCGCCGGCATTGCCGGTGGTGCGCATGCCCAGCTTGCGCGCCGAATACGTCGACAGCAGGTAGCCCTGCACCACGCCGCAGTCGACCAGCTTGCGCGCCTGCGTGGCGACGCCTTCGCCGTCGAACGGCGAACTGCCGCGGCGCTTGGGGATGAACGGATCCTCGAGCAGGTCGACGTGGTCGGGCCAGACCTGCTGGCCGAGGCTGTCGAGCAGGAACGACGCCTGGCGGTACAGCGCCCCGCCGCTGATCGCGTGCGAGAAACTGCCGATCAGCCCCGACGCCAGCGGCGACTCGAACAGGACCGGGCATTTGCGCGTCGACAACCGGCGCGCCTTCAGCCGCGACAACGCCCGCTCGGCGGCGTAGCGGCCGACCGCCTCGGGCCGGGTGAGGTCGGCGGGATCGCATTCGGCGGTCCACCAGTAGTCGCGCTGCATGTCGTCGCCGCGACCGGCGATCGGCGCGCACGACAGGCTGTGCGACGACGACGCATAGCCGTCGCAGAAGCCGCGCGTGTTGGCCAGCACGAAATGCGATTCCTGCGCCGACACGCTCGCGCCCTCGCTGTTGGCGATGCGCTTGTCGACGGCGAATGCGGCGTTCTCGGCGCGCAGCGCCAGCCGCGCCGCCGCCTGCGGCGTCAGTTCCCACGGGTGATACAGGCTGAGCTCGGGCGGCTTGCGGCCGATCGCCAGCAGCTCCGGCTCGGGCAGGCCGGCACAGTCGTCCTCGGCGGTGAAGCGGGCGATGTCGAACGCCGCGCGCGCGGTCCGCGCGATCGCCTCGGGCGAGAAGTCGGAGGTGCTGGCGTGGCCGCGGCGCCGGCCGTCATAGGCGGTGATCGACAGGCTCTTGTCACGGTTGTGCTCGACGTTCTCCATCTGGCCGTTGCGCACGCTCACCGACATGCCCTGGCCTTCCGAAATCTCGGCCTGGGCGTCGCTCGCGCCGGCCTTGCGCGCCGCATCCAGCGCCTGCTGCGCGAGGTCCTGGAACTGGGGTTTGGTGTAGGCGAAGCGTGCCACGATGTCGATTTCCTTGTGATGTCGCGGCGGCCGCTCGCGGCGGCGCCGGGGGAGAGTCTGGCGATAATAAGACCCATGAAATTCCCGCATCGGGCGGCCGCCCCGCAGACCGACATGGCAGAGGTCCTGCCGCCAAGCAAGAGCCAGCGCAAGCGCGACATGCTTGCGCTGCAGGAGCTCGGCGAACAGCTGGTGGCGCTGCCGCCGCACAAGATCCGCGACGCCGACCTGCCCGACGCGCTGCGCGATGCGGTCCTCGAGGCGCAGCGCATCCACGCCCATGAGGGACGGCGGCGCCAGCTCCAGTACGTCGGCAAGCTCATGCGCAACGCCGACGTCGACGCGGTGCGCGCGATGATCGCCGCGGCGACGCAGGACGACCGCGCCAGTATCGCGCGAATGCACGCGCTCGAGCGCTGGCGCGACGCGCTGCTCGCCGACGATGCGGCGCAGACCGAGTTCCTGCACAAGTACCCGCGCTCCGATGCGCAGCAGCTGCGCCAGCTGGTGCGCGGCGCGCGCGCCGAGTCCGGCAGCGGCAAGCCGCCGCGGCTGACGCGGCAGCTCTTCCAGTTCGTCAAGGCGGCGATCGCCGAGCACGATCGCCCGAACCGACCCGACGCCGATGAACCTCTCCCCACCTTCTGAATCCGCGCCCGGCGCAGACCCGGTGCGTATCGGCCTGGTGTCGGTCAGCGATCGCGCCAGTGCCGGCGTCTACACAGACAAGGGCCTGCCGGCACTGCGCGACTGGCTTGGCCGCGCACTGCGCAATCCGGTCGACTATGTCGAGCAGCTGATCCCCGATGAACGCGAGCGCATCGCGTCGACCTTGCGTGAACTGGTCGATGCCGCCGGCTGCGACCTGGTGCTGACCACCGGCGGCACGGGCCCCGCGGTGCGCGACGTCACGCCCGACGCGACGCTCGACGTCGCGGACCGGGAGATGCCCGGATTCGGCGAGCAGATGCGCCGCATCAGCCTGCACTTCGTGCCGACCGCGATCCTGTCGCGCCAGGTGGCGGTGATCCGCGGACGCAGCCTGATCATCAACCTCCCGGGCCAGCCCAAGTCGATCGCCGAGACGCTGGAAGGCGTGCGCGATGCCGAGGGCCGCAGCGTGGTCCAGGGGCTGTTCGCCGCGGTGCCGTACTGCATCGACCTGATCGGCGGCCCCTATCTCGAGACCGATCCCGCGGTCTGCGCGGCCTTCCGCCCCAAGTCGGCGCAGCGGCCGCCCCGGCCCGCGTCCTGATCCCGCGCGGGGTCCGCGCCGGGCTCAGTCGGGTTCGGCGGCGCGCAACGGTCCGACGCAGACCCGGTTGCGGCCTTCGCGCTTGGCACGGAGCAGCGCCTGATCGGCCCTGTGCAGCAGGGTCGTGCCGTCCGCCGCGTCGCGCGGGGCAACCGCCACCCCGGCACTGACGGTGATCCGCGGCAGGCCGGCATCGAGCGCCGCGATCGCCGCGCGGATGCGCTCGGCGACGCCCAGCGCGGCCGCCTCGTCGGTCTGCGGACAGAGCATCAGGAACTCCTCGCCGCCGACCCGGGCGACGAAGTCGATGTCACGCGACAGCTCCCGCAACACTCGCGCGACCTCGCGCAGCGCGCGGTCGCCGACATCGTGGCCGAGGCGATCGTTGATCGCCTTGAACGCGTCGAGATCGAACATGATGCAGGCCAGCGGTCGTCCCGGCCCCACGCTTCCGGGAGAGAACGCCTGGCCGAGGAACAGATCGAGGGCGCGCCGGTTCGACAGCCCGGTCAGATCGTCGGTCCCCGACACCCGGATCAGCTCGGCATTGCGCTGCTCGAGCGCGCTGCGGATGCGCTGGCCGTCGCGGCGCTCGGCCTGCGCTGCAGCGAGCGCCCGCGCCGCCCTGGCGCCAGCATCGACCTTGGCCGCGAGCATCGGCAGGAGCACCGGCATCGACACCGTGTCGTTCGCCCCGTCGCGGAGAATGCGAACCAGATCCTGCGGCTCCGTACCCCGCGACAGTGCCAGCAGGTACAGGTCCTGGCCGTGCTCGGCGCGCAGTTCGCGGCACAGCACCGGCAGTGCGTCGCAGTCCCAGTCGAGCAGCACGACCCGGCTGCCGTAGGTCTCGATCGCTTCGCGCGCGACGGCGACGTCGGATGCCGGGATCACCGCATGCCCCGCCGAGTGCAGCGCGGCGCCGACGTCGCGCAGCGTCGTCGCGTCGCACGACACCACCAGCACATGATCGGCCACGGGGTCGGCCGGGGGCGGCGGCGGCCGCAGCGCCCGGCGCAGCCGGTCGAGTTCGGCATCGACGTCCTGCTGGTCGATCTGCAGTTCAAACGCCGCCGCGACGCCGACCATGTCACCGGCCGCGGCGGCCAGCGCCGTATCGACCATCTCGCCCGTCAGGCCGAGCCGTTCCGCAGCAGCCTGCACCGCTTCGCCCGCGACGCCGGCCTGCAGGTCGCGACCGAGCGCAACGCAGCGCCCGAGCTCGGAAGTCCGCGCCGGCTCGTCCGCAGGATCGGACGGCAGGGTGCGCACCGCCTGCGCGAGCGGCTCCGGAAACCCCCAGTGCGCGAGCAGCGCGGCACTGGCGTCCGTCTGGTCGAAGCCGAACTGCTGCCGCTGCGCCACAAGCAGGCGATCGAACCCGCCGCCGGCATCGGCCGGAATCGCCTCGTCGCCGAACGCCGTGACCATCGCCAGCAGCCCGATGTCGGCGAGCAGGCCGAGGCTGAACGCCTCGGCGGCATGCATGCGTCCGACATGGCGAGTCAGCTGCTGGACCAGCAATCCGCGATGGATCGACCCGGTCCAGAACCGCTGCGGATCGAAGCCTCGCGCCTGCACCCATTTGTCGCGGCCGATCACCGAAATCGCGATCGCCAGCCGCGCCAGGCCACCGGTGCCGATGCGCAGCACTGCGTCCTCGATCGCCACCGCCGGGCGGAATCCGGCGAACATCGCCGAATTCGCGATGCGGATCATGCGCGCCGCCAGTGCCGGATCCTTGCGCACGATCTGCGCGATGTCGCGCATTCCCAGGTCGCGGCGCTCGAGCCCGCGCATCAGTTCGACGGCGATGCTGCTGGGCGAGGGAAGCGACCGGTTCGCCGCGGAGAGGCGGAAGACGATGTCGGGATCGGGGACCGGAGCGGCGGCCATGCGAACGGAATCTTTCGGATTGGCAACCGATGTTACCGGTTTGCCGCTCCGTCCGGTCGCGGCCGCGCGCCGATTCGCATCGGCGCACAACCCCCGCATTCGCGGGATTCATCGACCGACGGTTCGCATCCCCGCTTCGGGATAACGCTCGCCGGTCGCCGCCCCCGGCGGTACCGCCTGGTGGATGCGCAGCAGATCGGCTGTGGTCAGCCGCACCCGCAGGGCACCGACGTTCTCCTCGAGGTAGCGTCGACGCTTGGTTCCCGGGATGGGGATGACGTCGTCGCCCTGCGCGAGCAGCCAGGCGAGGGCGAACTGCGCCGGCGTGCAATTCTTTGCCTCA
>JAKAIB010000287.1 GCA_021814605.1 Pseudomonadota bacterium | reverse complement strand
GGGGGGCAGCGGCAGCGTCAGGCCGCCTGCAGCGCGGCGGCGACGTCGGCGCGCGCGTCGCCGATCGGGCGCACGTCGTAGCGCTCCTGCAGCACGGCGAGCAGGTTGGGCGTCAGGTAGGCCGGCAGCGTCGGGCCGAGGTGGATGCCCTTGATCCCAAGCGCCAGCATCGACAGGAAGATCGCCGTGGCCTTCTGCTCCAGCCAGGAGATCATGTAGGACAGCGGCAGATCGGTGACCGAGCAGCCGAACGCCTGCGCCAGCGCGCCGGCGACCTGGATCGCCGAGTGCGCGTCGTTGCACTGGCCGACGTCGAGCAGCCGTGGAATGCCGCCGATGGCGCCGTACTCCTCGCGGTTGACGCGGTACTTGCCGCATCCCAGGGTGAGGATGACGGTATCCTCCGGCGCGGCCTTCGCGACGTCGGTGAAATACTGACGCTTGGGCGACGGGCCGTCGCAGCCGCCGACGAGGAAGAAGTGCCGGATCGCGCCGCTCTTGACGGCGTCGATCACCTGGTCGGCCACGCCCAGCAGGGTGTGGCGGGCGAATCCCACGGTGATGAACTTCTCGGGGGCATCGTCGGCGAATCCCGGCGTCGCCCGTGCCGCCTGGATGACCGCGGAAAAGTCGCCGCCGTCGAGGTGGCGGACTCCGGGCCAGCCGACCGGGCCGGTGGTGAACACCCGGTTCTTGTAGCTGCGGTCGGGTTCGATGATGCAGTTGGAGGTGACGATCACCGGGCCGGGGAAGCTGGCGAACTCCGCCTGCTGGTCCTGCCACGCGCCGCCATAGTTGCCGACCAGGTGCGGGTAGGCCTTGAGCTTGGGGTAGGCATGCGCCGGCAGCAGTTCGCCGTGGGTGTAGACGTTGATCCCCATGTCGCGCGTCTGCTCCAGCAGCAGATGCAGGTCGTGCATGTCGTGGCCGCTGACCAGGATGGCCTTGCCCCTGACCGGCGAGACGCGGACCCGGGTGATCTCCTGTGCGCCGAACGCTCCGGTGTTGGCGGCATCGAGCATTTCCATGACGTCGAGGTTGAGTCGCCCCACCTCCAGCGCCTGTTCGAGCAGGTCGCCGATGTCGGCGGGGTTGCCCGCCAGATAGTCCAGCAGCGCCTCGACGCGGGAATCGACCGATTCACGCTGCTGGCCCAGCATGCGCGCGTGATAGGCGTAGGCGGCGACGCCCTTCATGCCGTAGAGGATCAGCGAGCGCAGCCCGACGACATCGGCGCCCACCGCGTCCTCGCCGGCCCGGACCGTGCCGACCGCTGCCTGCGCGATGACGTCGTCCAGCGATTCGGCCGGCGTGAATGCGGCCGGCCCTTCCAGGACCTCCGGCGTCAGGCCGTTGCGGGCCGCCGCGCCGACGTACGCTGCGCGCACCCGGTCGCGCACCTCGGCCGCTTCACGGATGAGCTTGCCGAAGCGCGAGGTGTTGAAGTTGACGTTGGTGAGGGTGGTGAACAGGCCGTACAGGATGAAGCGGTCGACCTCGGGGTCGGCCCAGCCGAGCGCCCGAGCGCGGGTCGCGTACTGGGCGATGCCCCTGATCTGATGGATCAGCAGGTCCTGCAGGTCCGATGTCGGCGCATCCTTGCCGCAGACGCCCGACGGCCCGGCGCAGCCGATTCCGCTGGCGTTCCGGGTCGTCTGGTCGCATTGATAACAAAACATGTGCAGCTCCTGGTGGGTTGGTCACAGGAGGCGCACTCTAGGAGGGCAGCTTTTTTCGAGTCCTTGACTGCAGTCAAGAGCGCGGACAACCTGCTGGTTGTTTGATCCGACGCCGGTTGTCCGGCTCCGACTGTCGGTTCGTCCACTGCTGCAGCGCCTCCGGGCAGGGGATGTCGACATGCCGGCGGCCGACCACTGCTGCGCCGGCCTGCTGCATCCGGGCGAAGACCCGCGACAGCGTTTCGGGTTTGATTCCCAGGCGCGCCGCCAGCGCCGCCTTGGTGCAGGGCAGTTCGACGCGAGCCGGTCCGGCGTGTTGCGGGCAGAGATCCAGCAGGTACTGTCCGACCCGCGTGTCGGCCGATTCCACGCCCATCCGTCGCACTTCATTGATCAGGAAATTGAGCCGGATGCTCAGGTCGGCAAGCATCTGCCAGGTGAGTTCCGGCTGTTCCTTGATGATGCCGAGGAACGGCGCGAACGGGATCTCGATCAACTCGGCCCGCCCTTCGCTGGTCGCGGTGACCGGGTACCGGCGTCCGAGGAATCCGACGGCCAGCGCGAACAACTGGCCCGGCTGGATGATCTCGACGATCTTCTCGTGCCCCGCGGCGCTGCTCGAACTCAGCAGCATGCGCCCCGACAGCACGAAATAGAAGGCGCTCGCCTGGCTGCCCGCGCTGAACAGGATCGACGCCCCGCGCAGCGGCACCGCCCGGCAATGCGACTGCAGGTGCAGCAGCGCCGCTTCGGGCCACGACTTGAAGATGGGCGTGTCGCGCAAGCGCTGGAACAGGGCGTCATCGATCTGCATCATGCGTCACCGTTTCGCTTCGACGCGCCGTGGGTCGCTTCTGCGGGGCTTTCGCCGATCGGCGTCGAGCAGTACGACCGTTGCGCCTTCCGCGAGCATCCTGGGTGTCCCGCCGACAGGAATCGAACCTGTATTTGCCGCTTAGGAGGCAGCCGTTCTATCCATTGAACTACGGCGAGCTGGGAGGCATTTCCTTCGCGCTGCACTCTGAACAATTGCCTATTCCTGCCGTTGTCTTCGCGGGTGCCTGCTACGAGAGTGCTACGGTAGCAACGACATGGCGTCGATCATCAAGCTCGGCAACAGGCGGCGTGCGCAGATGCGGCGCAAGGGTCATGGAGTTTACATGCGCACCTTCGACACGAAGGCGCGGGCCGCCGAGCGGGCGGCCCGCATCGAGGCGGACATTGCGCGGGGACTGGGCTGCTGCCGCTTCCGTGAGCATCGCGTAGGTCTCATACACCTGCTCAAACGGGACGGGGCTACCGTTGCAGGTGCGATTGACCACCGCTGCGCGGCTCATTGCGGCCACCGCCACGGGGTGGAGTCAGCGCCGGCTCTGGCCGAGCCGCCGTCGCCGACACAAGAGCTGGAGAGCGGCCAGCGCGGGCGCTGGTCTCACCCCGTGACGGCGACTGCAGAGACAGGGCGTTGACCGGGACAGCGCCCCGGAGATGATCCGCTGAGCGTGTCCCCCGGGCAGGTTGCCACGACGCATAATGCGCGCATCTCACCTGAGGCAAGGAACTCCGCCCCATGCTTGGCACCCTGATCGCTTGGCGCCTGCGCTGGTGGGGTACGGTCACGAGCCGCGCGGTGCTGCGACACTGGCAATGGTTCGTGCTCGCTGGGGTGCTGGTGCCCATGGATACCCGG
>JAKAIB010000286.1 GCA_021814605.1 Pseudomonadota bacterium | reverse complement strand
GGCTTGGCCGCCGTCGCGTGCCTGCGTCGATGCCTGCCGCGCCATCGAGTCCGTCAGCCGGGCGTTGTCGGCGTTCTGCCGGATCGAGGCCGTGGCCTGCTCCAGGGTGGCCGAGGTCTCCTCGACCGAAGCCGCCTGCTCGGTCGTTGCCTGCGACAGGCTCTGTGACGTCGCCGACACCTGGGTCGATGCCGAGGAGAGGTTGTCCGCGGCCGAGCGCACCAGGCGCAACGTGGTCGTCAGGCGCAGCACCATCTCCGCCAGCGCGGCGAGCAGCTGACCGGCCTCGTCGCGCGATGTGGCCTGCACCTGCACCGTCAGGTCCCCCTCGGCCACGCGCTGCGCCACGCCCACCGCCTGGCGCAGCGGCCCGGTGATCGAGCGCGTGATCCACAGGCCCAGCGCCGTGGCCAGGACCAGCGCCAGCAGCGTGGCCGCGCCCGCAGCCTCCAGCGCGCTGGCGTAGGCCGCATCGGCCTGCTGCGTGGCCTGGCTGAAGTGACCGATGAAGTCCTGGTCCAGCGCATGCAGATCGCTCTGCACCGCCTGCTCGGCCGGTTTGACCTGGCTGTCGAACACGCCCAGCGCGTCCGTGCCGCCTTGCTGCGCGTTGAAGCACACCGTCATCGCCTGGCCGTACTGCGCCAGGCTGCCCTGGGTACGCGAGAGCAGCGACTTGCTCTGCGCGCTGCGCACCTCGGCGGCGAGCCGGCTCAGGTCGGCGGCGCTGGCCTGTTCGCTGCTGCGGACCTTCTGCGCGATGCGCGCCTGCTCGGACGCGTCGTGGCTGAGCAGCACGTCGCGGCAGTCGGCCGCCATCTGCGTGACGTCGGCGCGGATTTCGCTCACGCGATGGGCTTCGGGCCAGGCGACCTTGGTGGCCTCGTCGGTGGCGCGCTTCATCGCCTGCATGCTGAAGATCGCCACCGTCGCCAGCGTCACCAGCAACACCACCAGCAGGCCAAAACCCAGACCCAGGCGCAAACCAATTCGCAAATTCCGAAACATGAAAACCTCGAGAGCACGACAGAGTGGGGCCGACCGGGGGAGCAGGAGTCCCGAAGCGGCTGGCGGCGGGCTTGATGCCTCACTCAACGGCAAGGAGGCGGGGCGCTCGAGGGCGAATGTCTGCTTAAAAGTAACGGAATGTGAAGCGTGAAACGATTAAATTGTCAGGAAATTCCGGAAACCTGAAACAAGTTGTGATCTCGACAAGCTATCCGCGGATTTCATGCCGTACAAACATTACATTCAGTTTCTAATCTATGTCTGGTCGGTAGGGTGTTTCTCTATCGGTGGTTGCGATATTCGGGAATACCACAATGCGACCCCACACATTGCAGAACATCTGATGGTCCTGGGATGCGCAATTCATTTGCGGTCCAGACGATCGGGGCAAAGGGAGCACCGAGCGACTCAACTCAAGAAAGCGACGATCTCGTCGTGCAGGGCGTCCGGCCGTTCTTCCGGGATGTAGTGACCGCAGTCGACCGCATGGCCGGAAACCTGCTCAGCGACCCGACGCCATTCGGCAAGCGGGTCGAACAGCCGGCCGACGATGCCGCGTTCGCCCCAGAGGACGTGCAGCGGGCAGGTGACGCGACGGCCGGCGTCGCGGTCCGCGCGGTCGTGCTCGAGGTCGATGCTTGCGGCGGCGCGGTAGTCCTCGCACATCGCATGCACCGCGCCCGGGCGGCGCAGTGCCGTGCGGTAGGCCTGCAGCGCCTCGGGGGAGAACGGCCGCATCCCGGCGTGGCGGCTGCCCATCACGCCGTCGATGTAGGCGTCGGGATCGGCACCGATGAGGCGTTCCGGCAGAGGCGCGGGCTGGATCAGGAAGAACCAGTGGAAGTACGCCGTCGCGAAATCGCGACCCGCCTGCTCGTACATCGCCAGTGTCGGCGCGATGTCGAGCAGGATCGCCTTCTCCACGGCCTCCGGTGCGTCGACGCACAGGCGGTGCGTGACGCGCGCGCCGCGGTCGTGGGCGCAGACGACGAAGCGGTCGAAGCCGAAATGCCGCATCACCGCGAGCTGGTCGGCGGCCATCACCCGCTTGCTGTAGTTGGCATGGTCCGGTGCCCCTGCAGGTTTGGACGAATCGCCGTAGCCGCGCAGGTCGGTGGCCACGACCGTAAAGCGCTGCGTCAGCCGGTCGACGATCTTGTGCCAGATGACGTGGGTCTGGGGGTGACCATGGAGCAGCAGCAGCGGCGGGCCATTGCCGGCGATCCAGGCGGCGATTTCCCCGTCGCCGGCGGCGATGCGGTGGGCGGTGAAGGCGTCGAACATGCGCTGTTCCTGCAATTGCTGCGTCGCCCCGGGGGCCAACTCAGATTCCCAATTCCTCGAACACCTCCCGCGCGACGCGGAAGCTGTCCATCGCTGCCGGCACCCCGCAGTAAACCGCAGCCTGCAGGAACACCTCGCGGATCTCGTCCTTGGTCACCCCGTTGTTGATTGCGCCGCGCAGGTGCAGCTTCAGCTCGTGCGGGCGGTTCAGCGCCGTCAGCATGCCGAGGTTGATGAGACTGCGCTCGCGCCGCGCCAGTCCCGGCCGGGTCCAGATCTCGCCCCAGGCGTATACCGTTGCCAGCGCCTGCATCGGACGGCTGAAATCGTCCGCGGATCGGAGCGCTGCGTCCACGTAGTCGGCACCAAGCACCTCCTTGCGGACGGTCAGGCCCCGGTCGAATTGGTCATCGTTCATGGGTGGTTCCTTGGAATTCTCGACCGGTCGCTGGCGGTCACTCGAAGCCGACGACGGCATGTGGCAGGTACGGGGCCTCGAGCTCGGCGATCTCCTCGGGCGAGAGGCGGATGGACAGTGCGGCGACGGCGTCGTCGAGGTGCCGCGCCTTGGACGCGCCGACGATCGGCGCGGTCACGCCCGGCTTGTGCAGCAGCCAGGCCAGTGCCAGTTGGGCGTGGGGCAGCCCGCGGCGCGCGGCCAACGTGTCCAGCGCCTCGGCGACCCTGCGGTCTGCCGCTTCGGTGCCGGAGAACAGCGTCGCGCCAAAGGCATCGGTGGCGATCCGCGGTGTCTGCTCGCCCCAGGGCCTGGCGAGCCGGCCGCGCGCCAGCGGGCTCCACGGGATGACGCCGACGCCCTGGTCCATGCACAGCGGCAGCATCTCGCGCTCCTCCTCGCGATACAGCAGACTGAGCTCGGGCTGCATGCTGACGAAACGGGTCCAGCCGTTGCGTTCGGCGACCCGTTGCGCCTTGGCGAACTGCCAGGCGTGCATCGACGAGGCGCCGATGTAGCGCGCCTTGCCGGCGCGGACCACGTCGTGCAGCGTCTCCATCGTCTCCTCGATCGGCGTGTGCGGATCCCAGCGGTGGATCTGGTAGAGGTCGACGTAGTCCATCCCCAGCCG
>JAKAIB010000047.1 GCA_021814605.1 Pseudomonadota bacterium | reverse complement strand
CGCGCCGCGGCCATCATCTCGCGCACGCCGGAGGCGTCCACCTGATTGTGGAAGGTCACCCACGAGCCGAGCGACAGCAGGCTGACCTGCAGCCCGCTGCGGCCAAGCCGGCGGTAGATCATCGGGGGTTGCATCGAAGGAACTCCTGGTCTGTTCGTGAACGGTTGCCCGGGGCAAAGCCTATTGCGCCGCGTCGAATCGTGCAGCGCGACGCCCGGGCGACCTTAGACTGGCAGACACCACACTCCCCTCCTCGACCATGGACACCGTCTTTGCTCCCCATGCCATCGCCGCATTGCCCGTCACCGGCAGCGCGGCAGCCTTCCCGGTGCGCCGGGTGTACTGCGTCGGACGCAACTACGCGGGCCACGCCCGCGAAATGGGATCGGACCCGACCCGCGAGCCGCCGTTCTTCTTCTGCAAGCCCGGCGACGCCGACGCCGTGGTCGCGGTGCCCGCGGGGCGAACGGTCGAGATCGACTACCCGCCGGCCACCCGCGAACTGCACCATGAGGTCGA
This sequence comes from Pseudomonadota bacterium, assembly GCA_021814605.1. Taxonomy (GTDB): domain Bacteria; phylum Pseudomonadota; class Gammaproteobacteria; order Burkholderiales; family Burkholderiaceae_C; genus Thiomonas. The sequence goes on along the minus strand of JAKAIB010000047.1, from coordinate 15,189 downwards.
ACTCGTCGTCGCCATCGGCCGCACGGCGAAGGACGTCGCACCGGCCGACGCCGCCGCGTCGATCTTCGGCTACGCCGTGGGGCTGGATCTGACGCGGCGCGACCTGCAGGCGCAGATGAAGGCGCAGTCGCGACCGTGGGAGATCGGCAAGGCGTTCGACCAGTCGGCGCCGGTCGGCACATTGCGACGCGCGGCCGACGCTGGCACGCTGGCCGAGGCCGCCATCCGGCTGGAGGTCGATGGCCAGCTGCGCCAGCAGGGCCGGCTCGACCAAATGATCTGGTCTGTCGACGAGATCATCGCCAACCTGTCCACCCTGTTCACGCTGCAGCCCGGCGACCTCATCTTCACCGGCACGCCCGAAGGCGTCGGCCCGGTCGAGCGCGGCCAGACGCTGGTCGGCCGCATCGACGGACTGGAGCCGCTGCAGGTCCGGCTGCGCTGAGCGTCGCGCCGGCCCGGACGTCCACGTGCTCCCTCAGTGCGCCAGTTCCCAGTTGGCGCCCATGCCGAGTTCGGCCAGCAGCGGCACGTCGAGCTCGGCGACGCCGGACATCAGGCGCGGCACCTGCTCGCGCACCCAGCGGGTCTCGTCCTCGGGCACCTCGAACACCAGTTCGTCGTGCACCTGCATCACCACCCGCGAGCGCATCCCCGCGACGCCCAGCGCGCGGTCGACGGCGATCATCGCCATCTTGATCAGATCGGCGGCGGTTCCCTGCATCGGCGCGTTGATCGCCGCGCGCTCGGCGGCGGCACGGCGCGGCCCGTTGGGCGAGTTGATCTCCGGCAGCCACAGCCGGCGGCCGAACACGGTCTCGACGTAGCCCTGCGCCTTGGCCTGCGCGCGGGTGCGCTCCATGTACGCGGCGACGCCGGGGTAACGGGCGAAATAGCGGTCGATGTAGAGCTGCGCGGCGCCGCGCTCGATGCCGAGGTTGCGCGCCAGCCCGAACGCGCTCATGCCGTAGATCAGTCCGAAGTTGATCACCTTGGCCATCCGTCGCTGGTCGCTGCCGACCTCGAGCGGGGTGACGCCGAAGATCTCGGCCGCGGTCGCCCGGTGGATGTCCTCGCCGGCGGCGAAGGCCGCGAGCAGCCCGGGATCCTGCGACAGGTGCGCCATGATGCGCAGCTCGATCTGCGAGTAGTCGGCCGAGGCGATCAGACAGCCCGGCGGCGCGACGAACGCCTCGCGGATGCGCCGCCCTTCGGCGGTACGCACCGGGATGTTCTGCAGGTTGGGATCGTTCGATGCCAGCCGTCCGGTCACCGCGACCGCCTGCGCATAGTTGGTGTGCACCCGCCCGGTCGCCGGGTCGACCATCTGCGGCAGCTTTTCGGTATACGTGCTCTTGAGCTTGGCGAGGCCGCGATAGTCGAGGATGACCCGCGGCAGCGGATAGTCCTCGGCGAGCTTCTCCAGCACCTCCTCGTCGGTCGACGGCGCACCGCTGGCGGTCTTCTTCTGCGTCGGGAGCTTCAGCCGGTCGAACAGCACCTCGCCGATCTGCTTCGGGCTGCCCAGGTTGAACGCCCCGCCGGCCAGTTCATAGGCCTGCGCCTCGAGCTGCTGCATCCGGGTGCCGAGCTCGGCGCTCTGCGCGCGCAGCGCGGGAGCGTCGACCAGCACGCCGGTGCGCTCGATGCGCTGCAGCACCTCGCTGACCTGCATCTCCAGGGCGTAGATGCGACGCAGCCCCGCATCCCCTTCGATGCGCGGCCACAACAGCCGGTGCACTTGCAGGCACAGGTCGGAATCCTCGCTGCTGTAGCGGGTCGCGACGTCCAGCTCGACCTGGTCGAAGGTGATCGCCTTGGCGCCCTTGCCGCAGACGTCCTCGTAGTGCAGCGTGTCGTCTCGGCCGAGATGACGCGACACGAGGCTGTCGAGACTGTGCGGCTTGTGGGCCTCGAGCACGTAGCTCTGCAGCAGGGTGTCGTGGGCATAGCCGCGCACCGTCACGCCGGCGTTCTGCAGCACGTGACGGTCGTACTTGCTGTTCTGTCCGAGCTTGGGCCGGGACGCGTCCTCCAGCCACGGACGCAGCCGCTCCAGCACCTCGCGCAGCGGCAGCTGCTCCGGCACGCCTGGATAGGCGTGCGCCAGCGGGATGTACGCGGCGTGCCCCGGCTCCACGCACAGGGAGATGCCGACCAGCCGCGCCTGCATCGGATCGAGCGAATCGGTTTCGGTGTCGATCGCGGTCAGCGCGGCAGCGGCGATGCGGTCCAGCCAGGCGTCGAACTGCGCCCACGTCAGCACGGTCTCGTAGCTCGCCGGCGCCGCATCGGTGGCGCGAGCCGCAGGCTGCGGCGGATCCTCGACGTCGCCCAGCGGCAACATCGGCTGCGACGCCGGCAGCTTCGACTCGATCTCGTGCTGGAACTTCTTCAGCCCGTAATGCTGGAAAAAGCGCAGCAGTTCGACCGGATCTTCCGCCGACGGCACCAGATCCGGATCGAACTGGCGGGCATGGCCGTCGAGATCGCTGTCCGTCGCGATGGTCACCAGCCTGCGCGCCGTGGGCAGCCAGCCGAGCGCGTCGCGCAGGTGCTGGCCCGCGGCCCCCGAAATCTCGCCGGCATGCGCGATCACCCCGTCGAGCGAGCCGTACTGGACGAGCCACTTGACCGCGGTCTTCGGGCCGACCTTGTGCACCCCGGGGACGTTGTCGACTGCGTCGCCCACCAGCGTCAGGTAGTCGACGATGCGGTCGGGCGGCACGCCGAACCGGGCCACGACGCCGGCTTCGTCCTGGACCTCGTTGCTCATGGTGTTGACCAGGGTGATGTGGTCGTTGACCAGTTGCGCCAGATCCTTGTCGCCGGTCGACACCAGGGTGCGGATGCCCTGCGCGTGGGCCCGCACCGCGAGGGTGCCGATCACATCGTCGGCCTCGACCCCCGGCACCTCCAGCAACGGCCAGCCCATCAGCCGCACCGCCTGGTGGATCGGGCCGATCTGCTCGACCAGTTCGGGCGGCATCGGCGGACGATGCGCCTTGTACTCCGCGTAGAGCGCGTTGCGGAAAGTCGGGCCCTTGGCGTCGAACACGCAGGCGGCATAGCGGTAGCCCTTGGCCGGCGGATACTGATCGCGCAGCCGGCGCAGCATCGCCACGATGCCGTAGAGCGCCCCGGTCGGCTCGCCGCGCGGGCCGCGCAGGTCGGGCAGCGCATGGAAGGCGCGGTAAAGGTAGCTGGAGCCGTCGACCAGCAGCAACGCGGGCCGGCCGTCGGAGTTCGGATTGACGTTCATGCGCGGATTATCGGGGGACGACGCGGATTTGCGCCGCGCCGCCGCCGGACGCGGAGCCGCATCCTAAAATGGTCAACATGAAGACGCCGCGCATTTCTCCTTCCCTCGTCCTGGCGACGGTGCTCTGCGCCGGCGGCACACTCGCGCAGGCGGCCGGCGTGCCGTCGGACGGCGCGCACGCCGTCACGCCACCGGCGCTGGCCGACACCCAGCCCAAGCCGAAGTATCCCGAGCCCCTGGTGCGCAACCACGTGACCCAGGATCATTCGGTGCGCATCCAGGAGCGTCAGGTGCGCGGCGCGACGACCGAGATCCACGTCCAGCCGCTGCACGGCGGTCCCGCCTACAACGTCGTCCCGCCGGACGCGTCGTCGAGCACCGACCCCGCCAACATGCAGGGCCACGCGATGTGGAAGATCGCCAACTTCTGACGTCCCGCACCGCCCGTCCCCACCCTTCCCCAGCGGCGCCTGCCCGTCAGGCGGCAAGCGACCACCTGCAACCATGGCCGTCTTCACCCCCGTGCGCCTCGACGAGGCCCGGCAGTTCTTCGCGCGACTCGACCTGGGCACTCTGCTCGAACTGCAGGGCATCGAGAGCGGCATCGAGAACACCAACTACTTCGCCACGACCAGCCGCGGCGCCTTCGTGCTGACGCTGTTCGAGCGGCTGACGCCCGAGCAGCTGCCGTTCTACCTCGAATTCATGCGGCACCTGGCGGCGCACCGCATTCCGGTACCCGATCCGATGCCTGACGCCCGCGGCAACATCCTGCACAGCCTGTGCGGTCGTCCCGCCGCGGTGGTGACGCGGCTGCGCGGCCGCAGCGTGCTCGCGCCGCAGCCGACGCACTGCGAGCAGGTCGGCACCTGGCTCGCCCGCATGCACCTCGCCGCGCGCGACTACGCCGGCAACCAGCCCAATCTGCGGGGCCTCGACTGGCAGCGCGCGACCATTCCCGCGGTGCTGCCGTTCGTCGACACCGGGGTCGCCGCGCTGCTGCGCGCCGAGCTCGACCACCAGACGACCATCGCGCGCAGCCCCGACTACGCCGCGCTGCCGCGCAGCGCGGTGCACGCCGACCTGTTCCGCGACAACGCGCTGTTCGAGGACGGCACGCTGTCGGGCATCTTCGACTTCTATTTCGCCGGCGTCGACACCTGGGTGTTCGACCTCGCCGTGGCGCTGAACGACTGGTGCATCGACCTCGCCACCGGCGCGTTCGATCCCGCCCGGCATGACGCCCTGCTGCACGGCTACGGCCGGGTGCGGCCGCTGCTGCCGGTCGAACAGGCGCTGCTGCCCGACGCGCTGCGCGCCGCCGCGCTGCGCTTCTGGACCTCTCGGCTCGCGGACTTCCACCTGCCACGCGACGCCCACCTGCTCAACCCGCACGACCCGACGCATTTCGAGCGCGTGCTGCGCCAGCGCATCGCCGAGGCGCAACGCGTGCCGGCCTGAGCAATCCCGAGCCGGCACGCCGGGCGGAGGCCTGCCGATACCATTCCACCCTCGCGGCGACCTTCCGGACGTCCGCGCCGATCCCGCCGCGACATTTCCCATGCAACTGCGCACCGTCCCTGCCCGCGAAGGCCTGATCTGGGCCCGGACCGGATTCCGCCGCCTGATCCGGCAACCCTGGGCAGCGCTGCTGATGCTGCTGACCTACTTCGTGGTGAGCGGACTGATCTCGTCGCTGCCCATCATCGGGCTGGCGTTCCCGCTGTTCGTCGCCCAGTTCGGCACCATCGGCTTCATGCAGGCCAGCCGACAGATCGCACAGGGCCGGACGGTGTGGCCGTCGGTGCTGCTGACCGGGGTCCGGGCCGGAGGGAGCGCGCTGCGCCACATGGTCGTGCTGGCGATCGTCTATACCCTGGCGGTGCTGGCGGTGCTCGGCATCGGTGCGCTGATCGACGGCGGTGCCATGCTGCGACTGCTGATCCTGGCGGAAAAGCCTCCGGCCGACGTCATCGCCGACGGCAGCCTGCGCGCCGGTGCGCTGCTCGCGTCGGTCGTCTACATCCCGGTGTCGCTCACCTTCTGGCTGGCGCCGCCGCTCGTCGTGTGGCACGGCATGGGGCCGGCCAAGGCGCTGTTCTTCAGCTTCATGCTGTGCATGCGCAACCTCAAGGCCTTCGTGCTGTACACCCTGCAGTGGCTGGTTCTGTTCCTGACCCTGCCGACGCTGGTGCTCGCCGGCGCCTCGCTCCTTGGCGCCAGCGAAACGGTCGCGGCCGCAGTGAGCCTGCCGGTCGCGCTCGCCATCTTCCTCGCCTACATCCTGTCGTTCCAGGCGACCTACGAGTCGCTGGTGGAGCCGCCCACCCCCTCCGGCACGGCCTGACGCCCGTTCCATGTTTGCCTCGACTCCCTACCTGCTGTTCGTCGGATTCGCCCTTGCCGCGGCGTTCACGCCCGGACCCGCGGTGATGCTGTCGATCCACAATGCGATGCACTTCGGCTGGCGCAGCGCACTGTGGTCGTCGCTCGGCAACATCTCGGGGCTGCTCGCCCTGACCCTGCTCAGCGCCCTCGGGCTCGACGCGCTGCTGCGGGCGTCCGAACTGGCATTCGACGCAGTCAAGGTCTGCGGCGCCGGCTACCTGATCTGGCTCGGCATCCAGCAGTGGCGCAAGGCCAGCCGGCCGGTCGCGCCGGCTGCGTCGACTGCGGGCAACGCGCGGCCGGCCGATACAGCGCGACCGGCCCGCGCGCTCTACACCCGCGGCCTGACGGTGGCGCTGACCAATCCCAAGGCGATCGCCTTCATCGCCGCGCTGTTTCCGCAGTTCCTCACCCTGTCGCGGCCGATGGCGCCGCAATACGTCACACTGACCGCGACCTTCATGGCGATCTCGCTGCTCGCCCTCAGTAGCTACGCTGGACTGGCGGTTCTCGCCCGTCGCCGACTCGGCATCTGGTTCGCTTCCGGCTGGCCGCAGCGCGTGTCGGGAACGGTGTTCATCGGCTTCGGCGTCGGCCTGCTGCGGTTGCATCGGGCGTAGCACCGCCACCGCCCGACTGGCCGCCGGTGAACCCGCGCTTGGCGCTCGGCAGCTCACGCGGTTTCAGGGCCCGGCGCTTCGCACGCGCCCCGATGGCGGCGCGAATCAGCGGAAATGTTCGCGCAGGCCGACGTCGAAGCCGTGCGGCAGCAGACCGAGAATGAACGGTGAATGCGCGCGGTGCGCGATCCAGCCGCTGACCACGCCGACGGCCGCCCCGGCGAGCGTATCGGTCAGCCAGTGACCGTGCGCCTTCATTCGGGCGACCATGTCGTAGACGGGGATTGCGGCGAGTGCATCGACTCCCGGATCGGTCCGGTGATATTCGAGGATGATCGGCGTGACCAGCGCCGTGATCGACGACACGTCCCCGCTCGGGAAGCTCTGGTTGTGGATGCCGTGGAACCACAGGTCCGGATTGGTGGTGTCCGACGGCCGGGTGCGCTGGAACGTCCATTTCAGCGCCTGCGTCGAGATGCCGGCCATCGCGGCGGCGTCGAGACTCTGCCAGAGGGTGCGTCCAAACCGGCTGCGCCCGCCAGTCCAGATCGCCCCCGCCGCGGTCAGCCCGATCAGCTCGGCCGGGAACTGCCCGGCCTTGGCAATCGACCAGATGCCTGACGTCTCCTGCCGCACCGGATGGTCGACGCGGTGCAGCCCCGCGTAGTCGGCCAGCCCGAGCACGGCGCCGACCAGATAGGCGTCGACCAGTCCGGTACCGAATCCCGGTTTCGCCTGCAGTCGGCTCCAGGCGCCGGACGGCGCCACGGCCGCGGAAGCCGGCGCCGCGTCGGCGGCTGGTGTGGCCGACGACGGCGCGAAGCCGGGGAACGAATCGGGAGCTGCGCGGCACGGCACCAGCGCCGCGCAGCAACCCAGCGCGACGCCCGCCGCAATGAGGCGGATGCGATCCATCGGTAACCCTCCTGAATCGCGCCCGGCAGGCCGTTCGGGGATGTGGCGCGACGACACGGTGAACCACCCGCCCGCCCGCCGACAGCTTCGCCGCATGGAAGCGACGGCCGGACATCGGGAGGGTACCGGCGGCCATGGCCGCAGTCCCCGGCGTGATGCCGACCAACCGTAGGCGCTGCGCGAACGCGGGTCAATGCCCGCTCACATCGCCTTACCGCTGCAATCGCTGCTTGCGCGCCGGAACGCGCGAGCCGGCTCAGCCCCCGCGGATCAGGCTGGCGGCGCGCTCGGCGATCATGATGGTCGGCGCGTTGGTGTTGCCGCTGACGATGCGCGGCATGACCGACGCGTCGACCACGCGCAGCCCCTGCAGGCCGCGCACGCGCAGGTCGGCGTCGACCACCGCCAGTTCGTCCTGGCCCATGCGGCAGGTTCCGACCGGGTGGTAGATGGTGTCGGCGTGGTCGCGGATCCATCGCTCCAGCGCCTCGTCCGACTGCGCGACGGCCGATTGCGGCCATTCGCGACCGTGGCGGGCCAGCGCCGGCTGGGCGAGGATCTCCCGCGCCTGGCGTACGCCGCGCACCAGGGTCCGCAAGTCGTCCGGATCGGACAGAAACTGCGGATCGATCAGCGGCGCGCTGTGCGGCGATCGATCGCGCAGCCGCACCTCGCCCCGACTGCGCGGCTGCAGGGCGCAGACGTGGAGCGAGAAGCCGTGGCCGAGCACGCGGCGTCGACCATGATCGACCAGTTTGGCCACAACGAAGTGCAGTTGCACGTCGGGCTGGGGCAGTTCGGGCGCCGAGCGCAGGAACCCGCCGGCCTCGGCAAAGTTGGTGGTCAGCCGGCCGCGCCGCCGCCGGCGCCATTGCCGGATGTCGCGCACCACGTCCCAGATGCCGGCCGGCGTGAGCCCGAACAGCTCGCGCGCGCCTGGCGCCTCCGCCACGAGCACCACGTCCGGGTGGTCGTGCAGGTTGCGTCCGACGCCCGGCAGATCGACCACCACCGGAATGTCCAGCAACCGCATCTGCGCCGCCGGGCCGATGCCCGACCGCAGCAGGATCGCCGGCGACTGGAAGGCACCAGCGCTGAGGATGGCTTCGCGACGCACGCCCAGTTGCAACGGCCGCGAGCCGCGCCATGCATGCAGGCGCACCACGCGCCCGTCCGCGACCTCCACGCGGTCGGCCGTCACGCCGGTGAACACCTCGAGGTTGGGACGACCGCGGTGCGGTGTGAGATAGGCCTTGGCCGCGCTGAACCGCTCGCCCCCGCGCTGCGTCACCTGGTACAGGCCCACGCCGTCCTGCGTCGCGCCGTTGAAGTCGTCGTTGCGTGCCAGCCCGGCCTGCTCACCGGCTTCGACAAAGCGGCGTGAGAACACGTTGGGATCGCGCAGGTCCGCCACGTTGAGCGAGCCGTCGCGCCCGTGCCATGGCGCGGCGAGGCGCTCGTTGGCCTCGGCACGAATGAACCACGGCAGCACGTCCTGCCACGACCAGCCGGGATTGCCCATCTCCGCCCAGGCGTCGTAGTCCAGCGGATGCCCGCGGAGGTAGATCATCGCATTGGTCGAACTCGATCCCCCCAGCGTCCGCCCACGTGGCTGCAGCCCAGCACGCCCGTTGAGCCCCGGCTGCGGCACCGTATGCAGGAATTGGGAGATGCCCTCGTACTGCGCCATTGCCGCCAGCCCGCCGGGGCAATGGATGAGCACGCTGTCATCCGGCGGACCGGCTTCGAGCAGCGCCACGCGGACCGTCGGATCCTCGCTCAGACGCCCCGCCAGCACGCACCCGGCGGATCCGCCGCCGACGACGACATAGTCGAACTCCATCCGTCTCTCCTCGCTCGTGCATCGGCGGAAGCGTGTCGCATGCATCGCCCCGCCGGCGGGAGTCTTCGCTCCTGATCAGGAGCATATTCGACAAGGCGCCAACGCGGCCCGAATGATCGCGCGCCCTGTCGAAAGGCCAGATGCCCCGTTTCAAGAGACAGGTTCGGCCGGAAACGGGTCTGGGGCGCCGGCCTCCGGTTGACGGCCTGTCTGGGCGCGGCGACGCGTGGCCCTTGTTCTCTTGCGACTGTCCGCTCGACCCGCTGAAGTCAGCGGCCGACTCCAGCCGAATCGTCGTCGCGTTCGCTATACGCATTCCATGCCTGCATCGCGTGCCGCATGGCCTGCACTTGGCGATCGAACCGCGGGCAGGCTTCACACACGAGGAAGTGGATACGGACAGCCAGCCGCTCCGGAAAGGCAAGCGCTCGATCCTCCCGCGCCAGGATCAGCGCGGCAACCTCGCGGCAGGTACGTCGAAATGGGTAGTTCACTTGACGAGATTCCCGAACCAGTTGAGTTGGAGGCATTCGCGCAGCCGCATGCGCGCGCGGTGCAGCATCACCCAGACATTGGTCGGCGCGATACCGACTTCCTGACAGATTGCCGCAGTCTCCAGCCCTAGCCACTCACGCATCAGGAAGACGCGGCCGAGTTTGCCCGGCAGAACCTCCATGCAGGCTTCGAGCACTTCGAAGAACTGGCGGCGCTGCAACTGGTCTGCCGGGTCGCCCCAATCCTGGGGCATGGTGCGGAAATGGCCGTCCGGTTGGAAGACGAGGTCGTCAATGTCGCCACCGTCGTCATCCTCGCCGCTGGGCGCCACCACCAGCTCTCGAGCGTGGCGCCGCAACTGGTCCAGCACCTTGTGCTTGAGGATTCCCACCACCCAGGTCTTGACCTGCGACGCCCCCGAGTATGCCCGCATGCCTTGCAGCGCTGCCAGCAGCGTCTCCGAGACGGCATCCTCGGCCCAGGCGTCGTTGCGCAACTGCAACTGCGCCAGACGCAGCAGCGTCGGACGTAGCGAGTCCAGATCCTTGGCGAAATCGTCGATCGATAAAGGATGGTCGGTGGGGTTCACATTCGCCCTTCGAAAAAAACTGCGCGGCTTGTGTAAGGACCGGACCGCCGGTGGCGACTAAGCGCCAGCTTCGGAATTCTTCCATAACGCGAAGAACCGGGCATGTCGGTCCGACCAACAGGCCGCGACCCCCTTCCCTTCTAAACAGGAGAATTGTCATGAACAAGCGCCAACTCATCCAGACCACCGCGGCCTCGCTGCTCGCCATGGGCATGCTCGCCGCCGTTCCGGCCCATGCCGCAGGTATGGAGAAATGCTTCGGCATCGCCAAGGCCGGACAGAACGACTGTGCCGGCATCGGCACCCTGCATTCGTGCAAGGGGCAGAGCACCGTCAGCGACAGCCCGGCGGACTTCAAGGTGGTTCCCGCAGGCACCTGCGCCCGGATGGGTGGCCTCAGCGAGATGCAGGCCAAGGCAAAGCTCGCCATGTGATCGGCATGGGATGCGGACGCTTACCGCAGCGATCGTCCGCATCCCCTCCCGTGCCTGTCGTCGAACCTCCTCGCCTAATGGCCTGCCCATGACACCGTCAACTCCCGCCACCACTCGTGCTGGCATCGGCCTGCGTCAGCCGCACTACGCCACGTTCCGCTCGGCACTGCCGGCTGTTGGTTTCGTCGAAGTGCATTCGGAGAACTTCTTCAATCCGCACGACGCTGGCGCCGCGGTGCTGCAGGCCGTGCGGCACGACTACCCCGTCAGCCTTCACGGCGTCGGTCTGGGGCTGGGATCGGCCTGCGGGATCGACCCCCATCACCTCGATGGCCTCGCCGCACTGGTCGAACGGATCGATCCGATCCGCGTGTCCGATCACGCGAGCTTCGCGCGCGCGTCCTGGGGTCGGCGCGGCATCGCGCACGCCAACGATCTGTTGCCCGTGGCCTTCACCCACGCGCAACTCGAGATCTTGTGCGCGAACGTGCAGCAGGTCCAGGAGCGGTTGCGCCGACCCATCCTGGTCGAGAACCTCAGCGGCTATCTCCACTATGCCGACGCCGACTTTACCGAGCCGGAATTCTTCACCGCACTTTGCCGGCAAAGCGGCTGCGGTCTGCTGCTGGACGTCAACAACCTGATGGTCAATGCCAAGAACGCCGCTCGGCAGGATCTTCACGCGCCAGAGCCGTTGGATGCGGTGCTCGCTTGGATCAACGCCCTTGCCGAGCTGTTGCCCGCAACCGCCATCGGCGAAATCCACCTCGCCGGCCACAGCGAGCAACCGGAGTTGATTGTCGACGACCATGCCACCGCGGTTTCCCCTGCGGTGTGGGATGCCTACGCCCATGCGCTGGCCCGGTTCGGCCCGGCGCCCACGCTGATTGAATGGGACAGCGATCTGCCACCGCTTGCCGTGCTGCTCGGCGAGGCCGCCTCCGCGCAGCAACGACTGGACGCATGCTGCACGCGCCCTGCCGCTGCGCCAACGTCGATCGTGGAGGCCGCATGAAACCGCAGGGCGAAGCCACAGTGCCTCTCGGACCGGAATGGGCGCGCGAGGCCAGACGTCAGCAGGCGCTGTTGCGGGTGCTGTTCGCGGCCACGGCACCGGACAAGCTGCCGCGCGCATTGGGCCTGCGCCGGAGCGAAGTACAGGTGAAGGCCGGGCTGGCCGCCTACCGTGCCAACGCCGCGGCCCATGCGGACACAGCGCTCGCGGCCGCCTATCCGACTGTCCGAGCGATGCTCGGCAGCGACGCTTTCGGCGCGGTCGCCATGCGGCACTGGCATCGCCGGCCGCCGCGACGCGGTGATCTGGCCTGGGCCGGCGAAGGATTCGCATCCACCCTGGCCGCCGAACCAACGCTGCGCGACTGGCCGTGGCTGGCCGATTGCGCCCGACTGGATTGGGCACGCTGGGAGGTGCAGTTTGACGCGCCTGCGGCATTTGGCGCTGCGCATCTGAATCTGTTGCGCGATGCTGATCCCGCCGCGCTGATTCTGCATCTCGCGCCGGCAACGCGTCTGGTCGCGTTCCGCTGGCCAGCGCATGCGCTCTGGCAGGCCCACGCTTCAGCCGAACCGCAGGCTGCAGAACTACGCGCCGCGCTGAACGGCGGACCGCAGACTGTCTGGGTGTGGTGCATCGGCTGGACAGTCGGGCAGCGCTGCGTAGACGCCGGAGAGGCGCGCTGGCTGCGCGCCCTCTCGGCGCGCAAGACGCTGGCCGCGGCGATGGACGCGGCGCCCGCTGATTTCGATGTGGCAGCCTGGCTGCAGACTGCCGTCACCCACGGCTGGCTCGGAGGCGTGTCGCTTGTCGACGCTCGGGCCACAACCACAAAAAGGAGAGCATGATGATCCCACCTGTCGTTCCTGTATCCCGCCGGGCGCCGGCCTACGCCGCGCGACCGCATCGCCTCTGGTCGGGCGTTGAGCGCGCGCTCGACACATTGCGCGATCCCGCCTTGCTTGTCGCGCGCCTGTACGTGGCCTATGTGTTCTTCGCTTCCGGACTGCAGAGCCTGCGCGACTGGAGCGGCACCGTCTGGCTGTACGAAAACGAGTTCCGCGTGCCGCTGCTGCCGCCGCATCTGGCCGCGGTGGCAGGAACCGCCGGCGAAGTGCTGCTGCCGCCGCTGCTCGCACTGGGGCTTTTCGGCCGCTTTGCGGCGCTGGGATTGTTCGTGGTCAACGGCGTGGCACTGCTGTCGTATTACTACGCGCTGCAGGCACCTGCCATTCTGTTCCATGTCATCTGGGGCATCCTGGCATTGGCAGCCGCGCTGTGGGGTCCTGGGCGCTGGGCGTTCGACCACTGGCTGATGGCGAAATCGCGCTCGCACACCGATTAGGCACGTCGCGAGGGCACGATAAATGTATATCCCACGGAGTTGCTCGTTCGTCGGCACCTCGCGTTCCCTGATGGCGGCGACCGCCGCGCCAGAGACCGAGTTCGCCGCGGGCGATCCAATTGGTCGATCTTGCGGAGCGGCATCATGAACAAGCGCGCAGAACAGGGTTTCGAGCATCCGGTCCCGTCGGACATCACGCCCGAGCGCGTGTACCGCGATCGCCGCCGGTTCCTTGCCGCGGCGGGCGTGGGCGCAGCGGCCACGGTCGCGGCTCTGGCGGCGCGCCGCGCCCATGCACTGGCCGGCGGCGCAGCTGCCGATGCGTCGCTCGCGGCGCTGCCCGCGGTGCGCAACGCCACGTTCTCGACCGCGCAGAAGCCCACGCCGTACGACGACATCACCACCTACAACAACTTCTACGAGTTCGGCACCAGCAAGAGCGACCCGGCCCGCTACGCCGGCAGCCTGCGCACCCGGCCATGGACGGTGGTGGTCGAGGGCGAGGTGCACAAGCCGCGCACCTTCGGCATCGACGATCTGCTCAAGCTTGCGCCGATGGAGGAGCGGATCTATCGCCACCGCTGCGTCGAAGCCTGGTCGATGGTGGTGCCGTGGATCGGGTATCCCCTGTCGCACCTGCTCGACGCGGTCCAGCCGACGGGCAACGCCAAGTATGTCGAGTACATCACCCTGCTCGATCCGGCCGAGATGCCGGGACAGAACGATCCCGTGCTGCAATGGCCGTATCGCGAAGGCCTGCGCATCGACGAGGCGATGCATCCGCTGACGCTGCTGACCTTCGGACTGTACGGCCGCGTGCTGCCCAACCAGGATGGCGCGCCGCTGCGCATGGTGATCCCGTGGAAGTACGGTTTCAAGGGCGGCAAGTCGATCGTGCGCATCCGGCTGGTCGAGAAGCAGCCGGTCACGTCGTGGATGCAGGCCGTGCCGCGGTGGTACGGCTTCTATTCCAACGTCAATCCGCACGTCAGCCCGCAGAACTGGAGCCAGGCCACCGAGCGGCCGATCGGGCAGGGCGGCGCCTTCGGCGGGCTGTTCGCGTCGCGGGTGAAGACGCAGATGTTCAATGGCTACGGCGCGCAGGTGGCGAGCCTGTACCGCGGAATGAACCTGACCGAGGACTTCTGACCGTGACGCCGGCTCCGATCCCGGTCGCCCGCCGGATGCTGCGCAGCCGGGTGGCCAAGCCGCTGGTGTTCGCGCTGTGCCTGCTGCCGTTCGCGCTGCTGTTCCGGCGGGGCTGGAGCGGCGATCTCGGCCCGAACCCCGAGCAGACGGTACTCTGGACGACCGGCCTGTGGACCCTGCGCCTGCTGCTGCTGACCCTGGCGGTCACGCCCCTGCGCAAGCTGACCGGCTGGGCGGAACTGGCACGGCTGCGCCGCATGCTCGGGCTGTTCGCGTACTTCTACGGTGCGCTGCACTTCACCGCCTGGTTCGGCCTGCTCAACGGCTTCGGGCTCGATCCGGCGCTGCGCGACATCGCCAAGCATCCCTTCGTCCTGGCCGGCATGTCCGCGCTGCTGCTGATGACGCCGTTGGCGCTGACCTCGACCAACGGCATGATCCGCCGACTCGGGGCGCAGCGCTGGCAGCGGCTGCATCGCGTGGTGTACGTCGTCGCCGCCGTCGCGGTGTTCCACTTCTGGTGGGGCAAGCTGGCGAAGAACAACACGGCCGTGCCGACGGTGTACGCGCTGATCCTGGCGCTGCTGCTCGGACTGCGGCTGGTGTTCGCGTGGCGCGCCGCGCGACAGCGCCAACGCCAGCGCGCGGCGGCGTCGACCGCCGCGGCCGGTCAGGGCAGCAGCCGTTCGCTGGCGTAGAGCTGATCGGGTGTCTCGCGCGGGTATTTCTCGGCTACCGGCGGTTCACCACTTCGTCGGCGGGCGTTGCGTCCTGCTGAAATCGCGATCGACGGCATGAGGCCCACTTGTCGTGCGTGGCCGCGCATCCCCGAGTAGCCGTGAGCGGTGGTCCGGCGCTTGATCTCGGCACTCACGCGCTCAAGCGGATTCGTCGACCGGATCTGTGTTGGCGCCGATGGCGACGTGTGCCAATGCGATTCGGCGGCTGAGCCGATGATTCCGATCTGAAATCAGATCGCGCCACCAGAAAAAGAAAATCCCAAGTCAAATCAATGACTTGGGACTTATTTTTGGCGGAGACGGAGGGATTCGAACCCTCGATGCGCTTTTGGCACATACTCCCTTAGCAGGGGAGCACCTTCGGCCTCTCGGTCACGTCTCCAATGCCTCAGGC
>JAKAIB010000046.1 GCA_021814605.1 Pseudomonadota bacterium | reverse complement strand
ATCTCGGCATGATCCTGTTCAACGCCGGCGTGGTCTCGCGCACCGGCCCGCACCGCATCAACGTCAAGCTGGCCCGCCGGCTGGCAGCTCAGGGCGTGTCGACGATCCGTTTCGACCTGCACGGCATGGGCGACAGCGGCCGGCCAGACGGTCGCCTCGACTACCGCCAGCAGGTCATCGCCGACCTGCAGGCGGCGATGGACGCGCTGCAGCGGCAGGCGGGCGTCTCGACCTTCGCGCTGCTCGGCTTCTGCTCCGGCGCGCTGCCCAGCTACTGGGCCGCACAGGCCGATGCCCGCGTGCGGCACATCATCCTGTATGACGCATTCGATCTGCAGACCCGGCGCAGCCGGTTGCGCTACCTCGCACTGCGGCTGCGCCGGCACGGTCTGGCACCCGGCGCCGTCATGCTCTACCTGCGACGCGCCTTCGGGGCGTTGCGTGCCTTGCCGCAGCGGTGGCGTGCCGGCGCCGCGGTCGACATCGAACCACAGGGCGACGACAGGCCGTCGCTGCCCGACCTGGCGCGTGGTCTGGGCGAACTGGTCGGCCGGGGCGTGCACGTGTCGGTGCTCCATTCGGGCGCCGACTTCAGCAACGTCAACCATGCGGAGCAGATCGCCGAGGCGTTCGGCTTTGCGCGCAATTCCGGCGTTGCGCCGCGGACGGGTTTTCTTGCGTCCATCGACCATATCATGACGTCGGTCAATGCCCAGACCGCATTCGTCGACTGGATCTGCTCGGACGTGCTCGGCGAACGCGGCGTGGTCGCCGCCCCCCGGGCTGCCAGGCCACCGACGCTGACCATGTCCGCGTCGGCACCAACCACCGACTCGGCCGGACGATGACCGATTCCGCGCCAAGCCCGCACCCCGGTCGCCTGCGGGCCTCCGCGAGGGCGTGCCGCTCGATCCCCCACCAGACCCGCCACCACCTTGTTCGGACTTCGCCTCTGGCTCGAATCACTGCTGTCTCCCGTCGCGCTGATCGCGTGGTGCCTGCTCGGTCTGCTGGTGGTGGCGCTGCGCACGCCGGGGACACGACGACTGCGCGTGGCGATCGCCGCGCTCTGCGCGCTCTACCTGGCGGCCTCGCTGCCGCTGACCGCCGACGCGCTGTTCGACTCGCTGCAGAACCGGGCACGACGCGATGCGCGCTGCGGCCCGCCGCCGCCTGGGAGCGTGATCATCGTGCTGGCCGGCGGCATCCTGCGCCAGCCAGCGGACCCGACGGATTTCAACGCGCTGCGGGCACAGAGCCTGCGGCGACTGATCGCGGCCGTGGCGCTGGCGCGCGCGACACCCGGCAGCGTGCTGCTGATCTCCGGCGGAACCGGCGCGCGCTACCGCGAGGCCGACGTGATGGGCGCGCTGGCGCAGCAGATGGGAATTCCCGCTGCGCGCATCGTGCTCGACCGCGAATCCCGCACCACCGACGCGAGCGCGGTCGACACCCGCAGCTTGCCGGCAAATCGTGCACCTGCCCCGCGCTACCTGCTGACCTCGGCCGACCACATGCCGCGAGCCCTGCTGGCCTTCCGCCACCGCGGCCAGACCGTCTGCGCCTGGCCGGTCGACTTCGACAACGTCCACCTGCCGCTGTTCGAGCGCCTGACGCCGCAGCTTGGCGCGCTGGAAAAGACGGCCATGGCACTGCATGAATACCTCGGCCTGGCGTTCTACGCCGGGTTCAAATACCGATGACTCCGACCGCGATGTCCCGCTTGTCCCGATGAGCCCGTCTGCCCGATCCGACGCACCGGCCGGCACCGCGCCGCCGAGCGACGACCCGCCGCTGCGCATCCTGATGGTCGTCGACGGCCACTATCCCGCCACCGGCGGCGCCGAAATGCAGGCGCGGCTGATGAGCCGGGTCCTGGCGCAGCGCGGCCACGAAGTCCGCATCGTCGCACCCCGCCTCGACGCCGACCAGCGCACCGTCGAGACCGTCGACGGCATCGCGGTGCGGCGGCTGCGCTACCCGCGCGTCCGGGTGCTCGGCGCGATCCTGCTCGACCTGCGCTTCGCCGCCTATCTGCTGCGGCATCACGGCGAGTTCGACGCCATCCACATCCACATGGTGCGCAATCTCGCCGGCGCGGCCGGCTGGCTGCAGCGCTGGGTGCGTCCGACCATGGTGGCCAAGGTGTCGGGCGCGGACGAGTTCAAGGGCGGCATCCTCGACCCGGCGCTGCTCCACCGGCCGATCCACCGCCTGCTCAACGCCGGCGCCCGGCAGATCGACGCGTTCCAGTGCATCAGCGCGCACACCCGCAAGGCCATGCTGCAGGTCGGTTACGCGGCGACCAAGATGCACCTGATTCCGAACGCCGTCGACTGCCGCCGCTTCGACTGCCCGCGCGAGCCGGAGGCGCTGCTCCGGCGCGTCGCCTTCGTCGGTCGTCACGTGCCGGTCAAGGGGCTGGACGTGCTGCTGCGCGCCTGGGCCCAGGTGCGCCGACCCGACGCGTTGCGGCTGGTGCTGGCCGGCGACGGCCCGGAGCGGGCCCGCATGGTCGCGCTCGCCGCCGAGCTGGGCGTCGCCGCAAGCGTCGAATTCCCCGGCAAGGTCGACGACGTTCCGGCGCTGCTCGCCGGCGCCGGACTGTACGTCCAGGCGTCGCACCAGGAAGGCCTGCCCAACGCGGTGCTCGAGGCGATGGCCTCCGGTCTCGCCGTGGTCGCGACCCGGGTGAGCGGCCATGAGGATGTGGTCGAGCACGGTGTCACCGGGCTGCTCGTGCCGCCCGACGATCCAGCCGCGCTCGCGCAGGCGCTGCAGGCGCTGATCGACGATGCGACGCGGCGCCACGCCATGGGTCTGCGAGGGCGCGACGCCGTCACCCGCGGCTACGGCACCGATATCATCGCCGACCGCCTGCTTGCGCTGTACGGCGCGCGCGCCACATCCCCACGCCGACCCGCCGGACTTTCCCGCTCCGCCGATGCCAACCGAAACTGAAAGCCTGCCCCGGCCGATCGCCGGGGGCGGCATGCTGATGCGGCTGCTGCGGCACACGTCGAACTACTCGATCGGCACCCTGCTGATCACGCTCGCCAGCGTCATCTCGTTTCCGATCTTCACCCGGATGTTCTCGGTCTCCGAGTATGGCGTGCTCGGACTGGTCAACGTCACACTGGGCTTCCTGGTCGGCGTCGGCAAGCTCGGACTGCAGAAGTCGATCGTGCGTTTCTACGCCGAGATGGAAGCCGGCTCGCGCGCCGGATCCCGGGTCGAGTTCTTCTCCACCGTGCTGTTCAGCATGGTCGGCGTCGGCGCCGTGATCACGCTGCTGAGCGCGATCATCTTCCTGGCGCTGCCCGACGCCTGGTGGAGCCACACCGGCGCGCAGTACCTCATCGCCCTCGCCTCGCCGCTGATCCTGATCCGCGTGGTCGACAGCGCCATGCTCAACCTGCTCAACGCCGAACAGAGGAGCGGCCTGTACAGCCTGTTCACCACGGTGCGCAAGTACATCGGCCTCGGGCTGGTGCTGCTGGTGCTGTTCTTCGTCGCCCGCAGCCTGCGCGGCTTCTTCCTCGGCACCATCGTCGCCGAAGCGCTGGCGCTGGCATTCATCGTCATCTACTACGCCCGCCAGCAGCTGTTCGACATCCACCACGTGTCGAAGCCGCTGTTCGTCGCGATGCTGACCTTCGGCCTGCCGCTGCTGGCCAGCGAGCTGTCGTACCTGCTGCTCGCGATGGGCGGACGCTACATCATCAACTACCAGCTCGGCCCCGGCCCGCTGGGTTCGTATTCCGCGGCGTACAACTTTTCCGAGTATCTCCAGGGCGTGGTCACCACGGCGTTCGGTCAGGCGGTCGTGCCGATGTACCTGCGGCAATGGGAACGGGAGGGGCATGACCGCACGGTCGAGTTCCTGCGGCAGGCGTTGCGCTACTACCTGCTGCTGGCGCTGCCCATCCTCGCCGGCATGGCCGCGATCGGACCCGACCTGCTGCGGCTGCTGGCTTCGGCCAAGTACGAGGTGAGCACATCGCTGATCGTGTTCATCGTCGCCGGAATGCTGATCGCCGGCGGCACGCCCATCTTCAGCGCGGGCATCTACATCAACAAGCTCACCAAGGTGGTCATGTATTCGGTGCTGGGGTCGGCCGCGCTCAACATCGTGCTGACCCTGCTGCTCACGCGGCCGTACGGCATCGAGGGCGCGGCCTTCGCGACGCTGGCGAGCTACCTGCTCTACTCGGCGTCGACCGCCTACTTCGGGCGGCGCACCGTGCGGGTCCGCATGCCGTGGGGCGACCTGGCGAAATTCGCGGCGGTGTCGGCGCTGATGTTCGTCGCGGTCCGGCAGATCGCGCTGCCGGATCTGGCACTGCGCATCGTCGTGGACATCGTGGCCGGCGTCGCGATCTATGGCGTGCTGGTCCTCGCCATCGACCGGCCGCTGCGCGAACTCGTCCGGACCCGGCTCGCCCGCCTGATCCGCTGACCGCGACCGGCGGCAGCCGCCTCGAGCGGCCGCCGCAGTCGCCGGAAAGCGGGAATTTCGCACACTCGCCGGCGCGATTCCGACTCCCGGGGCGCGCACGCCCGGACCACACCCCCTGAGATCAAGGAGACACAGCCGCCACGCCTGCCCCTAGGATGCTGCAATGCAATCCAGGCGACGACTGCAACCATGCGCGCAGCCCAATCGACGACCGTCCTGATGTACCACGCGGTCGTCGCGGCGGGCGAGCACGGCCTTGCCGATCCCCGCTATGCCGTGAGCCGCGCGCAGTTCCTGCATCAGTTGGGAGACATCGCCGCGGCCGGTCTGCGGCCGGCGAGCGTCGCGTCGCTGCTCCCGCAACCCGACCGGGCTGCCGTGGCATTCACCTTCGACGACGGGCATGAGAGCAATGCCTGGGCGGCGCAGGCACTGCTCGACGCGGGCGGCAGCGGCGACTTCTTCGTCAACACCGCGACCATCGGCACGCCGGGCCATCTCAGCTGGGAGGCGCTGCGCGACATGGCGGCAGCGGGCATGTCGATCCAGTCGCACGGCCATCATCACCGCTACCTCGACGACCTCACGCC
This sequence comes from Pseudomonadota bacterium, assembly GCA_021814605.1. GTDB lineage: Bacteria > Pseudomonadota > Gammaproteobacteria > Burkholderiales > Burkholderiaceae_C > Thiomonas. The sequence goes on along the minus strand of JAKAIB010000046.1, from coordinate 10,664 downwards.
GTTCGAGGTCGAGCAGGAACTGCAACGCTCCAAGGCCCTCCTCGAAGACCGGCTCGGCATTCGCGTGGATCTGTTCGCACCGCCGGGCGGGCGCATGCCGGCAAGCTTCGACCGCACCGCGGTGCGCCTGGGATACCGGGCTGTGTGCTCGTCGCGCGTCGGGCTGTGGCACAACCACGGCGCGGCCCGCGACATTCCGCGCCTCGCCATCCTCGCCGACACGGCCCCGGCACAGTTCGCCCGATGGGTCCGACAGGACGGCAGCGAAATGCTGCAGCAGCGCCTGCGCTACGCCGCGCTGGCCTCGGGCAAGCGGCTGCTGGGCAACGCCAACTACGAGCGCATGCGCCGCGGCTTGCTGCGGCTGGCCGGGCGTTGATCATGGCCGAGGCGCTGTTCTGGAGCTGCGTCGGGCTGCTCGCCTACACCTATTTCGGCTATCCGGCGCTGATCGGGCTGTGGGCGCGGCTGGCGCCGCGCCGCGTTGCAGCGTCGCCGGACTTCCGGCCCCGAGTCGCGGTGATCGTCGTCGCCCGCAACGAGGCCGAACGCATCCGTGCCAAGATCGAGACCTGCCTGGCGCAGGACTACCCGGCACCGCTGCTGCGCGTGGTCGTCGCCTCCGACGGCTCGACCGACGCGACCGAGGCCGTCGTCCGCGAATTCGACCCGGCGCGGGTCACGCTGCTCGCGTTCGCCGCGCCGCGCGGCAAGGCCGCCTGCCTGAACGACGCCATCGCGGACTGCGACGAAGAGGTGCTGGTGCTGACCGACGCCCGCCAGCGGCTCAATCCGGAGGCCGTGCGCCATCTCGTATCGAACCTGGCCGATCCCGCGGTCGGCGCCGTGGGCGGCGAACTGGTGTTCGAAGCCACCGATGCCAGCGGCTTTGCCAGCGGCGTCGGCGCGTACTGGCGCTACGAAACGTTCATCCGCCGCAGCCAGGCCGCGATCCATTCCTCCCCCGGAGTCAGCGGCGCGCTGTACGCCCTGCGCCGCAGCTGCTTCCGCCCGATCGCGCCCAACACCATCCTGGACGACGTGGCCATCCCGATGCAGGCGGTACTGCAGAGCCGGCGCGTGGTGTTCGACGGCCGCGCACGCGCCTACGACACGCCGTCGGTCGACGCCGCCCGCGAGCGCCGCCGCAAGGTGCGCACCCTGGCGGGCAACTTCCAGCTGCTGGTGCTGTATCCGCAACTGCTGCTGCCGTGGCGCAACCCGATCGCGCTGCAGTTCGTCTCGCACAAGGTGCTGCGGCTGCTCGCCCCCTGGGCAATGCTCGGCGCGCTGGTGGCCAATGGGCTGCTGGCGCCGCGCGCGCCGGCCTATGCGGTGCTGCTGGCGGCACAGCTCGCCTTCTACGCGCTCGCCCTTGCCGGAACGCTGCTCCCGGCAAGCGCCCGCTGGACCGCAGTGCGCCTGCCGGCGACGTTCGTCGCGCTCAACGCCTTCGCGCTGCTGGGGCTGTTCGAGTTCGCCACCAACCGCAACGCGCATCTCTGGCGTGCCGGCCCCGAGGCCGCCGCTGGCGGACCGCGCCCCTGACCGAGCCGGAGCCTGCGATGCGCGTCGTCTACTTCGTCTCGCTGTTTCCGTGCTGGTCGGAGACCTTCATCGTCCGCGAGATCGCCGAACTGCTCAAGCTGGGCGTCGACGTGCGCATCGTCTCGCTCAAGCATCCGAGCGAAACGCTGGTGCAGTCGGACGCGGCCGCGCTGCTCGACCGGGCGATCCACCCGGCTCCGGCGCCAACCGCTTTGCGGCGCGGCATCGGCGAGGTCGCACGCCATCCGCTGCGCTCGGCGGGCGAACTCGGCATGCTCGTGCGCGGCTTCTGGCGCCGCCCGCGCACCCTGGCCAAGTCCCTGGTCACCTGGTGGCGCACGCTGGCGCTGCTGGCCGAGGTGCGGCGGCTGGCGCCGAACCATCTGCACGCCCACTGGGCCACCTATCCGTCGACCGCCGCGATGATCGCCTCGGGGCGGCTCGGCGTCCCGTTCAGCTTCACCGCGCATGCCCACGACATCTTCCTCGAGGATCATCTGCTGGCGCGCAAGCTCGACCAGGCCGCCTTCAGCGTGACCGTCTCCCGCTTCAACCGGGCCTACCTAGCCGAGCGACTGCCGTCCGCGCTGCTCGGCCGCATGCGCATCATCCACTGCGGCGTGTCGCCCGCCGGCTATGCCTTCCAGCCGGAGGACCGGCAATCCGGACTGATCCTGGCCGTCGGTCGCCTCGACGCGATCAAGGGCTTCGCCCACCTGGTCGACGCCTGCGCCCTGCTCGCCGCGCGCGGCATCGATTTCACCTGTCGCATCGTCGGCGAGGGTCCGCTGCGCGACGCGCTGTCGCGGCAGATCGCCGACCGCGGCCTCGACGGGCGGGTTGAGCTGCTGGGTGCACGCAAGCAGGAGGAAGTGCGCGATCTGCTGCGCGCCGCGGCACTGTTCGTCCTGCCCAGCGTGGTCACGCCGCAGGGCGACCGCGACGGCATTCCGGTCGCCTTGATGGAAGCCATGGCCTGCGGCACCCCGGTGGTGTCGACCCGCGTGTCAGGCATCCCGGAACTGGTCACCGACGGCGTTTGCGGCCTGCTTGCCGAAGCCGGCGACGCGGCCGACCTCGCGCGCTGCATCGAGCAGCAGCTCGCCGACCCGGCCGCCGTCCAGGCGCGCACGATGGAGGCACGCCGCAAGATCGAGGCCGAATTCGACGTCGCCATCGAGGCCGCGAAGCTGCGCGCCGCATTTGCCTGAACCCGACATGACCGCAGCACCGTTCCGCAAGATCCGCGTCCTGATCGTCACCGACGAAATGGAGGTCGGCGGCACCCAGCGCCAGATCGTCCACATGGTGCTCGGGCTCGACCGCGCGGTGTTCGAGCCCACAGTGCTGTACTTCCGCAACGAGTCGTTCTTCGTCGACCAGCTCGATGAGGCCGGAATCGATGTCGTACGCATCGACAAGCGCGCCCGCATCGACGCCGGGTTCGTCCGCCGGCTGCGCACCGAGGTGTCCCAAGGCGACTACGACGTGATGCATTGCTTCGCGCTGACCGGAGAACTGTGGGGCGCCGTCGTCCATGCGCTACTGCCGTCGGCGCGCCGTCCGGTGCTGCTCACCTCGATCCGCAACACCTACGATTGGGAACGCCCGCTGCACCGCGCGATCAAGGCGTGGGTGATGCGTCGGTCGTGGCGGGTCGTCGCCAACACCCGTGCCGGCGCGGCCAGCGCCCATCGGCACATGCGGCTGCCCGACAGCCTGGTCCACGTCATCTACAACGGCGTTGCCGCCCCCCGCGCGACGATGGCGGACGCGGCTGCGGTCCGCGCCGAACTCGGCGTCGCCGCCGACGCGCCGCTGGCGCTGTTCGTCGGGCGCCTGGTCGAGCAGAAGGACGTGGCGACACTGATTCGCGCCATGCAGCAACTGGCGCCGCAGGCGCCGCATCTCGCCATCGCCGGCGACGGCCCGCTGCGCACCGAACTCGAATCCCTCGTCGCCGAGGGGCCGGCGCTGCCGGTGCATTTCCTCGGCCAGCGCGACGACGTACCGGCGCTGATCGCCGCCGCCGACATGGTGGTGCTGCCGTCGCGCTCCGAGGGTCTGTCCAACGTCGTGCTCGAAAGCATGATGACCGGCCGGCCGGTGGTCGCCACGCGCGTCGGCGGCAACGTCGAACTGGTCGACCACGAGCGCACCGGGCTGCTGTTCGACACCGGCGATGTCACGACCCTCGCGGCTTCCATCGCCCGGCTGTGCAGCGACCCGGCACTGCGCGACGCGCTCGGACGCGCGGCACGCGACAAGGCCCATGCCGAATTCAGCATCCCCGCGATGGTCGCCGCCTTTTCCGATCTCTACCGCGAAGCCGCGGCGCTGCGCATGCGCCAGAATGGCACCCAACCCTCCCTGCTCGAACCCCATGTCCGGACTCCTCGGTGATTTCCTCGTTCTGATCGGGCCGCAGCACCTGGCCGCGGGCATGGCCGACATGTCCGACGCCGCGCTCTGGCCGCCGCTGGCGCAGGACGCGCCGGTCCGCGAGGCCGCGCCCGCAGCGAACGTCCGGGTGTGGCTGCGCGGCGCCACCCGCGTCCTTGGCGATGGGGCCGCCGGCGGACTCGGCCTGGCGCTGGAACCGCATCAAGGCGGCGCGCGCAGCGCCGCGGCCGACCCGCGCGATGCGGTGGTGGCAGCCTGGGCCTGCGAGCGCCGCTTCGCGCACGAAACCCTCCACGGCCGCTACTGCTACGTGCTGTGGGAGGACGGCGGGCGCCACGTCGTCGCCTGCACCGACACCATGCGCACCTGCCCGGTGTTCCACGCCCGCGTCGGTGACGGCCTACTGCTGGCGAGCGACCTGCGGCTGCTGCTGCGGAGCGGCCTGGTGGCGCCACGGGTTTCGCCGCAGGCGGTCTACCAGTTCCTGAACTTCAGCTACGTCCCGGCGCCGCTGAGCGCGATCGAGGGCGTCGGCAAGCTGCCGGCCGGCTCCTGCCTCGACTGGTCCGAGTCGGGCCTGCGCGTGCAGCCCTACTGGGACCTGACCTATCCCGAGGACGACGCCGCCCCCGAAGCGCAGCGTGCGCAGACGCTGCGCCAGACCATCGTCGACACGGTGCGCGACTACCGCTGCGCCGACGCCCGCGGCTGGGGAACCTTCCTCAGCGGCGGCACCGACAGCTCCAGCATCTCCGGCATCCTGGCGCGCGCGCACGACGCGCCGGTGCACAGCTTCTCGATCGGCTTCCTCGAGGACGGCTACGACGAGCTGCCGTATTCGCGCATCGCCAGCACGCATTTCGGGCTGCAGCCGCACGAGTCGCGCGTCGGCGAAGCCGACGCCGTCGCCGCGCTGCCCCGGCTGGTCGCGGCCTACGACGAGCCGTTCGGCAACGCCTCGGCCATCCCCAGCCTGCACTGCACCGACCTCGCCGCGCGCAGCGGCGTGTCGCTGCTCGTCGCAGGCGACGGCGGCGACGAGATCTTCGGCGGCAACGAGCGCTACCGCAAGGACCAGATCTTCAGCCGCTTCCACCGCGCACCGGCGCCGCTGCGGGCGCTGGCCCGGGGCATCGCGCACCTGCTCGGCGGTTTCGAGTCGCGCCTGGGCAACCGCGTGCGCAACTTCGTCCATCGCGCCAGCCTGCCCAACCCCGACCGCTTCTACAGCGACGATGCCTTCGCCTCCAAGCACTTCGACGCGCTGCTCGGCCCGGCGCTGCGCGGCGCGGTGCAACGCGACGACGCGCTCGACGTGCAGCGACGCATCTACGCCCAGGCTCAAGCCGGCGCCGAACTGCACCGGCTGATGTACCTCGACATGAAGATGACCATCGCCGACAACGATCTGGTCAAGGTGACGCGGGCGGCCAAGACCAGCGGGGTCGAGGTGGCGTTCCCGTACCTGGACCGGCGGCTGGTCGACTTCACCGGCCACCTGCCGGCGAGCGACAAGGTACGCCGGCTGAACAAGCGCCATCTGTTCAAGCTGGCGATGGACGACATCCTGCCCGAGGCCATCCGCCGGAAGAAGAAGCAGGGATTCGGCCTGCCGGTGAGCGTCTGGCTGCAGCGCGGCGGCGCCTACGCCGATCTGGTGACCGACCTCGTGCTGTCCGATCGCGCGGCGGCGCGCGGCTATGTCGACCCCGAGTTCGTCCGCCAGCTGATCGACCGCCACCGCCGCGGCCTGTGGGACCACGCCGCCGACATCCACATGCTGGCGATGCTGGAACTCTGGCATCGCGAGTACGTCGATCCGCTGGTGGACCACGCGGACGCGGCGCCGACTCGTGCCGACGCGGCAGCCGTCGCCGCCTGACCCATCCGGAGCAGACAGCCATGTGCGGAATCGCCGGACTCTACGCCCGCAACGGCCGGCTCGACGTCGACCCCGCGGTGATCGACGCGATGTGCCAGCGCATCGTGCATCGCGGACCCGACGACGTCGGCGTGATGCGCCATGCCATCGGCCACATCGGCATGCGTCGGCTGAGCATCATCGACGTGTCGACCGGCCACCAGCCGATCCACAACGAGGATCGCACGGTGTGGATCGTCTTCAACGGCGAGATCTACAACTTCGCCGAGCTGCGCCGCGAACTCGAGGATGCCGGACACCGCTTCTACACCCGCACCGACACCGAGTGCATCGTCCACGGCTACGAGCAGTGGGGCGAGGAGGTGTTCTCCCGGCTGCGCGGCATGTTCGGCATCGCCATCCTCGATCTGGCGCGGCAGAAGCTCGTCCTGGGACGCGACCGGCTGGGCAAGAAGCCGCTCTACTACACGGCGCTGCCCGACGGCACCATCGCCTTCGGATCCGAGCTCAAGTGCCTGGGCGTCGTCCCCGGATTCGAGGCCAAGGTGTCGCCGCAGGCCACGCACGACTACTTCGCCCTGGGCTACGTCCCGGCGCCGGCGACCATCTACACCGGAGTGCACAAGCTGCCGCCGGCGCACATCCTGGTGGCCCAGCCGGGTGGCATCGCATTGCGCTGCTACTGGCAGCCGGTGTTCGGACCGAAGTGGACCGACGACGAGGCGACCTTGCAGCGCCAGCTGATGAAGCAGCTCGACGAGGCGGTGCGGGTGCGGCTCGTCAGCGACGTGCCCTTCGGCGCCTTCCTCAGCGGCGGCCTCGATTCCAGCGTCGTCGCCGCGCTGATGGCACGCAACCTCACCCAGCCGGTCCGGACGTTCTCGATCGGATTCCGCGAGGAGCGCTTCAACGAACTGCCCGCCGCCCGCGCCGTCGCGCGCCACATCGGCGCCGAGCACACCGAACTGGTCGTCGAAGCCGACGCGGTATCCACCCTCAAGGACCTGGTCTGGTACTTCGACGAGCCGTTCGGCGACTCGTCCGCCGTGCCGACCCACCTCGTGTCGCGCCTTGCCGCAAGCCAGGTGAAGATGGTCCTGTCCGGGGACGGCGGCGACGAGCTGTTCGCGGGGTACGAGCGCTACGGCAAGTACCAGCAGCTGCTGGCGCTGCGCGGCGCCACGCTCGGCCTCGCGGCGCCGCTGCTGCGCGCGGGAGCCTGGTTCGCACCGCGGGGCTATCGCTCCCGGCTCGGACGGATCGCCGACCGGCTGTCGCAGCGCACCCCGGACGACTATCTCTCCGGCGTGGCGCTGGCGACGGCGGGCGACCTCGACGGCATCCTCGCCCCCGAATTCCGCCGCGCCGATCCCTACGCCAGCATCCGCCGGCATTTCGTCGATCCGGCCATCGACGATCCGCTGGACCGGATCCTCGCCGGCGACATGGCGACCTACCTGAGCGACGACATCCTGGTCAAGGTCGACCGCATGACCATGGCCAATTCGCTCGAGGCCCGGGCGCCCCTGCTCGACCATCAGCTGATCGAATTCGTCGGCCGGCTGCCGCTGCCGCTCAAGCGCCAGGGCGGCATCGGCAAGGTGCTGCTCCGGCGGGTCGCCGCCGAACTGCTGCCCGCGGAGGTGCTCAGCAAGCCCAAGCAGGGCTTCGCCATCCCCATCGCCCACTGGCTGCGCAACGATCTGCGCGAGTTGATGCGCGACACCATCGCCTCGCGCCGTTTCGCCGAGCGCGGCGTGTTCGATCTTGCCGGGGTGCACGCCTGCATGGACAGCCACCTCGCCGGAACCCGCGACTGCAGCGAACTGCTGTGGCTGATCCTGACCTACGAGATGTGGGCCCAGCGCTTCCTCGACGACACGCCGCCGGCGCCGCCCGTTGCCGCGCGACCGCAACCCGCTGGCCTTGTCGCGGCCTGACGCACTATCCTCGCCCCACCATGAAGACTCTCGGCCAGACCGCGACGCAGACCACACCGCGACTGCTCAAGCTGCTGTTGCTCGCCGCCATCTTCTACATCCCGAACCAGGGTCATTTCCCCGACTTCTCGGTGACCGGGCTGAACGTCACCAACCTGCTGTCGATCTTCATGCTGCTGGCCATCCTCGTCAGCAAGACCAAGGTCCGCACCCCGATTCCGCTCAAGGGCACGTTCATCTTCTTCTTCCTGGTGCTGACCTGGGGCTTCCTGATCGGCCAGGTGTACGACGCGTCGACCACGTTCGCGGACCTGCAGGTGCTGAAGAACACCATCCAGTACATGCTGCTGTTCTTCCTCGCCTATTACGCCATCCAGGACACCCGCACCATCCGGCTGCTGTTCCTTTTCATCCTGTTCACCACGTTCTTCGACATCTACCTCGGACTGCGCCAGGCGCTCGACTACGGCATCACGCACTACAACGAGACCCGCCGGGTCGCGGCCCCGTTCAGCTGGAACTCGGCCGACTCCAACCGTTCGTCGGCGTTCTATTGCATCTACCTCGTCCTCGTCGGGGCCGCGGCGTTCTACGACCGCAAGAGCCGCATGGTGCGCTGGGGCGCCCTGGGCATCCTCGCGCTTGGCGTGTTCGTCGACTTCTTCACCTATTCGCGCCAGTCCTACTTCATCCTGGCCGCGCTGGCGCTGATCCTGACCTTCCGCCGCAACGTGGTGCTGGCGCTGATCATCGCCATCGCTCTCGTCAACTACCACGTCTGGCTGCCGGATTCGGCCATCGCCCGCATCGACATGACCGTGCAGACCGACGACTCGATGCCCGGCGTGGTCGCCGCGCCGCTGAACAAGGAGCTCGACACCAGCACCGAAAGCCGGTTCATCATCTGGGGCGGAGCTGCGCAGCTGATCGCGCGCAACCCCTGGGGCATCGGGCTGAATCACTTCGAGCGCAACATCGGCACCTACGTGCCCGACTATGCGCATTACGACGCGCACAACTACTACGTGCTGTCGACCACCGAGAACGGGCTGCTCGCCCCGGTGGCGCTGCTGATGCTGCTGTTCGGGCTGTTCCGGCTCGGCCGGTCGATCGAGAAACTCGACGACAGTGCGGATTCCCGGATGTACGGCATCGGCCTGTCGATGGCGGTGATGGCGGTGGCCATGGTCAACCTCTACGGCAGCCGATTCGCCGACGGCAATCTGATGTCGAACTTCTGGATCTTCGCCGGGCTGGCGGCGCGTTATCGCAGCCTGCTGCTCGAATCGCGCGCAACCGCGGCAGCGGCGACTCCGGCGGAGGGCGCTGCCCGGAGGCGCACCTCGCGCTGGGCGCCGCGGCCGGCCGCCGGGGTCGCACGCAGCGCCGACAGCGCGGCCCCGTCGCGCTTCTGATCCCGGCGGGACGCGGCCGGCGGCGTCAGCTGGCGCTGCGCAGGCTCTGCGCCGGCGTCCGGCGCAGGATGCCGCGCAGGCTCCACCAGCCGGTGACCGCCGCCAGCAATGCCGCCGCCAGCATCGACGCCGGCCAGAGCGCCCACGGCGCCTGCCACGGGAAATGGAACACCCAGTGCGCCAGCGCGGCGCTCACCAACGCCGCGCCCGCGGCGCCGAGCAGGCCGCCGAGGGCCCCCACCCAGAGCATCTCGACCACCGCCAGCCGTTGCAGCAGCCGCGACGATGCGCCGAGCGCCCGCCACACCGCCATTTCCCGCGCCCGCTCCTGCCGCGACAGCGCCAGGGTCGCCCCCAGCACCGCCAGTCCCGCGGCGAGCGCGAACAGGAACAGGAACTGCACCGCGGTGATCACCTGGTCGACGAGATGCCGCAGGTGCGCCAGGATGTCGCCGACATCGATCACGGTCAGATTGGGAAAGCGCCGCACCAGGGCGTCGTCCATCCGTCGCGCGTCGCCCGGCGCGTGGTATGCGGCGAGATAGCTGACCGGCTGCTGCGCCATCAGCCACGGCGGCAGCAGGACGAAGAAATTGGCGTGCATCGAACTCCAGTCGACCCGCCGCACGCTGGTCACCGGGGCCGAGACGCGGCGCCCGGCGATGTCGAAGGTCAGTCGATCGCCCAGCTTGAATCCCAGCGTCTTCGCGATGCCCTGCTCGACCGACAGCCCGTCGGCCCGCGGCGCCACGGTCTTCTGCCAGTCGCCCGCGACGATGGTGTTCGCCTTGGGCAGCGTGGCGCTGGCCGACAGGTTGAACTCGCGGTCGACGAGTTCGCGCGCGCGGCTGTCCGCGTAGTCGCGGCCGAACACCGGTCGGCCGTTGATCGCCACCAGGCGGCCGCGCACCATCGGATACCAGTCGGGATGGGTCACGCCGTCGGCGCGCAGCGCCGCGAGGAACTGCCCCGCCTGCGGCGGCTGCACGTTGATCACGAAACGGTCCGGCGCATTCGGCGGAATCGACGCCCGCCACGCGTCGATCAGGCTGGTGCGCATCAGCACCAGCAGCACCAGTGCCAGCAATCCGAGCCCGAGCGCGGTGATCTGCACCACCGCGCCCAATGGCCGCGACGCCAGCTGGCGCGCTGCGGCCTGCGCCAGGCCGCCCGCGCCGCGCGCCGATGCGCCGCGCCCGCGCACCCAGCGGCGCAGCAGCGCAACGCCGCCCCAGGCCAGCGCCGCCATGGCCGCCGCCAGCCCGACGAAACCGCCGGAGACGATCAGCCCGAGGCGCAGGTCGTCCGCCTGGAACCAGAGCAGCACGGCGAACGCCGCGATCCCGGCCGCGACGGTCAGCAGCGGCGCCGCGCGCAGCCGCCCCAGACTGCGACGCAGCACCGCCAGCGGCGGCACGCGCGCGAGTTGCAGGATGGCGGGCAGCCCGAAGGCCAGCAGCAGCAGCATGCCGGTGA
>JAKAIB010000285.1 GCA_021814605.1 Pseudomonadota bacterium | reverse complement strand
TCTGCGCCGGAGTCAGCCCGAGCGCCAGGCCGGCCATGCGCTGGCCACGCGGCAGCGACAGGATGCCTGCCTTGACTTGCTCGGCGATCCGCGACGCGGTGAACAGGCCGAGGCAGACCACCGCCGTAATGAGCTGGAAGATCGTCGGGTCGAGACTGTTCGCGAGCCGCTTGAGCGGCGGGATGACGTCGGGAATGACGAAATACCAGAGGAAGAACTGGACCAGCAGCGGGATGTTGCGGAACAGCTCGACGTAGCCGTCGCCGAGCGCGACCAGCCAGCGATTGCGGGTCGTGCGCGCGACACCGAGGACCGACCCCACCGCCATGGCGATCAGCCAGGACAGGCCGACCAGCACGACGGTGTATTCCAGCCCGGACAACAGCGACAATCCCCAGGTCGAATCGCCGTCGACCGTGGGCTCAAAGAAGATTCCGAGTCCCGGCATGCGCCTCTCCCGTCAGCAATGGCCGCACCGGCTGCCGGCGTGGAACGAGGCCGGCATTCCTGCCAGCCCCGCTTCGCGCCGACCCGGCGCCCGCTTACTCGACGCCCTTGTCGTTGGGATGGGCGAACGCTTCCTTGATCGCAGTGTTTTCAGGGAAGTTCAGGTTGATGCCCTTGGGCGGAATCGGCTTGGTGAACCACTTGGCGTAGATCGGGTTGATCTCGCCGGACTTCATCACCCCGGACATCGTCTTGTCGACCAGCGCCTTGAACTGCGGATCGTCCTTGCGCAGCATCATGCTGTAGGGTTCGCTGCGCAGCGAACCCGGCAGGATCTTGTACGCCGACGGATCCTTGGAGTTCGCGATCTGGCCGGCGAGCAGGATGTCGTCCATCACGAACGCCGACGCACGTCCGTCGGCCATCAGCAGGAAGCTCTCGGCGTGATCCTTGCCGTAGATCTCCTTGAACTCCTTGTCCTTGGTCTTCTCGTACTTCTTCAGCAGCGGAACCGAGGTCGTGCCGGACGTCGTGACGATGGTCTTGCCGGCGAGCTGCTCGAAACCGTTGATGCCCGAATCCTTCTTGACCGCTGCCGTCACGTTGATGACGAAGTAGGTCGGGCCGAAGGCGACCTGCTTCTGCCTGGCGACCGAATTGGTGGTCGATCCGCATTCGAGGTCGATGGTGCCGTTCTCGAGCAGCGGGATCCGGTTCGACGACGTCACCGGGGCGTAGCCGACCTTGAGATTCGGCATCTTCAGCTCGGCCTTGACGGCGTCGACCACCTTGCCGCACAGGTCCATCGCGTAACCGATGGGCTTGCCGTTGTTGTCGAGGTAGGAAAAGGGGATCGACGATTCGCGGTAGCCGACGGTGATGGCGCCGGTTTCCTTGACTTTCTTCAGCGTTCCGGTCAATTCCTGCGCCTGCGCGGCGGCCGCGGTCACGCCGACCGCGGCGGCAAGGACGGACAAGCCGAACAGCCTTTTGAGCATGGGATTCTCCTGGAGGTGTCGAGATGTGAACGAGTGGCGCGAAGTGTAACGCTTCGTCACCGACCCGCAACATCCGGGCAACCACCCGGAGCGGACCTCACGCCGCCAGCGCCGCCTCGCCCGCGCCTTCCTGCTGCATCGCCCACAGGCGCGCGTACGCGCCCTGCGCCGCGAGCAACTCGGTATGCGTTCCCTGCTCCACCACGCGCCCGTGCTCCATCACCAGGATGCGGTGCGCATCGACGATCGTCGACAGCCGGTGCGCGATCACCAGTGCGGTCCGGTTGCGCGCGGCGGCACGGATTTCCGCCTGGATCGCCTTCTCGTTGCGCGAATCGAGCTGCGACGTCGCCTCGTCGAACACCAGGATCGGCGGATTCTTCAGCAGGGCGCGGGCGATCGCCACCCGCTGCTTCTCGCCGCCCGACAGCTTGAGCCCGCGCTCGCCGACCTGGGTCTCGTAGCCCTGCGGCGTCCGGACGATGAAGTCGTGGATATGCGCGGCACGCGCCGCCGCCTGCACGTCCTCCCGGGTGGCGCCGGGCCGGCCATAGGCGATGTTGTAGCCGACGGTGTCGTTGAACAGCACCGTGTCCTGCGGCACGATGCCGATCGCCGCGCGCAGGCTGGATTGGGTCACCTGCGCGATGTCCTGTCCGTCGATCAGGATGCGTCCCGACTGGGGCGCATAGAAACGGAACAGCAGCCGGGCCAGCGTCGACTTCCCCGCGCCCGACGACCCGACGATGGCCACCGTCTGCCCCGCCGGAATCGTCAGATCCAGGCCGTCGAGGATCAGCCGGTCGGCCGCGTATCCGAACCGCACCTGCTCGAAGCGAACCTCGCCGTGGCGCACGTCGAGCGCCGGGGCGGCCGGGGCATCGTCGATGTCGCGGTGCTGGTCCAGGATGGCGAACATGCGCTCCAGGTCGGTGGTCGACTGGCGGATCTCGCGATAGATCACCCCCAGGAAGTTCAGCGGTGCATAGAGCTGCAGCATGAAGGCGTTGACCAGCACCAGGTCGCCCAGGTTCATCGTCCCGTCGACCACGCCCGCCGTGGCCCGCCAGACCAGCAGCGTCACGGCGGTGGCGATGATCAGGCTCTGCCCGAGGTTGAGCATCGACAGCGAGGTCTGCGACTTGATCGCGGCGTGCATCCACTGCCGCAGGTTGTCGTCGTAGCGCCGCGACTCCAGCGCTTCGTTGCCGAAGACCTTGACCGTCTCGTAGTTCAGCAGGGCGTCGACCGCCCGCTGGTTGGCGCGCGAGTCCTGCGCGTTCATCTCGCGGCGGAAGCCCGTTCTCCACTCGGTCACCACGATGGTGAACGCCACGTAGAACGCCAGCGCGACCAGCGCGATTGCGGCGAACCAGACGTCGTACTTGACCAGCAGGATGCCGATCACCAGCGCCATCTCGACCAGCGTGGGCAGGATGCTGTAGAGGGTGTACGACACCAGACTGGTGATCGCCCGCGTTCCGCGCTCGATGTCGCGCGACATCCCGCCCGTCTGCCGCTCGAGGTGGTAGCGCATGCTCAGCGAGAACAGGTGGTCGAACACCTTGAGCGCGATCTTGCGCACGGCCCCCTGGGTCACCTGCGCGAACACGATTTCGCGCAGTTCGGTGAACAGCGACACGCTCACCCGCAGCGCGCCGTACGCGACCAGCAGCGCCACCGGCACGACCAGCACGGCGCGCGGATCACCGGGACGGAAGTCGAGCGCGTTGACGATGTCCTTGAGCACGATGGGCACGCCGACGTTCGCCACCTTGGCCGCCACCAGCATCAGCAGCGCCGTGCCGACACGCCAGCGATAGTCCCAGAGATAGGGCCAGAGCGACGTCAGCGCCGCCCAGCGCGACTGCGGCAAGGCGGCGGAATCGCCCGAACCGGCTTCAGGGGAGTAGGAAGTCGAACGACGAGAATGCATGATGGATGGATCGAT
>JAKAIB010000045.1 GCA_021814605.1 Pseudomonadota bacterium | reverse complement strand
TGCTGCCCTTCGGCCTGCAACTGCTGGTACTGCTGATCGATGGTCTGGATGTCCATGTGCACTCCTGTCGCGTCAGTCGACTGCCAAACCTGCATTGCAGCGCAACACGGCGCGGGCGCGGGTCAACGAAGGTCAGAATCGCAACAGGAGGTCACCGCGCGGCCGGCTGCCCGTGCATCGGCGCGCGGTTCAGGACGCCGCCGGCTCCTTCTCGGCCTCACCCGCTGCGCGTCGCGGCTGCGGCGTGTCGCCTCGACGCCCGAGCAGGGCGTGCAGGCCGATCGCGCCGAACGTCGCGGTGCCGATGCCGCCAAGCGCGAAGCCGCCGAACTTCAGGGTGAAGTCGGCGGTCCCGAGCATCAGGGTGACGGCCACGATGATCAGGTTGCGGCTGTCGGAGAAGTCGACCTTGTTGTCGACCCAGATGCGTGCGCCCGACACCGCGATCAGGCCGAAGATCACGATCGCGACGCCGCGCAGCACCGGCGCCGGGATCAGATGGATCAGCGCGCCGAACTTGGGCGAGAAGCCGAGCACGATGGCGACCACCGCGGCGGTGGCGAAGATCAGCGTCGAATAGATCCGCGTCGCCGCCATCACGCCGATGTTCTCGGCGTAGGTGGTCACGCCGGTGCCTCCCGCCGAGCCCGAGACGATGGTGGCAAGGCCGTCGCCGAGGAAGGCGCGCCCCATGTAGCGGTCGAGATTGCGTCCGGTCATCGCGGTCACCGCCTTGATGTGTCCGAGGTTCTCGGCTACCAGGATCACCACCACCGGAACGATCAGTGCGATCGCGTGCGGCTCGAACACCGGGGCGGTGAACTGTGGCAGTCCGAACCAGGGGGCGGCACCGAGCGCAGCGAAGTCGACCGGCTTGCCAAGGCCCAGGCCGTTGGTCAGGATGACGTAGACCACGGTCGCGATCACCAGGCCGACGAGGATGAGCAGCCGCTGGATCATGCCGCGGGTGTACACGGCGACCAGCCCGACGCTGAGGAAGGTGACCACCGCCATCCAGTCGTCGAAGTTCGCGCCGCTGCTGTTGCGGATCGCGATCGGGGCGAGGTTGAGGCCGATCACCGCGACCACGGAGCCGGTCACCACCGGCGGCATCAGCCGCTCGATCCAGTCGACGCCGATGCGCATCACGACCAGGCCGATCGCCGCGTAGACCACGCCGCAGGCGACGATGCCGCCGAGCGCGACGCCGATGTGGGTGTTCGGGCCGCTGCCGCCGTAGGCCGACGCGGCAATCACCACGCCGATGAACGAGAACGACGAGCCGAGGTAGCTCGGCACCCGGCCGCCGACCACCAGGAAGAAGATCAGCGTGCCGACGCCGCTCATCAGGATCGCGATGTTGGGGCTGAATCCCATCAGCAGCGGCGCGAACACGGTCGACCCGAACATCGCGACCACGTGCTGCAGGCCCATCGCCAGGGTCTGCCCGGCGGGCAGGCGCTCGTCGGGCGCGACGACGCCATGGGTCTTGAGCCGCCAGGTTGGGAAATACGAATCGGACATGGGTGGCCTCCGGAAGGGACGGTGTTGTTGTGATCGACGTTCGGCGCGGCCGGGTCGGGTGCGGCATCATGCGGCGCGCCGGTCTGGCGCGCCATTGTCGGTCATGGCACCGCCGCGCGATCGATTTTCATCCGGCGCTTGCGCGAATCGGTTAGAGTTTGTCCGTCCGAGCATGCCACCGGAGGAACGATGGACACGATGAACGATATTGCTGCCGTGATCTATACCGCAGTCGAGGATTTCGAGGAAGCGGCCGATTTCCTGCGAAAGGCACTGTTCTGCGCCGACAAGGAAAACCTCGCCGAGGCCGCGGTCCACCTGCGCAACGCGCTGGACTGCAAGCAGCGCGCCGAGGGCACGACACGGGACGTGCTGCTGCGACTCGAGGCCTGAGGCGCGCACGACGGGACGACGCCTGAACCGCCGCACCCGGGTCCGCCGCGCCCTTGCCACCGGTCTGGAGTGGCACCAGACCGGGCCGGCGCGCTACTTGGTGCCGAAGATGCGGTCGCCGGCGTCGCCCAGTCCGGGAACGATGTAGCCGTGGTCGTTCAGCCGCTCGTCGACGGCGGCCAGGGTGACCGGGACGTCGGGGTGCGCCGTGCGCACCGTGCGCAGGCCTTCCGGCGCCGCCAGCAGGTTGACCAGCTTGAGCGTCGTCGCCCCGGCGCGCTTGAGCCGGGTCAGCGCGGCCGCGGCCGAGTTGCCGGTGGCGAGCATCGGATCGACCACGATGACCAGCCGGTCGGCGATGTCCTCGGGCACCTTGAAGTAGTACTCGACCGGCTCGAGGGTCTTCGGATCGCGGTACAGGCCGATGTGGCCGACGCGCGCGTTGGGCAGCAGGTCGATCATGCCGTCGAGCATGCCATTGCCGGCGCGCAGGATCGAGACCAGGCAGAGCTTCTTGCCGGCCAGGATGGGCATGCGGCACTTCGCGACCGGCGTGACCACGTCGACGAGTTCGGTCGGCAGGTCGCGGGTGGCCTCGTAGGCGAGCATGGCCGCGATCTCGCGCACCAGGCGGCGGAAGTTGTCGGTGGTGGTGTCCTCGCTCCGCGCCAGCGTCAGCTTGTGCTGCACCAGCGGATGGCGGACGACATGAACCTGAGGATCGTGCATCGAGAGTTCTCCGTAAGCGTCTGATCGGCTCGCGCCGCCCTCCCGGCGGCACGTTCCGCAGCGGGTATTGTGCGTGCTCGGCGCGGCGTGCGGCCACCGAACAATTCCTTTCAGTCAGGGCGCAACACGAATCATTTGGTTGCACTCGTTAACGTTCCTACGTTGACTCGCCCATCGGCGGCGCCAAAAATCAAAGTCGCTTCCGATCCGATCCGAAGACGAACGCAAATCGAATGGAGACCCGCATGAAACCGCAAACCCGAAAGAAGATCGCAGCGCTGGGCGCCGGTCTGGCGACGAGCCTGGCTGCAACGCTGGCGCATGCCGCCGCCGCGCCGTCGGTGATCAAGATCGGCACCCTCTATGCCAGCTCCGGCCCGTTCGCGGTCGCCTCGCAGGGCCAGTTCGAAGGGCTGAAGTACTGGGCCGACGCGGTCAACAAGGACGGCGGGGTGTTCGTCAAGGCATTCGACAAGAAGATCCCCGTCAAGATCGTCGCCTACGACGACCAGAGCTCCACCTCGACCGCGACCACGCTGTACAACCAGCTCATCTCGCAGGACAAGGTCGACGTCCTCGTCGCCGACTTCGGCTCGGTGCTGACCTCGGTCGCGGTGCCGCTCGCCGCCGAGCATCACATGCTGCTGATCGACCCGACGGGCTCGGGCGCCAACTTCTTCACCAAGAAGACCGACTACCTGGCCGACGTCAGCATTCCGTCGTCGACGGTGTGGCCGGTGCCGCTGGCCACCTACCTGCTGCAGCAGAAGATCAAGCGCGTCGCCATCATCTACGACGCCAACGATTTCGACGCGTCGCAGGCGGGCACCCTCAAGGACGTGCTGGCCAAGGGCGGTGTGACTCCGGTGTACTACCACGGCGTGCCCACGACCGAGTCCAACTACACCATCCTGCTCCACACCATCGCGGCGACCAACCCCGACGCGGTGCTCGAATTCGGGTACGCGCCCAACGACATCGCCTTCCTCAAGGCACTGTCGCAGAGCGGGCTGCACTTCCCGATGACCTTCACCATCTTCCCGGGCCAGTTGCTGCAGCTGCTGACCAAGAACGTCGGCACCAAGGGTCTGGCGTACACCTACACCTACCCGACGCCGCCGCTGGTCAAGTACGACAAGGTGACCTACGGCATGAACACGGCGCAGTTCGTCGCCGCCTTCACCGCGGCCGAGAAGAAGGCCCCGAACTTCCTCGACTGCTCGGGCTACAACACCGGCCTGATCGTGCAGCACATGCTCGACTCGGCGCCGAAGTTCACCCAGCTCGACTTCCATCAGGCGCTGATGGACATGTCCGGCAAGACCACCACCCTGCTCGGGCCGTTCAAGATCAACGAGAACGGCGCGCAGCTCGGCCAGCCGTTCCCGGTCGCGCAACTCGTGCCGCAGGGCGACGGGCTCAAGGTCGAGGTGGTCTACCCGCAGGACAAGGCGACCGGCAAGGCCATCTATCCGGCGCCGAAGCAGTGACGCCCTTCGCTCCTCCCGGCGCGCGCCAGGAGGAGCCGGCGAGCCCGGCAGGGCTCGCCGTTCGTCGTTGGATTTCCGGCTCGGGGAGGAGTCTTGGAACTGCTTGAGTACGCCCTGGTCGGCGGCATCCTGTACGGCATCTTCTTCAGCCTGATCGGCATCGGGCTGAATCTGATCTTCGGCGTGATGCGCATCATCAACCTCGCGCACGGCCAGTTCATCGTCCTCGGCGCCTATCTCGCCTGGATCATCTCGCGGCACTTCGGGTTCAACCCGCTGTGGGCCATCCCGCTGTCGGTCGTCTGCGCCACCATCGTCGGCTACCCGCTGTACTACGCCGTCGTCCCCCGCCTGCAGCGCAGTGGCGACCCGGAGATGCTGTCGTTCATCCTGTTCTTCGGCATCGGCCAGATGATCGAGGCGGTCACCGGCCTGGCGTTCGGCGCCGACCAGCGCTCGCTGCCGAGTGCCGCACTGGGCAGCGGCAACATCGGCGTGCTCGGCCAGCAGTTTCCCGACAACTGGTGGGTGGCAGCCGGCGTCAGCGTGGCCGCCATCGTCGCGCTCTATCTCTATTTCTCGCGCACCCGGCTAGGCTACGCGACCCGGGCGATCATGGCCAACCGCGACGAGGCGCTGGCCACCGGGATCAGCGTCAACCGGGTGTCGGCGATCGCCTTCGTCGCCGGGCTGGCGCTGGCGTCGATCGCCGGCATGTTCGTTCCCTACCTGCTCGGCTCGGTGTCGCCCGACCTCGGCAACGAGCTGACCACCACGTCGTTCGCCATCGTGATCATCGGTTCGCTGGGCAACCCGCTGGGCACCGTGATCGGCGGACTGGTGTTCGGCCTCGGCACCATGCTGATGCAGACGTACTACTCGTCCTGGTCGAATCTCGTGCCCTACGTGCTGCTGATCCTGATCGTGCTGGCACGCCCGACCGGTCTGCTCGGAAAGGCGGTGCGCAATGCCTGAAGCTTCCGTCCTGCGCCGCACGCGCCCCGGAGCGATTGCGCTGGCGCTGCTCGCCGCAGCGTTCGCGCTGCTGCCACACGCCTATCACAACCAGTCGCTGCTGTTCACGCTGATGACGTTCATCACCCTGGCGCAGGGGCTGAACCTGCTCTACGGGTTCACCGGCTACCTGCCGTTCGGCTATGTCGGGTTCTTCGGCTGCGGCGCCTACGCGACCTCGCTGCTGGTGCTGCACACGCATTGGCCCGTGCTTGCGTGCGTCGTCGGCGGTGGCGCAGCGTCGGTGCTGATGGCGCTGATCCTCGGGCCGCTGCTGCGGCTGTCGGGAGCGTACTTCTCGATCTCCAGCCTGGCCGCGTCGCAGATCCTGTTCTTCGTCGTCTCCAACACCAATCTGGCGGACATCACCGGCGGGCCCTACGGACTCAAGATCGAACAGGTCTACGCCCCGAACGCCAGCTACTACAGCATGCTCGCGGTGCTGCTGGTGGCCACCGGACTCGCTGCCTGGTTCCGCGGATCGACCTTCGGCATGGGACTGCGCGCGGTGCGACAGGATCCGGTCAGCGCCGCGATGGCGGGAATCGACGTCGTGCGCGTCCGGCTCTATGCCTGGCTGATCTCCGCCGCGGTCGCCGGACTCGCCGGCGGGGTGTATGCGTGGAACCTCTCGGTGTTCTACCCGGACGCGGTGTTCGCGCTGCAGATCTCGGTGTTCGCCATCGTGTTCGCATTGTTCGGCGGCGTCGGCACGGTGATCGGTCCGATCGTCGGCGCCGCATTGCTGTATTCGCTGTACTCGGCCATCGGCATCTCGACCCCGCAGTACTTCCAGCTGATCTACGGCGGGCTGATCGTGCTGCTGGTGCTGTTCCTCCCCGGCGGAATCCTGTCGCTGTTCACCCGCAGGGGGATCCGTGTCTACTGATGCACCGCTGCTGCGCCTGGAGGGCGTGAACAAGCGCTTCGGCGGCCTGGTCGTGCTCAACGACGTGAGCTTCGCCGTCGCCCCCGGCGAGATCGTCGGACTGGTCGGCCCGAACGGCTCGGGAAAGACCACGACCATCAACGTGATCTCGGGCGTGTACCGGGCCGATTCCGGCCGCATCACCTTCGACGGCCAACCGGTGCATCACGTGCCGATGCACCGGCTGGCCCACCTCGGCATCAACCGCACCTTCCAGGTGCCGCGCACCTTCCGCGACATGACGGTGCGCGAGAACGTCGAGGTCGCGGCACACTTCGGCCGGCCGCAGGCTGCGGTCGACATCGACGCGGTGCTGCGCGACATCGATCTGCACGACCAGGCCGGCAAGCTCGCCGGATCGCTCACCGTCAACCAGCAGAAGCTGCTCGATCTTGGCCGCGCGCTGGCGACCGGACCGAAGCTGCTGCTGGTCGACGAGATCGGCGCCGGGCTCAACCCCGCCGAACTCGGCGGCATCGCCGACCTGCTCAAGCGGCTGGCAGCGCGCGGCATCGCGCTGGTGGTCGTCGAGCACCTGCTCGACTTTCTCGGCCGCCTCACCGACCGGGTCATCGTGCTCGGCGCCGGGCGCATGCTGTTCCAGGGCTCGCTCGCCGCCGCCTCGCGCGATCCGGAGGTGGTCGCGGCATTCATCGGGGGCTGACGTGGCCGATCTTCTCGAAGTCGCCGGGGTCCAGTCGGGCTACGGCATGATGCAGGCGCTGTGGGGGATCGACCTGAACGTCGCCCCGGGCGAAACGGTGCTGCTGCTCGGCGCCAACAGCGCCGGCAAGACCACGCTGCTGCGGACCCTGATCGGCCTGCTGCCCTGCTGGCACGGCAGCATCACCTTCGACGGGGAGCGCATCGAAACCCTGCGCCCCGACCAGCGGATCCGCCGCGGCATTGCCTTCATGTCCGAGCTCGGCGTCTTCCCGACGCTGACCATCGACGAGAACATCGCCCTGGGCGGCTACTTCCTGCCCGACGCGCAGGTGCGCCAGCGCAAGGAGCGGCTGTTCGGCCTGTTCCCGGACCTCGCGGCCAAGCGGCGCGATGCCGCCGGCTCGCTGTCCGGCGGGCAGCGCAAGATGCTCGGCATCGCCAAGGTGCTGATCGCCGAGCCGCGGCTCCTGCTGATGGACGAGCCGTCGTCCGGGCTGGCCCCGGTGTTCGTCAAGCAGGTGATCGACGTCCTGCGCAACAGCATCGGCCACGGCACCGCGCTGCTCATCGCCGAGCAGAACGTCGCATTCCTCGAACTCGCCGACCGCGGCTACCTGATCGACCATGGCAAGGTGAGACTGTCAGGCACCCGCGCCGAGCTCGAGGCCAGCGACGCGGTCCGCGAGGCCTACTTCGGGCTGTGACCCCGGCGGCAAGCCCGCCGAACTCGACGGGATTCCGCCATCACCGGCCGAATCCTCGAATCATTCGGCAAAACCGGAATTACTCCACATCCCGTCCGGCAGCGGTCTGCTAAAAATCGCGCACGGCGCAATGCGTCGCCGTCCCCCACCTGTCGCGGGCCGCGGCAGCGCCTCTTCCGGACATGCCGATCGCCGCGTCATCCGCTCCGCCGCAGCAGCCCGCCTCGAGGCGCGACCGCCTCTACCGCCGGATCTACCCGCTGCGCATCCTCGGCATGGGCCTCGGCGGCCTTGCCGTGGGCAGCGTGCTCCAGGCCCAGCACGACGGGTGGCCCTCCTGGGCATTGATGGTCGCGACCTGCCTGCTCTGGCCGCACGTCGCGTTCCGCCTCGCGGCGCGCAGCCGCGATCGATTCCGCGCGGAGCGACGCAACCTGCTGGTCGACTCGATCATCGCCGGCATGTGGGTGCCGCTGATGCACTTCAACCTCCTGCCGTCGGTCGTCCTGACCACGGTCACGACCTTCGACAAGCTCAGCACCGGTGTGCAACGCCTGTGGCTCCACTCGTTGCCGGCGATGTTCGGCGCGGCGCTGCTGGCATGGCTGCTGACGCGGACCACGCCGCATCTGGAGAGTTCGTTCGCCGTGGTGCTGTGCACCCTGCCGCTGCTGGTGGTCCACACCCTGAGCAGCAGCATCAGCAGCTACCGCCTGATCCGCACCGTGTCGGAGCAGAACCGGCAACTCGAGCAGCTGCGTCGCATCGACGTCCAGACCGGCCTGAGCAGCCGGGAACATTGGCAGGAACGTGCCGATGCAGCGCTGCGCCGCTTTCATGCCGACGGCGAGCCGGCCTGCCTGCTGATGATCGACATCGACCGGTTCAAGTCGATCAACGACAGCTACGGCCACACCATCGGCGACGAGGTCATCGCCGCGGTCGGGCGCATCGTCCGGAGCTGTGTCCGCGCCGAGGACAGCGCCGGCCGCTACGGCGGCGACGAATTCGCCATCGTGTGCGGCAACGCCGCGTCCGGAGAGGCCGGGCAGGTCGCCGAACGCATCCGGGCGCGCGTCGAGCGGCTGGAGCTGCCGGATCTGCCCCAGGTGCGTCTCAGCGCCAGCATCGGCATCGCCCGGGCACGGGCACGACATGCCACGGTGCGCGACTGGATGGACGACGCCGACGCTGCGCTCTACCGGGCCAAGAGCGAGGGCCGCAACCAGATCGCCGAGGATCCGGGCATGCCCGCGGCAGCGGCACGCGCCTGAAGCGAGGTGGGCGCGGCCGCCCGGCCGTTTCGATCCGATCGCCGGGCTGCGGCTGCGGACGCTGCGCGGCAATTGGCCGGCCTGCGACGGAATTCAATAGGATCGCAGTTTTTCCGGCCGGGGCGGCGCCGTCCCGCCCAGCGATCCGCAGACCATGACCATCGACCGCAGACATTTCCTTTCCGCCTTGGCCGGGAGCCTGATGCTCGGGACCGCCCCGGCTCGGGCGCGGCAGATCCCTACCGTCAAGCTCGGATTCATCGACCCGCTGTCCGGCCCGTTCGCGGCGGTCGGACAGAACCAGCTCCGGAGCTGGCAGTTCGTGGCCGAGCGCGTCAACCGCGGCAACACCGCCGGGGTCAAATTCGAGATCGTCCCGTTCGACAACCAGGGCGGCGTGCAGCAGACGGTCGACGCGCTGCAGACCGCCGCGTCACAGGGCATCCGCTACGTGCTGCAGGGCGACGGATCGGGCGCGGCGCTGGCGCTGTCGCAGGCCGTGAGCCGGCACAACGCGCGCAACCCCGGCAAGGAGATCGTCTACATCAACTACGCCGCGGTCGATCCGGCGCTGACCGGCAGCCAGTGCAGCTTCTGGCATTTCGCGCTGCAACCCAGCGTGCCGATGACCATGCAGGCAATGACCGACGACATCCGCGACCGGCCCGACATCCGCCGCGTCTACCTGATCGAGCAGGACTACGCCTTCGGCCATCAGGTCGCGAAATACGCCCGGGAGATGCTGGCGCTCAAGCGCCCGGACATCCGGATCGTCGGCGAGGACTTCGTCGCGCTCGGACAGGTCCGGGACTTCACCCCGTACGTCGCCAAGGTCCAGGCGTCCAAGGCCGATTGCGTGATCACCGCCAACTGGGGCCCCGACCTGACCCTGCTGATCAAGGCGGCGCAGCAGACCGGCCTGCGGGCCGATCTCTACACCTTCTACGCCAGCAGCCTGGGCGCACCGACCGAGATCGGCCCGCACGACGCCGGCCGGATCCGGCTGGTCTACTACAGCGAACCCAACCTGCCCGGTGTGCTGCAGAGTCTGCAGAAGGGCTTCCGCGCGAAGTACCGGCAGGACTTCTCGGTCCCGGCGACGTACACCGGACTGGCGCTGCTGACCGCGGCGATGACCCATGCCCGCAGCACCGAGCCGGCGCAGGTCGCCGCGGCCATGGAAGGGCTGACCTTCCACACCTTCAACGGCAGCGTGACGATGCGCGCGGCGGACCACCAGCTGCTGCAGCCGATCTACGTCTCGACCTGGGAGCCGGTGTCGGCCGCCGCCCCGTACAACGTCGAACAGACCGGGTATACCTTCGCGCTGAACCGCACCTACCCGCCCGACCGGACGACACTGCCGGCGCAGTGCGCCATGCAGCGGCCGGCCGCCGCGGCGTCGCGCCCGGCACGCTGAACGCGTCTGCGCGCACGGAGCCACGCCGCCGCATGCCGGCCCCGCAGGCATCGCGCCCCACGCCACCACGATGGACGCATTGGCCCTGCCCCTGCTCAACGGCCTGGTCTACGGCCTGCTGCTGTTTCTCCTCGCCGCCGGGCTGACGCTGATCTTCTCGCTGCTCGGCGTGCTCAACTTCGCGCACGGCAGCTTCTACATGCTCGGCGCCTATCTCGCCTGGCAATGCGGGCAGTGGCTGGGATTCTGGGGCGGGCTGGCCGCCGCGCCGCTGGGCGTGGCGCTGGTGGCGTCGGCGTTCGAGATCACCGTGCTGCGACCGCTGCGGCCGCGGGGTCATGTCCCCGAACTGCTGGCGACCTTCGCCTTCGGGCTGGTCCTGGTCGAAGTCGCGCGCCTCGTCTGGGGCAGCGCGGCGGTGCCCTACGCCGTTCCGGCCGGGTTGCAGGGTCCGCTGTTCCGCCTCGACGGCCTCGCCTTTCCGGCCTACCGCGCGCTGGTCGCCGCGATTGCGCTCGGCGCGCTCGGACTGTCCTGGCTGCTGCTGTGGCGCACCCGTGCCGGACTGGTGGTGCTGGCGGCGCTGAGCGACGCACCGGCGGTCGCCGCGCTGGGACACGACGTGCGCGCGACGCAGAGCGCGGTGTTCGCTGCCGGCGCCGCGTTGGCCGGTCTCGCCGGGGCCGCCGGCGCACCGCTGCTGGTCACCGAGCCGGACATGGCCGCGCAGACCGGCGCGCTGCTGTTCGCGGTCATTGTCATCGGCGGCGTCGGCTCGCTGCGCGGGGCACTGGCCGGTGCGCTGCTCGTTGGCGAACTCCAGACCCTGGCGGTGGCAGTCGACGCGTCGCCGGCCGACCTGCTGCGGCATCTCGGCTGGCATGTCGATTTGACCGGAACCGGACTGCTGCCGAGCCTGCTGCATCTGCAACTGTCGCGTGCCGCCCCGCTGCTGCCCTATCTGCTGCTGGTCGCGGTGCTCGCGCTGCGCCCGGGCGGACTGACGGCCGGCGCGACCCGCGCCGCGGACGCCTGGTGACCGCACCGCGCTTCCGACTCGGTTGGCGCGTGCTGATCTGGCCGGCGCTGTGGCTGGTACCGCTGGCGCTGCCGCTGCCGGCGACGACCTTCGGGCTGCTGGCGCAGGCGGCCGCCGCCTTCGTGCTGCTGCTGTCCCTCGGTTTGCTGTGGGGACGCGTCGGGCTGCTGAGCTTCGGCCAGGCGCTGTATTCCGGCCTGGGCGCCTACGCCGCAGCCCATGCGATGAATGCCGTCGCACGGCATCACCTGCCGCTGCCGTTCGCGCTGGTCCCGCTGCTCGCCGGCGGATTCGCCGCTGCGGCGGCGATGCTGTTCGGACCGATCAGCGTGCGGCGCGGCGGCATCGCCTTCGCGATGATCACCCTGGGCATCGGGGTGCTGGTCGCGCAGCTCGCGCCGATGCTGCAGGGATTCTTCGGCGGCGAGGGCGGCATCGCGACCGATCGCACCGCCGGCCCGGTCTGGCTTGGCCTCGACCTGCTGTCGCAACGGCAGGTCTACGGCGTCAGCGCTGCCTATGCGCTGCTCGCCATCGGCTGCCTGCGCTGGATCGATTCGACCCGCCTCGGGCTGCTCGCCCGCGCGGTGCGCGACAACCCGCTGCGCGTCGCCGCCGGGGGATACGCGCCGCGGGGCGTGCGGCTGCGGATGGTGCTGCTGGCCGCGGCCCTGGCCGGCATTGCCGGCGGACTGCAGACCCTGCACTTCGAACAGGTCAGCGCCTCCGGCCTGGGGCTGCAGCAGTCGGGCAATGCCTTGCTGTTCAGCCTGGCGGGTGGCGCCGGCTCCGCCTGGGGCGCACTGCTCGGCGCCGGACTGATGGTGGGCAGCGAGGCCGCGCTGGCGCAATGGTCGCGCGCTTGGCTGCTGTACGTCGGGCTCGGATTCCTCGCCATCGTGATCCGCGCGCCGCAGGGTCTGGCCGGGGTGGGCAGCGACCTGTCCCGCCGGCTGCGCGACCGGGGCGATCCCGACCTCATCTGGGGATTGGTCGCCGCGCTGCTCTGCGCGGTCGCGGCGCTCATCGGCGGCAGCAGCCTGGTCGAGCTGGTCTATGCCCGGCGCCAGCAGCTGCTCGCCGGACCGTCGCTCAAGCTCTATGGCGTCGCGGTCGCGTCGGCCAGTCCTGCCGTCTGGGCCGGCGCGGCGTTGCTCGCGCTGACCGGTGCGAGCCTCCTTGCCGCGATCTGGCAACGGCTGCGGCGGCAACTCGGTGACGTGGACGGAGACGCGGCATGAACCGGCCGCTGCTCGATCTCCAGGCGGTCGGCTACGCGCCGGCCCGGCAGCCCATCGTCGCCGAGGTGACGCTGCAGGTCCGGCGCGGCGAACGGCTGGCGCTGATCGGTCCGAACGGCGCGGGCAAGTCGACGCTGTTCCAGCTCATCGGCGGCATGCTCGCGCCGACGGCCGGACGCATCGTGCTCGACGGCCGGCGCATCGACGGCTGCTCGCCAGACCGTATCGCCCGGTGCGGCGTGGGGCGCATGTTCCAGTCCCCGCAGATGTTCCCCGGCCTCAGCGTCGCCGACAACCTGCGCTGCGCGCTGTTGCGCCGCGTCCCGGCCGGCCTGCTGCGCCGCGTGGCGACGGATTCCGCGCTGCAGCGCGACGCGGCACGGTGGATCGGCGATCTCGGACTATCGGCCCTCGCCGACCGCCCCGCGCAGACGCTCGACCATGCCAGCCTGCGCACCCTCGAACTCGGCATGGCGCTGGCCGGCGAGCCGGTCCTGCTGCTGCTCGACGAGCCGACCGCGGTGATCGACCGGCCGCAGGCGGCGCGGCTGCTGGATCTGGTGGCGGCCCGCGGCGCCGACCGCACGCTGCTGGTCATCGAACATGATCTCGATGCGGTGTTCCGGCTGGCGACCCGCGTGGTCGTGCTGCATCAGGGACGCGTGCTTGCCGACGGCACGCCGTCCGCCGTCCGCGCCGATCCGCGGGTGCAACAGGTCTATCTCGGCATGGATCCGGGCGCGATCGCATGACGCTCCGCCCCCTGCTGCAGGTCACCGGCCTGCGCGCCGGCTACGGCCTCGGCGAGGTGCTGCGCGGGGTCGACCTCGCGGTCGGTCCCGGCGAGCTTCTCGCCGTGCTCGGGCGCAACGGCTCCGGTCGCAGCACCCTGCTGCAGGCGACGATGGGCCTGCTGCCCGCGCGCGGCCGCGTGCGGCTCGACGGCACCGACCTCGGCCCGCTGGCGCCGCATCGGCGCGCACGGCTCGGGCTCGGCTACGTCGCCGCGCACCGCGCCGTGTTCGATCGCCTGAGCGTGCAGCAGAATCTCCAGCTCGGTATCCTGCCGGCACGCCCGGACGCGCCACGCCCGGGCTGGACCGAATCGCGCGTGCTCGATCGGTTCGCGCCGCTGCGCCAGCGGCTGCACGCACCGGGCTGGGCGCTGTCGGGAGGCGAGCGGCAACTGCTGGCGATCGCCCGGACGCTGCTGGGCAATCCGCGGGCGCTGCTGCTCGACGAGCCGACCGAGGGCCTGGCGCCCCGGCAGGTCGACGCCACCGCCGCGCTGCTGCGCCAGCTGCGCGACGACGGAATGGGCATCGTGCTGGTCGAGCAGCGTCTGCAATTCGCCCTCGACCTCGCGGACCGCGTCGCGGTGCTCGGCGACGGCCGGATCGAATTCACCGGCAGCCCGGCGGAACTGGGTGAGCGCGACGCGGTGTCAGCGCGCTGGCTTGCGCCGTGACGTCGCGGCCGCGCGCAGCCGCCGCGCGGTCATCGGATCGACTTGCAGCGGCCGGCACAGATCGAGCCGGTCGCCCTCGGCGAGCACGTGGTCGCGCATCACCCGCTGCCCGGCGATGGCGCAGCGCAGATCCAGTCCGTCGAATCCCGGGTGTCCGGCGCGCAGTCCGCTGGCATCGATCGCCTGGTCGACCGTCGCTCCCGGCGGCAATTCCAGCCGGCGCAGCAGCGGCTCGCCACGCTCGGGCGCGAAGAACACCCAGACCTCCATCGGCGATCCCGACGCGTCAGCGCGGCCCGTAGACCGATTTCGCGCGGCGCACGAAGGCATCGACGAAGCTGCTGGCGATGTGGTTGAACACCGGGCCGATCACCTTCTCGACGACGAAATTGGAAAAGCGGTAATCGAGCACGAACTCGACCTTGCAGGCCTTGCCGTCGGCCAGCGGATTGAACAGCCAGTGCCCCTGCAGGTTGGAGAAGGGCCCCGAGACCAGCTGCATCCGCACTTCCTGGCCCGGCACATTGGTGTTGCGGGTGGTGAAGCTCTGCCGGATGCCCTTGAAGTCGATCACCACGGTGGCGCAGACGCTGTCGCCCTCGCGCGCGTCGACCGAGGCTCCGCCGCACCAGGGCAGGAACTGCGGATACGACTCCACGTCGGTGACCAGGTCGTACATCTCCGTCGGGCTGTACCAGATGAGAACGGATTTGTGGACCTGCGGCATGGGGAAGACGGGGGACCTGACATTCTTAGAATGGCTGGATTGTATTGAGGGCCGTCCGCCCCATATCCCCCGCATGAGCATCGCTGAAAACCGCAAGGCGCATTTCAACTACTTCCTCGAAGACCGGTTCGAAGCCGGCATCGTGCTCGAAGGATGGGAAGTCAAGGCGATCCGCGCCGGACAGGTCCAGCTCACCGACGGGTACGTCGTCATCCGCGACGGCGAGCTGTTCCTGATCGGCATGCATGTCAACGCGCTGCGCAGCGCCTCCACCCACGTCCGCCCCGACGCGGCACGCACGCGCAAGCTGCTGCTGCACAAGGACGAGATCCGCAAGCTGATCGGCAAGGTCGAACAGCGCGGATACACCCTGGTTCCGCTCAACCTGCACTACAAGGACGGACGGGTCAAGCTCGATCTCGCGCTCGGCCGCGGCAAGAAGGAGCATGACAAGCGCGACACCGAGGCCAAGCGTGACTGGCAGCGCGAGAAGGCGCGGATCATGAAGACGCGGTGACGCGGCGCCGGCCGCGCCACCGCGCCGCTTCGGTCAGAACTCCAGCGTCGCGCCGGCGTAGAGCGACCGCCCCATCCCCGGAACCGGGATCCCCCAGGGAACGCTCGACATCGTCGCCCCCTGTCCGACGTACGCCCCGCCCAGCGGCGGCGCATAGAACTTGTTCAGTGCGTTGAGCACGCCGAGGTCGAGCCGGCCGTTCTTCCAGGCGTACGTGGTGCGCAGGTTCAGCAGGGCGTAGCCGCCGGTGCGCAGTTCGTTGCGGACCGCCGAAACCTGGCTCTTGGCGGCAACGAGTTGCTCCTCGATGGTGTGCGTCCAGCGTCCGACCTGCTGCACCAGCGCGATCCGGGCATTGAGCGGCATGACGTCGTAGAGCCCGTCGCCGGTGGTGGTGTTCCGGCCGTTGGCGTAGCCGAGGCTGCCCTTGGCGGTCAGGCTGCCGACCGTGGCGTTCCGGGCGATCAGCGCATGCGCCGCGACGTCGACGCCGTACAGCCGGGCGGACTGGTTGACGAACTGCAGCATCACGAAGCCGGTGGTCGCCGTCAGATTGGCGGCGACGGCCGGGGTCGCACTGCAGACCGTGGCCGGACAGCGCCGCACGTCGATGTAGTCGTCGATCCGCGTGTAGTACGGCGTGAGCTGCACGCCCCACGCCGTTCGGTCGGGGTCGTG
>JAKAIB010000001.1:37124-63069 GCA_021814605.1 Pseudomonadota bacterium | reverse complement strand
TGATCGAGGATGGAGCCGAGGTCGATGACGCGGCCCACATCGCGACGGGGTGCTACGTCGGCCGTGACGCCCGGATCGGTGCGGGGACCGTGCTGCATCCCCGCAGCGTGGTCATGTGGGGTTGCCGTATCGGCCGGCGCTGTGTGCTGCATCCGGGCGCCGTCGTCGGCGGCGACGGGTTCGGTTTCGCCCGCGACGAGCAAGGTGCCGGGGTCCGGATCGCGCAGGTCGGTTCGGTCGTGATCGGCGACGACGTCGAGATCGGCGCGAACTCGACGGTCGATCGCGGCGCGCTCGAGGACACGGAGATCGGCGACGGGGTGAAGATCGACAACCTGGTGCAGATCGCGCACAACGTGCGCATCGGCAGGCACACCGCGCTGGCGGGCTGCGTCGGCGTTGCGGGCAGCGCGCAGATCGGCGCCTACTGCTTCATCGGCGGCGGTGCCGGGATCGCCGGCCATCTGCGCATCGCCGACGGCGTGGTGATCGGCGGCATGTCGCTGGTTTCGCGCTCGGTGAACCAACCGGGGATGTACACCGGTGCCTTCCCGCTCGACACCCATGCCGCCTGGGAGCGCAACGCCGCGACGGTGCGCCATCTCCACGAACTGCGCGACCGCCTTCGCACGCTCGAGAACCAGATCCACGCCCTGAATCCACCGAAGTCGACAACATGACCACACAGCACGACATCGCCGAAATTCTTCGACTCCTGCCTCATCGCTATCCCATGCTGCTGGTCGACCGGGTCGTCGAACAGGTCAACGGCAAGTACATCAAGGCGTACAAGAACGTCACCGTCAACGAGCCGTTCTTCACCGGCCATTTCCCGCAGAAGCCGATCATGCCTGGCGTGCTGATCCTCGAGGCGCTGGCACAGGCTTCGGGCATCCTGGCGTTCGGCACATTCGACAAGCGGCCGGGCGACGAGTCGCTGTACTACCTGGTCGCGATCGACAACGCCCGGTTCAAGCAGCCGGTCGTTCCCGGAGACCAGCTCCATCTCTACGTCGAGATGACCCGCAACATGCGCGGGATCTTCAAGTTCGCCGCCGAGGCCACGGTCGACGGTCAGGTCGTTGCGCAAGCCGACCTGATGTGCACCGAACGCAGCACCGTCTGAGCCCGCCCATGCCGACGATCCATTCCACGGCGCTGGTCGATCCCGGCGCCGAGATCGCCGCCGACGCGGAGATCGGCCCGTTCGCGCTGATCGGACCGAAGGTGTGCATCGGTGCCGGCACGCGCATCGGCGCGCACGCAGTGGTGACCGGACGGACCCGCATCGGCGCGGACAACCGCATCCATCCATTCAGCGTGATCGGCGGCGAACCGCAGGACAAGAAGTACGGCGGCGAGGACACGGCGCTGGAGATCGGCGACCGCAACGTCATCCGCGAATATTGCACGCTGCACGTCGGTACCGTGCAGGACGGCGGCGTCACCCGGGTCGGCAGCGACAACTGGATCATGGCGTACGTCCACATCGCGCACGATTGCCAGGTGGGCGATCACACCACCTTCGCCAACAACGCCCAGCTTGCCGGGCATGTCCACGTCGGCGACTGGGCGGTGCTGGGCGGCTACACCGGCGTGCACCAGTTCGTGCGCATCGGGGCCCATGTGATGACCGGGATCAGTTCCGTTGTCCTGCAGGACGTGCCACCCTATGTCCTGGTCGCCGGCAATCCCGCCAGGCCGCACGGCATCAACGCCGAGGGATTGCGCCGCCGCGGTTTCGACAGCGCGCGCATCGCCGCGCTGCGCACCGCATACCGGCTGCTGTACCGGAGCGGCCATTCGCTCGACCAGGCCCGCGACGCGCTGCGGGCGCAGGGCGCTGATCGGCCAGAAGCGGCGTCCGATCTCGATCTGCTGCGGGAATTTCTGGAGCGTCCGGGCCGCGGCATCGTCCGACCCTGAATCGCGTACCGTGACCGCCGAAGGCACCCTCGCCTTTGTCGCCGGAGAGGTGTCCGGCGATCTGCTCGCGGCGCACGCGCTTGCCGCATTGCGCGCCCGCGCGCCGGAACTGCGGACGGCGGGGATCGGCGGCGAGCGCATGCAGGCCGAAGGCCTCGAGGCCTGGTGGTCGAGCGAGCGGCTCGCCGTCAATGGCTATGCGGACGTTCTCGCCCGATTGCCCGAACTCCTCTGGATCCGCAGCCGGCTGCGGCGGCGGCTGCTCGCCGATCGGCCGCTGGCCTTCGTCGGCGTCGACGCCCCGGACTTCAACCTGCGCCTGGAGCGCGGCCTGCGGCAGGCCGGGATCCCGGTGGTGCACATGGTCAGCCCGTCGATCTGGGCGTGGCGGCGCGAGCGCATCGAACTGATCCGCGAGGCGGTCGACCACATGCTGTGCGTCTTTCCGTTTGAACCGGCGGTCTACGCCGGCACCGGCGTACGCGCCACCTACATCGGTCATCCGCTGGCCGAGGTGATCCCGCTCGAGCCCGATGCCGCTGCGGCGCGACGGCGGCTCGGCCTGCCCGAACAGGGCCTGGTGCTGGCGGTGCTTCCGGGCAGCCGGCGCGGCGAGGTCAGCCGCCTGATCGAGCCGTTCCTTGCCGCGGCGGCGTTGCTTGCCGGGCGGAAGCGCGTGGCCGCGGTCGTCGTGCCGCTCGCGCATCCGGGATTGCGCGACAGCGTGGAGCTGGTCGCGTCGCGCCATCCCGGCCTTGCGCTGCATCTCGTCGATGGCCAGTCGCATGCCGCGATGGAGGCCTGCGACCTGGCGCTGGTCGCCAGCGGCACCGCAACGCTCGAGTGTGCCCTGTTCAAGCGCCCGATGGTGATCGGCTATCGCCTGTCGGCGCTGTCGTACCGCATGATGGCGGGTCGGGGCTATCTTCCCGACATCGGGTTGCCCAACATCCTGGCTGGCGAGCGGCTGGTTCCCGAACTCATCCAGCACGACTGCGCCCCGCAGGCGCTGGCCGATGCGGCGTCCGAGCTGCTCGATTCACCCCAGCGACTGCAGAGTCTGCAGGAGCGCTTCCTCGCCATGCATCACGACCTGCGGCGCGACACGGCGGCGCTCGCCGCGCAGGCCATCCTCGACACAGCGGGGTGGCGATGACCACGTCGGAAGCCGGTACGTTGTTCGCGGCCGACGCGCCGGACGAGCGCGGACTCGTCGCCGGCTGCGACGAGGTGGGGCGTGGCACGTGGGCCGGGCCGGTGGTCGCTGCTGCGGTGGTGCTCGATCCATTGCGTCCAATCGCCGGACTGGCGGACTCCAAGGCGCTGAGCCCGGCCCGGCGCGAGCGCCTGGACGCCGAGATCCGCGCCAACTGCCTGGGCTGGTGCATCGGCCAAGGCAGCGTCGAGGAGATCGACCGGATCAACATCCTGCGCGCCACGCTGCTCGCGATGCAGCGGGCGGTCGCCGGGCTGCGCTGTCGAGTCGATGCGCTGGTCGTCGACGGCAACCAGCTGCCGGACGTCGCCCTGCCGAGCCGAGCGATCGTCGGTGGCGACGCGACGCATCCGGCGATCAGCGCCGCGTCGATCGTCGCCAAGGTGTACCGCGACCGGCTGATGAGTGACCTCGCACAGCGCCATCCCGGCTACGGATTCGAGCGGCACAAGGGCTACGGCACGCCGGAGCACCGCGCGGCATTGCTTACACTCGGTCCTTGCGCTGCGCATCGCCGCAGCTTCGCTCCCATCCGTTCGCTGCTTGCCGCCGGCATTGAAGGACGTACCCCGTGAAGCGCATCACCTCGGCCGAAAATCCGCTGATCAAGACGCTGCGCCAGCTCTCCACCGAGCCGGGCGCGGTGCGCAAGCTCGGGCAGGTCTGGCTCGAAGGCATCCACCTGGTCGAAGCCGCGCTGGCTGCCGGACACGTTCCCGAGCCGTTGGTGACCACCGATTCGGGTCTGCTCGACCCGGAGATCGCCGCCCTGGTGGAGCGGGTCGGCACCGCACAGACGGTCGTGCTGCACCAGGCGCTGTTCAGCTGGATCAGCACGGTCGAGAACGGGCCGCCGATCGGCGTGCTGATGCCGCGTCCCAAGTCGGCGCGACCCGGGCCGGGAAGCGCACTCATCCTGGACCGGGTGCAGGATGCCGGCAACGTCGGCACCATGCTGCGCACGGCTGCCGCGGCCGGCTGCGGCGCAGCCTACCTGTTGCGCGGTTGCGCCGGTGCCTGGACGCCCAAGGTACTGCGTGCCGCGATGGGGGCGCACTTCGTTCTGCCGGTGTTCGAGGATCCGCCCTGGGAGCAGGTGCTCAACATCGTCCCGCGGCCGATCTACGCGACGCATGCGCAGGCCGACACGACGCTGTACGAGCTGGCGCTGGACAAGCCGGTCACGTGGATCTTCGGCAACGAAGGGCAGGGGGTTTCCGACGACTTGATCGCCAAATGCTCGGCGCTGGTGCGCATCCCGCAGGCGGAGGGCGTCGAATCGCTCAACGTCGCCGCGTCCGCCGCGGTGTGCCTGTTCGAAGGGGTGCGGCAGTCGCAGTACGTCGCGCCCCGTTGACCGCGTTCAGCGGGGTTTGCGGATCAGCGCCACCGACAGCGACTGCGCCGACGCCCACACCCGTCCGCCCAGGCTCATGTGGGTCACGTGCACCTTGACCTGATGGGCGGTGGCCACCTCCTTGAGCGCGGCGAATTCGGGCCATTCGCGCAATTCCCGGATGCGCCCGTCGAAGCTGATCTGCAGCAGCGGGTGCAGCAATTCGCCATCGATCACCGCTTGCGCGGCGGCGTCGAGCACGCCGGCCGCGGCGGCCTTCCATTTGGCCGCGCGCGATTCCGACGCGAACTGTCCGCCTTTGCAGGACAGGACCGGATAGCGATGGATGATCTGCGTCAGCTTCGGGCTGCAGGCATCGACCCACGGCTGCAGTTCGGGGCGGTCGAGGCGGCCGAGCGTGAGGGCGACGTCACCCGGATGACCAGGCGCCAGCCAGACTTCGGTCCGCTGCGCCAGTTCGGTTGCTCGCTGCGCCAGTGCCACGATATTGCCGCCGATGAGTTCGGGCGAGCTGAGCAGCAACCGCGCCAGCAGCGCGGGGCCGCTGAGCAGCGAGCCCGTGTCGGCGACCTGGAACACATAGTCGGGGATCAGGTGGCGTGCGCGGCGCATCTGGACGATTTCCTCGTGATGCATCCGCAGCATCTGCTCGACCGCATTGCCGGGTTGCACCAGCGCCCGGTGCGTGCCCAGCAGGACCATGCCGTCGAAGTTCATCGCCAGGTGCGGGTGCATGCGGTAGCTGAGGGCGTCGACGCCCGGCGCCGCGACCTCGGCGGTGCGGATGCGTTCGTGGCTGAGCTGGCGCGACACCGTGCGGATTTCCGAGGTGCCCTTGTCGAGGACGGTGCGGCCCGGCCACTGGATGGTCAGCGGCAGGATGCGCACCCGCCGGTCGGCCGCCAGCGTTCCGGAGAGGTCGCAGCCGGCATCGACCATCAATCCGACCAGCGGGAGGCGCTCCCGGTCCGGATCGATCGGCAGCGCCTCCTCGCGCTCGGGAACCTTCTGTTCGGTCGAGGCGAATCCGAGCAGATAGGCGTTTCTCTCGCTGTCGCGCATGGGCGTTTCCTCCGTCAATATTCGAGCCGGTCCGGGCGGATCTGCTGCAGGATGGTCGTCGCGATCTCCTCGATCGACTTGTGCGTCGACGACAGCCAGCGGATGCCTTCGCGGCGCATGAGCTTTTCCGCCTCGCTGACTTCATAGCGGCAGTTGTCCAGTGCGGCGTACCGGCTGTCGGGCCGGCGCTCGCTGCGGATTTCACTCAGTCGGTCGGGTGCGATGGTCAGGCCGAACAATTTGTGGCGCAGACCGGTGAGCGAATCGGGCAACCGCATGCGCTCGAAGTCGTCGGGAATGAGCGGATAGTTCGCCGCGCGGACGCCATGCTGCATTGCGAGATAGAGCGAAGTCGGCGTCTTGCCGCAGCGCGACACCCCGACCAGGATGACCTCGGCGTCGATCAGGTTCTGCGTCGACTGGCCATCATCGTGCAGCAGCGAGAAGTTGATGGCATCGATGCGATTGTGGTACTGCGGGCTGTATGCGGCGTCGGAGAATCGGCCGATGCGGTGGTTCGACTTCATGCCGAACGCCATCTCGAGCGGCTGCACGAAGCTGTTGAACATGTCGAAGACCAGCGCGCGGGCACTCTTGATGATGTCGAGCACGTCCGGGTTGACCAGGGTGACGAACACCACCGGCGGCTTGCCTTCGGCCTGACCGATCTCGTTGATGCGCTCGACGGCACGGACGGCCTTCTCGACCGAATCGATGAAGGGCAGCCGGACGCGATGGGGTCGGATGTCGAACTGCGCGAGGATGGAATTGCCGAAGGTCTCGGCAGCGATGCCGGTTCCGTCCGAAACGAAGAACACCGAGCGGTTGGGCATGCGTCAGTCCGGGAAATCTAGAATGGCCGTCATTGTCGGTCCGCCATGCCGCAGTTGCCATAACGAGAACAGCAATCGTGCAACATTCGGCATCATGCCGCGGACACCAGATTTTTTCATTCTATTGAGGACTTTCACCATGAATGCGCAATTGCAGGCCCATACAGGCCAGGAACTCGTGCTGAAGCTGGACGACGTGCGGATGGGCGACATCGACCAGGTCGGCGGCAAGAACGCCTCACTCGGCGAGATGATCAGCCAGCTCGCTGGCAGCGGAGTGCGGGTGCCGGGTGGTTTCTGCACCACGGCACATGCGTTCCGCGAGTTCCTCCGCATCGGCGGGCTCGACCGCCGGATCGCCGAGGCACTGGCGGGGCTGGATGCCGACGATGTCCGCGCGCTGGCGCAGGTCGGAGAGCAGATCCGGCAGTGGATCGTCGAAACCCCGCTTCCGGCGGATCTGGAGAGCGCGATCCGTGCCGCGTATGACGAACTGACGGCGGCCAGCCCCGAATCGACGTTTGCGGTGCGCTCCTCGGCGACCGCCGAGGATCTGCCGGACGCCTCGTTCGCCGGCCAGCAGGAAACCTTCCTCAACGTCAGCGGGATCGATGCCGTGCTGGACAAGATCCGGCATGTCTTCGCGTCGCTGTACAACGACCGCGCCATCTCGTACCGCGTCCACAAGGGTTTCGTCCACAGCGACGTCGCGCTCTCGGCGGGCGTGCAGCGCATGGTGCGCAGCGACAAGGCCGTGTCGGGCGTGATGTTCACCCTCGATACCGAGTCCGGCTTTCCCGATGTCGTGTTCATCACCGCGTCGTACGGGCTGGGCGAGACCGTGGTGCAAGGCGCCGTCAACCCGGACGAGTTCTACGTCTTCAAGCCGACGTTGCGGGCCGGCAAGGAAGCGGTGATCCGGCGCAACCTCGGCTCCAAGCTGATCCGCATGGAGTTCGCGCCGCCGGGCTCCCCCGAGCTGGTGCGCACGGCCGACACCCCGACCGAGTTGCGCAACCGCTACTGCCTGACCGATGCCGAGGCGCAGGAACTGGCCCGGTTCGCGCTGACCATCGAGGCGCACTACGGACGGCCGATGGACATCGAATGGGGCAAGGACGGCATCGATGGGCGGCTGTACATCCTGCAGGCCCGTCCGGAAACTGTGAAGTCGGGTGCGAAGGGCCGGACCGAGCAGCGCTATGCGCTCAAGGGCAAGGGCGCTGTCCTTGTGACCGGTCGGGCGATCGGCCAGAAGATCGGCGCCGGACCGGTGCGGGTGGTGCAGTCGATCGCGGAGATGGATCGGGTGCAGGCCGGCGACGTGCTGGTCACCGACATGACCGACCCGAACTGGGAGCCGGTGATGAAGAAGGCCGCGGCGATCGTCACCAACCGTGGCGGGCGCACCTGCCATGCGGCGATCATCGCTCGCGAGCTCGGCATTCCCGCGGTGGTGGGCTGCGGCCACGCCACGGAGGTGCTGAAGGACGGGATGCTGGTGACCGTGTCGTGCGCGCAAGGCGACACCGGCGCGATCTACGACGGCCTGCTCGAGACCGAAGTGACCGAGGTGCAGCGCGGCGCCATGCCCGAGGTCCCGGTCAAGATCATGATGAACGTCGGCAATCCGCAGCTCGCCTTCGACTTTGCGCAGATCCCCAACGGCGGCGTCGGGCTGGCGCGGCTGGAATTCATCATCAACAACAACATCGGCGTGCATCCGCGCGCGGTGCTCGAGTATCCGAATGTCGACGCCGATCTGAAGAAGGCGGTCGAGAGCGTGGCGCGCGGCCACGTCAGCCCGCGCGCCTTCTACGTCGACAAGCTGGCCGAGGGCATCGCGACCATCGCGGCGGCGTTCTACCCGAAGACCGTGATCGTGCGGCTGTCCGACTTCAAGTCGAACGAATACAAGAAGCTGATCGGCGGATCGCGCTACGAGCCGGACGAGGAGAATCCGATGCTCGGTTTCCGTGGCGCGTCGCGCTACGTGTCGAGCGAGTTCGCTCAGAGCTTTGAAATGGAATGCCTGGCGCTCAAGCGGGTGCGCGATCAGATGGGGCTCGACAACGTCGAGATCATGGTGCCGTTCGTGCGCACCCTGGGCGAGGCGCAAGGCGTCATCGCGCTGCTCGAGCGCAACGGGCTCAAGCGCGGCGAGAACGGGCTGCGCGTGATCATGATGTGCGAGGTGCCGTCCAACGCCGTCCTTGCGCATGAATTCCTGAAGCACTTCGACGGCTTCTCGATCGGTTCGAACGACCTGACCCAGCTGACCCTCGGCCTGGATCGCGATTCCGGCCTGGTGGCGCAGGCGTTCGACGAGCGCGATCCGGCGGTCAAGGTGCTGCTGGCGCAGGCCATCGCGGCATGCCGCGACGATGGCAAGTATGTCGGCATCTGCGGGCAGGGCCCGTCCGATCATCCCGACCTTGCGCAATGGTTGATGGAGCAGGGCATCTCGTCGATTTCGCTCAATCCCGACACGGTCATCGCCACTTGGCAGCAACTCGCTGCCCGCTGAGCGGCTAGC
Organism: Pseudomonadota bacterium; assembly: GCA_021814605.1. GTDB lineage: Bacteria > Pseudomonadota > Gammaproteobacteria > Burkholderiales > Burkholderiaceae_C > Thiomonas. The sequence continues at coordinate 54,139 of JAKAIB010000001.1, read as the reverse complement.
CGTCGTCTATAATGCGCGGTTCCTTGCCGCACCGGAGTTGACGCCCCGGGCGGCTTTTATCCACAAGGACCGTGTCGTCCGTCCAGGGCCGTGAGCCGGGGCGGGCGGTGTCGGGCATCTCAAGGAGTCTGCATGCGTCACTACGAGATTGTGTTGATCTTTCATCCGGACCAGAGCGAACAGGTGCCGTCGATGATCGAGCGCTACAAGGCGACGATCACCGCCAAGTCGGGCCTGATTCACCGGGTCGAGGATTGGGGCCGCCGCCAGCTGGCCTATCCCATCCAGAAGCTCGCCAAGGCGCACTACGCCTGCCTGAACGTCGAATGCGACCTGGATACGCTGCGCGAACTCGAGCACAGCTTCAAGTTCAACGATGCCGTGCTGCGCAGCTTGGTCGTCAAGATGGACAAGGCCGAGACCGCCCCGTCGGTGATGATGAAGCATGTCGAGCGCGAGGAGGCCCGCAAGGCCCAGCAGGAGCAGTCGGCCTGATCAATCGGCTCGAGATCCAGGGGATTCTGGCTGAACGCGGGGAACTGCGGTTCACACCGGCCGGAATCGAGGCGCTGGACTTCGTCGTGCACCATCAGTCGACCCAGACCGAGGCGGATCTGCCTTGCGATGTGCAGCTCGATATCGGCTGCATCGGGTTCGGCGCGATGGCGCGCGAAATCCACCGCGTCGCCCCGGGGACGCTCGTGCGCATTTCCGGTTTTCTGCGTGCGGCACGGCGCGGTTCGCGTTCGATGAAGCTGCATGTCACACAATTCAATGAGGTTTAGCCATGGCACCACCACGCAAGTCCGACAAGAAAAATGATCCCCGGCGGGCCCGCCGCTCGCAGCAGTCGTCGCTGTTCAAGCGCAAGCGCTTCTGCCGCTTCACCGTCGCCAAGGTCGAGCGGATCGACTACAAGGACGTCGACGTGCTCAAGGATCTGATCGCCGAGAACGCCCGGATCATTCCCGCCCGCCTGACCGGCACCAGAGCGCATTACCAGCGCCAGCTCAACACGGCGATCAAGCGCGCCCGGTTCCTCGCGCTGCTGCCGTATACCGACCTGCACAAGGGCTGATCGGGGAGACGGACATCATGCAAATCATTCTTCTCGAAAAAGTTCTGAACGTCGGCAATCTTGGCGACATCGTCCGGGTGAAGGACGGGTACGCCCGCAACTATCTGATCCCGAACAAGATGGCGCGCCGCGCCACGGCGGCTGCACTGGCCGAATTCGAGGCGCGTCGCGCCGAGATGGAGCAGCTCGCCGCCGACAAGCTGGCAAAGGCGCAGGCTGCTTCGGAAAAACTCGCCGGACTGACCCTCACGCTGGTGCAGAAGGCCGGGGTCGACGGGCGGCTGTTCGGTTCGGTGACGAGTGCCGACGTTGCCGACGCGCTGGCCAAGCAGGGGTTCGAGGTCTCCAAGGCGCAGATCCGCTTCCCGGCGGGCCACGTCAAGACCACCGGCGAGCACCCGGTGTCGGTTGCGCTGCACACCGATGTCGTGTCCGACATCAAGCTGCTGGTCCAGGCCGAAGCGCTGTAAATCCCGCCTGGTTGCTGCAGGACGACAAAGGCCGCGTTCGCGGCCTTTGTCGCCTTTGGCGGCACGGTTGCCGCGATGGTTGCCACCGCCGTGTCGATCTACGGCACAATTGATTTCGGCCCGCGACGCTGCTCTGCGGCACCGCCCGCTATCCAAGAGAAACTCCCATGCAAGATCAGGCCCTCGACGCCATCCGCACGCCGCCCCATTCGATCGAGGCGGAACAGTCGGTGCTCGGCGGGTTGTTGCTCGACAACCAGGCGTTCGATCGGGTGGCCGATCTGCTGGTTGCGTCGCAGTTCTACCGGTTCGAGCATCGCGCGATCTACCAGGCCATCGCGGACCTGATCAACCTCAGCAAGCCGGCCGACGTGATCACCGTCCTCGAGGCGCTGCAGTCGATCGGAAAGCACGAGGAGTGCGGCGGACTGCAATACCTGAATTCGCTCGCACAGAGCGTGCCAAGTGCGGCGAATATCCGGCGTTACGCCGAGATCGTGCGCGAACGGGCGGTGCTGCGCCAGCTGGTGACCATCAGCGACGACATCGCGCAGAATGCCCTCAACCCGCAGGGCCGCGCGGTGCAGCAGATCCTCGACGAAGCGGAGTCGCGCATTTTCGCGATTTCGGAGGAGGGGGCGAAATCGGCGGCCGGATTCCAGCCGATGAAGCGCCTGTTGGGTGAACTGCTCGCCCGGGTGAGCGAGCTGGCCGAGCGTGGCGGTGCCGACACGACGGGGGTTCCTTCCGGATTCGCCGATCTCGACCGGATGACCGCCGGCCTGCAGCCGGGCGATCTGATCATCGTTGCGGGCCGCCCGTCGATGGGCAAGACCGCGTTCGCGCTGAACATCGCCGAGCATGTCGCCGTCAACGAACAGCTTCCCGTGGCGGTGTTCAGCATGGAAATGGGAGCATCGCAGCTGGTGCTCCGGGTCGTCGGCTCGATGGGCCGGATCGACCAGGGGCATCTGCGGACCGGCCAGCTCAGCGAGGATGAATGGACCCGGCTGCCCGAGACGATCGAGCGGCTGGAGGACGTACACGTCCATATTGACGAGACGCCGGCGCTCAATCCGCTCGAACTGCGGGCCCGAGCGCGGCGGCTCGCACGGCAGTTCGGGGGGCGCCTCGGGTTGATCGTGGTCGACTACCTTCAGCTGATGTCGTCGTCGCGCGAGGGCGAGAACCGGGCGACCGAGATCTCGGAAATCTCGCGGTCGCTCAAGGCGCTGGCGAAGGAGCTGCATTGCCCGGTGATCGCGCTCTCGCAGCTCAACCGCGACCTGGAGAAGCGCAACGACAAGCGTCCGGTGATGAGCGATCTGCGTGAATCGGGGGCGATCGAGCAGGATGCCGACGTGATCCTGTTCATCTACCGCGACGAGGTCTACAACAAGGATTCGAAGGACGCGGGCGTCGCCGAGATCATCATCGGCAAGCAGCGCAACGGGCCGATCGGCACGGTGCACATGGCCTTCCTCAAGCCGCTGACCCGTTTCGAGAACCTGACGCGGGAATTCTGAGCGCGGCCGACACGCCGCGCCCGTTCAGAGCACTTCGCTGGCGTAGTCGGCCAGACGGCTGCGCTCGCCGCGCGCCAGCGTGACGTGCCCGCTGTGCGCCCAGCCCTTGAAACGGTCGACCACGTAGGTCAGGCCGGAACTGCCTTCGGTGAGGTAAGGCGTGTCGATCTGGGCGATGTTGCCGAGACAGACGAGCTTGGTTCCGGGGCCCGCCCGGGTGATCAGCGTCTTCATCTGCTTGGGTGTCAGGTTCTGCGCTTCGTCGATCAGCACGAACTTGTTCAGGAAGGTGCGGCCGCGCATGAAATTCATGCTCTTGATCTTGATCTTCGAGCGGATCAGTTCCTGGGTCGCGGCGCGTCCCCATTCGCCGCCCGGCGCACCGCCCTCGCTCTGATTGAGCACTTCCAGGTTGTCGTCCAGGGCGCCCATCCAGGGCGACATCTTCTCCTCCTCGGTTCCCGGGAGGTACCCGATGTCCTCGCCGACCGGAACGGTCACGCGGGTCACGATGATCTCGTTGTAGCGCCGCGCATCGAGGACCTGCGAAAGCCCGGCGGCCAGCGCCAGCAGCGTCTTGCCCGTCCCGGCCTGGCCGGTCAGCGTGACGAAGTCGATCTCCGGATCCATCAGCAGGTTGAGCGCGAAGTTCTGCTCGCGGTTGCGCGCTGTCACACCCCAGATCGCGTTCTTCTGGTGGTTGTGGTCGCGCAGTACCTGCAGGACCGCGGTGCTGGCCCGGATCTCCTTGACCCGGGCATACAGCGGCGGCGCGCTTCCCGATTCCCAATAAACCGCCTGATTCACCAACATCTGGCCGACGATCTTTCCCTGCACGCGGTAGAAGGTGTTTCCCCCCTGCTGCCAGCTCTCGACCGATTTCGCCTGCCGGTCCCAGAAGTCGGGCGGCAGCACCAGCATGCCGGTGTACAGCAGATCGGCGTCGTCGAGCGTCTTGTCGTTGGCGTAGTCTTCGGCATGCAGCCCCAGGGCGCGTGCCTTGATCCGCATGTTGATGTCCTTGGACACCAGCACGACGGGGCGATCGACGGAACTGCGCGTCAGGTCCTGCAGCACCGCGAGGATCTGGTTGTCCGCCTTGCCCTGCGGCAAGGCGATCGGCAGTTCGACGTCGTGCGCCCGGGTCTGGAAGAACAGCCGGCCTTTGGCCTCGGCGTGCCCGGTCCGGTTCAGCGAGATGCCTTGGTCGATCGCGCTGCCGGTGTCGGCGACCAGAGCGTCGAGTTCGCGGCTGACCTGGCGGCCGTTGCGCGCGACTTCGGACAGTCCCTTCTTGTGGGCGTCGAGTTCCTCCAGCGTGACCAGCGGCAGATAGATGTCGTGCTCCTCGAAGCGATAGAGCGACATCGGGTCGTGCAGCAGCACGTTGGTGTCGAGGACGAACAGCTTCCTGGGTTCGCCACGGGGCTGGACGCGGCGCGCGCGCGCCGCGGGACGCACCTCCGAGACAACCACCGGCACCGGCGCGACCGGCTGGATGCGGGGTTCGGCCTGCCGCTCCGGCAGGACCGGATTGGCGGCCGCAGCCGGTGCTGCCTCGGCGTCAATCACCGGATTGCGGTTCCTGCGCGAAGCGCGCGTCGCTGCACGTTTGGCGGCCACGGATTCGCCGGAGGGGACATTCACGCGGATGGCGGCCTGATCAAGCAGGCTGCCCTTGGTCTTGGGAGGGGGAGGCAGGGGCATTGGGCTGGCCGGGATCAGTGGGTGCGATCCGCCGAGGTGCGGTACTGCGGCGATCGGGAAGGAGAGGGGCGAGGATCGCCGCGGGCGGAAGCAGCGGTCGTCGCGGCGGGTAAGGACGGGCGGCACGGACCAGGCGATGCCACGGCCGCGCGGAAGGGGCAGGCTGCGCCGCGCTTCTTCCGCGCGTGCGGCGATGAGATCAGGCGCTGGGATGCGGCAGGGATCAAGTGGTGAACCGCCCGGGCTTTCGGAATCAGAGGCTCTGGACGACCTTGAGCACTTCCTCGACGTGGCCGGCGACCTTGATCCCGCGCCATTCCTGGCGGAGCACGCCGTCGGCGTCGATGACGAACGTGCTGCGCTCGATTCCCTTGACCTTCTTGCCGTACATGATCTTGTTCTTGACCACGCCGAACATGTGGCACAGTTTCTCTTCGGTGTCGGCAATCAGGTCGAACGGCAGTTCGAGATGCGCCTTGAACCGCTCGTGCGACTGCAGGTTGTCGCGCGAGATGCCGAAGATCACTGCGCCGGCCTGTTCGAAGGCCGCGAAATCGTCCCGGAACTGCATCGCCTCGGTCGTGCAGCCGGGGGTCATGTCCTTGGGATAGAAGTAAAGAATGACTTTCTTGCCCAGATAATTTTTCGGGCTGAACTGCACGCCGCTCGTCGCGGCGGCTTCGAAATCGGGAACAACCTTGTTCAAGACCAAAGCCATGAAGTCTCCTGCTGGACCTGCCGTACCGTCTTGCCGCGAAGCATTCGATGCCGTGCGGAAGCCGACGGTTCGAAATACCCCGGCATTTTACCGTGCGTTGCCTGACGCAACTTCCGTGACGTCTCGGCGACGTTATTCGACGATCAGCGCGGCGACCACACGGCGCCCTTCACCGGCCAGGATGTTGTAGGTGCGGCAGGCTGCGGCGGTGTCCATCACCTCCCAGCCGATGCGCCGCAGCATGAATTGGCGCATCACCGCCGGCGGCAGCAGGCGTTGCTGACGTCCGGTGCCGATCAGCACGACTTCGGGTGCGGGATCTTCGAGGAGAACCTCGACGTGCGCCGCCTCGAGCAGTTCGGCGGCGGCGACATTCCAGGGGTGGGGCGGGCTCTGGGGAGCGAATGCGCACGATGCGGTCATTCGCACGCCGTTGATTTCGACGTATCCCGGTCCGTACGCCGAAACCATCTGGGTGTCGGGGATGAGGTCGGGCTGGAGTTTCATGAGGGATGCTCCGGTCGGTCGGCGCTTGCTCGCCCGGTTTGGGGAACGCGCTGCAGAGCAAGGTAAATTATAGGATTGGCCGGCAAGGGCGACCGTCGGCGGCTGGCATATCGGACTGGCGAGCGAGGTGGGTGTGCGCGAATTTCGCAAATCGGACAAATTGGCGGATGTCTGTTACGACATTCGCGGCCCCGTGCTGGACAAGGCACGGCAGATGGAGGAGGAAGGCCAGCGCATCATCAAGCTCAATATCGGCAACCTGGCGCCATTCGGCTTCGAACCGCCCGACGAGATCGTCCAGGACATGATCCACAACCTGCCGGGCGCGGCAGGCTACACCGATTCCAAGGGACTGTTCGCGCCGCGCAAGGCGATCGTGCACTACACCCAGGAAAAAGGCATCGCCGGGGTTGGCATCGACGATGTGTTCATCGGCAACGGCGCGTCCGAACTCATCAACATGAGCCTGAACGCCCTGCTGAACAACGGCGACGAGGTGCTGATTCCCGCGCCCGACTATCCGCTGTACACGGCGGCGGTGTCGCTGTCGGGCGGCAGGCCGGTGCACTACATCTGCGACGAGCAGTCGGACTGGTATCCGGACGTTGCCGACATCCGCCGCAAGATCACGCCCAACACCCGGGCGCTGGTGGTGATCAATCCGAACAACCCGACCGGTACGCTGTATCCGCGCGAACTGCTGGAGGAACTCGTCGAGGTCGCGCGCGAGCACGAGCTGGTGCTGTTCGCCGACGAGATCTACGACAAGATGCTGTACGACGGGAACACCCATACCAGCATCGCCTCGCTCGCCGACGACGTTCTGTTCGTCACCTTCAACGGGTTGTCGAAGAACTACCGGTCTTGTGGCTATCGCTCGGGGTGGATGGTCGTCTCCGGCAACAAGCGCTCGGCGCGCGACTACATCGAGGGATTGTCGATGCTGGCCTCGATGCGGCTGTGCGCCAATACCCCCGGGCAGCTCGCGATCCAGACGGCGCTCGGCGGCTACCAGAGCATCAAGGATCTGATCGGACCGGGCGGTCGGCTGACGCGGCAACGCGACGTCGCCTACGACCTGCTCATGCAGATCCCCGGCGTCAGCGTGGTCAAGCCGAAGGCGGCGCTCTACATGTTCCCGCGGCTCGACCCCAAGCTCTATCCGATCGTCGACGACCAGCGGTTCGCCTATGAACTGCTGGCCGAGGAAAAGGTGCTGATCGTCCAGGGGACAGGATTCAACTGGCCGCATCCCGACCATTTCCGCCTGGTGTTCCTGCCCAATGTCGACGACCTGAACGAGGCCATCGGGCGCATCGCACGCTTCCTCGACCAATACCGCAGGCGCCACGCAAACGCCGCCTGATCCGAACGACGGCCGGCGCGGCTTCGGCGGCGCCGGCGACTTTCCTTGGACGACATGAATCCAATCCAGATCGCCCTGCTGGGGGCCGGCACCGTGGCCTCCGGTGTGGTCAAGGTGCTCGAACGCAACCGCGAGGAGCTGCGCCGCCGCGCAGGCCGCGAAATCGCCGTGGCGGCAGTCGCCGCACGCAATCCGGACAAGGCGCGGGCCGCGCTCGGCGGCGCGCTGCCGATCACGTCCGATTTCGAAGGACTCGCGACGCGGCCCGACATCGACATCGTGGTCGAGCTGATCGGCGGCATCTCGCCGGCGCGCGAACTCGTCCTGTCCGCGATCGCCGCCGGCAAGCACGTGGTCACCGCGAACAAGGCGCTGATCGCGCTGCATGGCAACGAGATCTTCGCCGCGGCGCAGGCCCGCGGCGTGATGGTCGCCTTCGAAGCGGCGGTTGCCGGCGGCATCCCCATCATCAAGGCCGTCCGCGAGGGGCTGGCGGGCAACTGCATCGAATGGATCGCGGGGATCATCAACGGCACGACCAACTTCATCCTGTCCGAGATGCGCGACAAGGGGCTGGACTTCGCCACAGCGCTGGCGCAGGCGCAGGCGCTCGGCTACGCCGAGGCCGATCCGACCTTCGACATCGAGGGCATCGACGCCGCGCACAAGGCGGCGATCCTGTGCGCCATCGCCTTCGGCGTGCCGGTGCAGTTCGACAAGGCCTACGTCGAAGGCATCACCGCGCTGCAGTCGACCGACATCCGCTACGCGGAAAAGCTCGGTTACCGCATCAAGCTGCTGGGCATCACCAAGCGGACCGAGCAGGGCATCGAGCTGCGGGTCCATCCGACGCTGATTCCGGCGAACCGGCTGATCGCCAACGTCGAGGGTGCGATGAACGCCGTGGTGGTGCAGGGCGACGCGGTCGGGCCGACGCTGTACTACGGCAAGGGTGCCGGATCGGAACCGACCGCATCGGCGGTGATCGCCGACCTGGTCGACGTGACGCGGCTGCATACCGCGGACCCCGAGCACCGTGTGCCGCACCTGGCCTTCCGGCCGGAGGCGATGCACGACATTCCCATCCTGCCGATGGCGCAGGTCGTCACTGCCTACTACCTGCGCTTGCGCGTGGCCGACCAGGCCGGCGTGCTCGCCGACCTGACGCGCATCCTGGCCGACGCCGGCATCTCGATCGACGCGCTGATGCAGCGCGAGGCCGGCGAGGGGGAAGGGCAGACCGACGTCATCATGCTCACCCACGACACCACCGAAGCCCGCATGGATGCGGCGATCGCGCGGATGCAGGCGCTGCCCAGCGTCCTCGCGCCGATCGTGCGCATCCGCAAGGAGGAGTTGCGCTGATGCGGTACCTGAGCACCCGCGGCGAAGCCGCCGCACGCGGTTTTTCCGACATCCTGCTCGAAGGGCTCGCGCCCGATGGCGGGCTCTACCTCCCCGAGCGCTACCCACAGGTGAGCGCGGAGCAGCTCGCACGCTGGCGCGACCTGCCGTATGCCGATCTCGCCTGCGAGATCCTGTCGCTCTACATCGACGACATCCCGGCCGACGACCTGCGCGCGCTGACCCGTGCGACCTATACCGCCGCCGCCTTCGGCGGCGACCCACGCATCGTTCCGCTCAAACCGCTCGTCGGCGACCCCGGCATGGCGCTGCTCGGACTGTCGAACGGACCGACGCTGGCGTTCAAGGACATGGCGATGCAGCTGCTCGGCAACCTGTTCGAGTATGCGCTCGCTCGCCGGCATGCCGAGCTCAACATTCTCGGCGCGACCTCCGGCGATACCGGCAGTGCCGCCGAATACGCCATGCGCGGCAAGCGCGGCATCCGGGTGTTCATGCTGTCGCCGTTCGGCAAGATGAGCCCGTTCCAGACCGCGCAGATGTTCTCGCTCGCCGACCCGAACATCCACAACATCGCGGTGCAGGGCGTGTTCGACGACTGCCAGGACATGGTCAAGGCCGTTTCGAACGATCTCGACTTCAAGCGCCGCTGGCGCATCGGCACGGTCAACTCGATCAACTGGGCGCGGCTCGCGGCGCAGATCGTCTACTACTTCGCCGGCTATTTCCAGGCCACGCGCAGCAACGACGAGCCGGTGAGCTTTGCCGTGCCGTCGGGCAATTTCGGCAACATCTGCGCCGGCCATATCGCGCGGATGATGGGGCTGCCGATCCGCCGGCTGGTGCTGGCGACCAACGAGAACGATGTGCTCGACGAGTTCTTCCGCACCGGCGTCTACCGGCCGCGGGCCTCGGCCGAGACGCATCACACCTCGAGCCCGTCGATGGACATTTCCAAGGCATCGAACGTCGAGCGCTTCGTGTTCGATCTGCTCGGACGCGACGCCGGCCGCACGGCCGATCTGTTCGGCCCGCGGCTCGCCCGCCCCGGGTTCTTCGACCTGTCCGCCGATCCCGCCTTTGCGCGCATCGGCGCCGGCTTCGGCTTCGTCTCGGGCAGCAGCACCCATGCCGACCGGCTGCAGACCATCCGCAGCGTGGCGCAGGGCAGCGGCGTGATCGTCGACACCCACACCGCCGACGCCGTGAAAGTGGCGCGCGAATTCGTCGAACCCGGTGTGCCGATGCTGGTGCTCGAGACCGCGCTCGCTGCGAAGTTTCCGGAAACCATCCGGGAAGCGATCGGACGCGACCCGGAGCGCCCGGCGGGATTCGACGACCTGGAGCGCCGGCCGCAACGCTTCGTCGTGATGCCTCCCGAGATCGATGCGATCAAGGAGTACGTCGCGACGCATTGCGCTGCCGAAGCGGCCGGCGGCTGACGCATGCGGGTCGTCGGTTTCTCCGGGTACTCGGGCAGCGGCAAGACCACGCTGGTCGAATCGCTGCTGCGGCATTTCACCGCCGCGGGCGTCCGCGTCTCGGTGCTCAAGCATGCGCATCATCGGTTCGAGATCGACACGCCCGGCAAGGACACCTGGCGGCACCGCGAGGCCGGCGCCTATGAGGTGCTCGCGGCGTCCGACACGTTGATCGCGCTGCAGCGCCGGCTGCGTCCGCCGCAGGACGTCGGCCTCGATACGTTGCTGGCCATGTTCGATCCGGCGGTCGACTGGGTGTTCGTGGAGGGATACAAGAGCGCTCCGCTGCCGAAGATCGAGGTGTGGCGCGCCAGCACCGGCAAGCCGCTGGGTTGCATCGGCGATGCGCACGTCGTCGCCGTGGCCACCGATTCGCCACAGGCCCTGCCGGCAGCGGTCGGCTGTGCCGTCCTGGACATCAATTCGCCCGCTGCAGTGGCCGGCTGGTTGTCGGACAATCGGTCGCGATTCGAATACCGGCCATGAGTGTCTCTCCTTCGCCCCTCATCGATCCCGCCGTCGCGCTGCAGCGCCTGCTGGCGGCGGTCCACGTGCTGGCCGACGTGGACGTCGTGCCGACCGCGGCGGCGCTCGGGCGCGTGCTGGCTTCGGACGTGGTGGCGACCATCGACGTGCCGCCTGCCGACAACACGCAGATGGACGGCTACGCGCTGTGCAGCGCCGACGTGCCGGTGGCCGGGACGTCGCTTGCGGTCAGCCAGCGCATACCGGCCGGCAGCGTGCCGCAGCCGCTGCAGCGTGGCACCGCGGCGCGCATCTTCACGGGCGGTCTGATGCCCGCTGGTGCCGATTGCGTGGTGATGCAGGAGGACTGCAGCGCGGAAGGCGATCGCGTTTCGGTGCGCGTGGTGCCGCAGCCCGGAGACTGGGTGCGGCGCCGCGGCCTGGATGTCGCTGCGGGCAGCGCCGTGCTGAAGGCTGGACAGCGACTGCGCCCGCAGGACCTCGGCCTCGCCGCCGCGGTCGGCGTGGCGACGCTCACGGTGCGCCGCCGTCCGCGCGTGGCCGTGCTGTTCACCGGCGATGAACTGGCGATGCCGGGCGAACCGCTGCCACCCGGCGCGATCTACAACTCCAACCGCTTCGTCATTCAGGCGTTGCTGCAGGCCGCGGGTTGCGAGGTGACTGACTTCGGCACCGTGCCGGACGCCATCGACGCCACGCGGGCTGCGTTACGCGCCGCGGCGCGGGGGCACGATCTGATCGTCTCGACCGGCGGAATGTCCGTCGGCGAGGAGGATCACGTCAAGCCGGCGGTGCAGGCCGAGGGCATGCTCGATCTGTGGCAGATCGCGATGAAGCCCGGCAAGCCGCTGGCGTTCGGCAGCGTGCGACGCGGCGAGTCGGCGGGCGAGGCGGCGTTCATCGGTCTGCCGGGCAATCCGGTATCGAGTTTTGTCACCTTCCTGATGTTCGTGCGGCCGTTTCTGCTGGCCTTGCAAGGGATGCGCGAGACCGCACCAATCGCTTTGCCGGTGCGTGCGGCTTTCGACTGGCCGAAGCCCGACAGGCGACGTGAATTCCTGCGCGTGCGACTCAATGCGCAAGGCGAGGCGGAACTGTTTCCCAATCAGAATGCGGCGGTACTGACGTCGACGACATGGGCCGACGGCCTGGTCGACAATCCACCGCAACAGCCGATCCGGCGCGGCGACACGCTGCGCTACCTGCCGTTTTCGGCGTTGCTGCAAGGGTGATCCATGAAGGTGCATGTGCGTTACTTCGCCAGCGTGCGTGAGACGGTCGGTGTCGCGCAGGAAGAGTGGGAACTTCCCCACACGGTCCGCACCCTGGCGCAGGCGCGCGACTGGCTGACCGGGCGCAGCGGACGGCACGCCGCTGCGCTGTCGGCAGAGCGGCCGTTGCGCATGGCGTGCAATCAGGTGATGCGCGGCGGCGACGCGACGCTCGAGCCGGACTGCGAACTGGCGTTCTTTCCGCCTGTCACCGGCGGATGACGCCGCAGCCATGAAGATCCGGATCCAGACCGAGCCGTTCGACACCGGAGCCGAACTGCGCGGCATGTCGGCCGGACGGACGGAGATCGGGGCAATCGCCTGCTTCGAAGGACTGTGTCGGGATCATCATCCGGGCGAGTCGGGACCGGGCGAGGTGCGGTCGATGGAACTCGAGCACTACCCTGGAATGACCGAGCGCGCGATCGCCGACATGGTGCGTCAGGCCGAGCATCGCTGGCCGTTGCTCGACGTGACCGTGATCCATCGCGTCGGCTGCCTGCTGCCGGGGGATCCGATCGTGCTGGTGCTGGTCGCCAGCGCGCATCGGGCCGCCGCGTTTGCCGCCTGCGAGTTCCTGATGGACTATCTCAAGACGCAGGCGCCGTTCTGGAAGAAGGAGACGACCGCGAACGGCGGACGCTGGGTCGACGCCCGCGAATCGGACGATGCTGCGCTGCAGCGCTGGGGTATCGCGTCGGACAACGCGGCGCGGTGAGCGCCGCTGCGGCGTTCCGGATTTCATTCGGTTTCTGGTGATACATCCAGATACCCGCATTTGTAACTTCACGGGCTAACCTGATACCGGTCGGCGGAGCATTTCCGCCGAATACATCGCGGGCGCCGATTCGGACCACGGCGCCTGAATACAGGAGACCCGTTCCATGTCCACACCCCGGAAATTGGGACCGCTGCAAGTGATCCTTCTGGCGATTCCCTGCGTCGCGGTGCTCGTCGTGCCGTTCTTCAACACCCTCGAGCCGAGCGTGTTCGGCATTCCGTTCTTCTACTGGTGGCAACTGCTCTGGGTCCCGGTCTCGGGGCTGTTCATCGGGATCGTCTACAAGATGGTCGTGCCTGCAGGTAGCGGAGACTGAACACCATGAATCTCGTTGCGACCATCGTCTTCATCGCCCTGTTCCTGTTCATCACCGTCCTCGGCTTCGTCTCGGCGCATTGGCGCAAGGGCGACATGCAGCACCTCCATGAATGGGGTCTGGGTGGCCGCCGCTTCGGCACCTGGATCACCTGGTTCCTGGTCGGCGGCGACCTGTATACCGCGTACACCTTCGTCGCGGTCCCCGCGCTGGTGTTCGGGGCCGGGGCCCTGGGCTTCTTCGCCTTGCCGTACACCGTCCTCGTCTATCCGCTGGTGTTCGCGGTGCTGCCGCGGTTGTGGATCGTCGCGCGCAAGCACAACTACATCACGGCGTCGGATTTCGTCGCCGGCCGCTACGGCAGCCCCGGACTGGCGCTGGCGATCGCGGTGACCGGCATCGTCGCGACCATGCCGTACATCGCACTGCAGCTGGTCGGCATCCAGGTGGTCATCGGCGGCCTGGGCTTCCCGACCGGCAACGGGCTGCTCGGCGACCTGCCGCTGGTCATCGCCTTCGTGATCCTTGCCGCGTTCACCTACACCAGCGGGCTGCGTGCCCCGGCGGCGATCGCAGTGGTCAAGGATCTGCTGATCTACGTCGTGGTCATCGCGCTCATCGTCGTGGTGCCGGTGAAGCTGGGCGGGTTCGGGCCGATCTTCGCGGCGATTCCTCCGAGCCACCTGCTGCTGCCGGCGATCAAGGACGGCAACACCGGGATGATCTCGTTCTACGCGACCCTGGCCTTCGGCTCGGCGCTGGCGCTGATGCTCTATCCGCATGCGACCACGGCGGTGCTCTCGGCGAAGGGCCCCAACACGCTCCGGCGCAACTGGGTGTTCCTGCCGGCCTATTCCTTCGTTCTCGGCCTGATCGCGCTTCTCGGCTACATGGCGTATGCGGCAGGGATCGCCAAGATGCCCGATCTGGCACCGTACTTCAAGCAGTACGGCCCGCAGTTCGCGATGCCGGGGCTGCTGCTCCACTTCTTCCCCTCGTGGTTCGTCGGCGTCGGTTTCGCAGCGGTCGCGATCGGCGCGCTCGTCCCTGCGGCGATCATGTCGATCGCCGCCGCGAACCTGTTCACCCGCAACATCTACAAGCCCTTCATCAACCCGCAGTGCTCGGCGCAGCAGGAAACCGACATGGCCAAGCTGGTGTCGCTGGTCGTCAAGTTCGGCGCCCTGCTGTTCATCGTGTTCCTGCCGCTGACGTATGCCATCCAGCTGCAGCTGCTGGGCGGGATCCTGGTCCTGCAGACGCTCCCGGCGATCGTCTCGGGCATCTACACCCGCTGGTTCGACCCCAAGGCGCTGCTGCTGGGCTGGGCGACGGGCCTTGCCTGGGGAATCTGGGCGGCGTCGCTCTCCGGATTCCACAAGGCGGGCTACGCCTTGCATCTCGGCGGGTGGGTCATCCCGGCCTATATCGGCCTGTATGCGCTCGTGCTCAACTTCGTCGTCGCAGTCGTCGCGACGGTGGTGATCCGTGCCCTGGGCATGCATAGCACCCAGGACGCCACGGTCGCCGCCGATTACGCCGGTTGAACGGCTTTGCTTCGCGTCGAGGGCCGGCACTGCCGGCCCTCGGCGTTTGTGCCGGCCTCGCGGATAATCGCCGGATCCCATCTCTCGACCGGACATCGTTCGATTTGTCCACGCCGCCATGCTCCTGACCGCCGTGCTGCTGCTCATCGCGTCGCAACTGCCCATGGTGGCGTCCGGAATCGCCAAGGCCGGCAGCTTCCGTGCCGCCGAGAACCGATACGACAACCATGAGCCGCGGCTGTGGCTCGAACGCCAGACCGATCCGCGGCGACGCCGGGCCAATGCGGCGCAGGCGAACAGCTTCGAGGCGCTGCCCTTCCTGTTCGCGGCCACGCTGTTTGCCCTGATCCTGCATGCGCCGACCGGACTGATCGACGGATTGCTGATCGCGTGGCTGGTGCTGCGCGCCGTCTATCTCTGGTGCTACATCACGGACCGTCCGACCATGCGGTCGCTGGCCTGGACGCTGGCGCTGGTGGTCAACATGGTGCTGCTGTTTGCTCCGCTCCATGGCTGATACCGCCGACCGGACTGCCGCGATTCCCGGGCCGCTGGCCGGGCTGCGGGTGATCGAACTGGGCAGCCTGATCGCGGGACCGTTCGCGGCGCGGCTGATGGCCGAATTCGGTGCCGACGTGGTCAAGATCGAATCCCCAGCGCAGGACGGCGATTCGGGCGGCGATCCGCTGCGGGTGTGGCGCCAGCTGCATCGCGGAACCTCGCTGTGGTGGGCGGCGCAGGCGCGGAACAAGCGCTGCGTCACGGTCAATCTCAAGCACCCGCAAGGGCGCGAGATCGTGCTGCGGCTGGCTGCGCTGGCGGATGTCGTGGTCGAGAACATGCGTCCCGGCGCACTGGAAAAGCTCGGGCTGGGCTGGGACGCGCTGCGCGCGGTCAACCCGAGCCTGGTGATGGTCCGCATCTCCGGGTTCGGCCAGACCGGGCCGATGCGCAGCCAGCCGGGATTCGGCGCAATCGCCGAGGCCATGGGCGGGATGCGTTACGTCACCGGTGATCCCGATCGGCCGCCGATGCGGTCGAATCTGTCGCTTGGTGATTCGATCGCCGCGCTGCACGCCACCATGGGGGCGCTGATGGCGCTGCGACATCGCGACGCCACCGGCGGGCGCTGGGACGGGCACGGCGGCGGCGAGGGGCAGGTGGTCGACGTCGCGCTGACCGAAAGCGTGTTCAACCTGATGGAAAGTACGTTGATGGAATACAGCGTCGGCGGCACCATCCGCGAACGCACTGGGACCAGCATTCCCGGGATCGCGCCATCCAACGTGTATCGCAGCCGGGACGGCGACTGGGTGCAGATCTCCGGCAATGGCGACGCCATCTTCAAGCGGTTGATGCGGGCGATCGGTCGTACCGATCTGGCCGACGATCCGGGGTTGGGCGACAACCCCGGGCGCATCCGCCAGGCCGAAGCGATCGATGCCGCGATCCAGTCCTGGGCGGAGCAGCGCGACGCCGGATCCATCGTCGCCGCGATGCGCGAGGCCGACGTGCCGTCGAGCCGCATCTACAGCATTGCCGACATCGTTTCCGACCCGCAGTTCCGCGCGCGTGGCATGTTCGAGTCACATCGCCTCGACGACGGCACGCCGGTCGATCTTCCCGCGCCGGCACCGAGGTTGTCGGCGACGCCGGGACGCACGCGCTGGCTCGGTCCGACGCTCGGCGCGCACACCGCCGAGGTGCTGGCGGAGCTGGGTTACGACGCCAGCCGGATCGACGCGCTGCGCGCCGACGGCGTCATCTGACCGCCGCAGCGGCGATCAGCGTCGTGCCAGATAGACCGGGTGCTTGCTGACCCGGGTTTGCACGCTGTAGCGCAGCAGGCGCGAATTGGTCCGGCCCCGGCGCGCGATTTCGGTCCGCCGCTGCCGCGCTGCCACCATGTGACGGTCCTCGCGGCGACGGTCGCGCTCGGCGACCAGCACACGCGGCGTGTGGGTGACGTAGATGGTCACGAACTGGCCCTTGCGGAAGATGCCGCGCTCGGTGGTCCGGTTCCAGCGCGCCACTTCCAGCGGGCTGAGGTGGTAGCGGTGCGCGACACGTTCGACCGAATCGCCATACTTGCCCACGCGCAGCACCAGCCGCCGGCCCGCCGGCGCCTCGGGGGCGAAGGCCAGGACCGCACGCTCGGCGACGGCGGCACTGACGTTGTGGTCGCTGCCGTCAGCGCTCTTGGGAATCAGCACGGTCGAACCCGCCCGGATGAGCTGGCGCGGCGGGATGTCGTTGGTATCGCGCAGCACCGCCTCGCTGATGTTGAGCGAGTGGGCGAGCCGCTGCGGTGCGGTCGTCGAGCGCACGGTGTACGCGGTCCAACTCGACAGCTGACCGTTGTAACCCTGTAGCGCCTGGGTGAAGCGGGTCGCGTT
>JAKAIB010000001.1:0-37114 GCA_021814605.1 Pseudomonadota bacterium | reverse complement strand
TTGTCGTAGGGCAGCAGAACGCGCGGGTTGGTCGCACCCACGATTACCGGCTTGGCGTATGCGGGATTGAGCGAGCGGAATTCGGCAACGGTGATCCCCGCCAGCTTGGCGGCGAGGTCCACGTCGATGTCACGGGTGATGGTCACCGCCTTGAAGTAGGGGTGATCGGGGATGTCGGGAAGGGTGATGCCGTACTTCTGCGGATCGGAGATCAGGTCCTTCACCGCCTGCAGCTTGGGGTAATAGTTGCGCGTCTCGCGCGGCATGCGCAACGATTCGTACGTGACAGGCAGGCCGTGCGCCTCGTTGTACGCGACGGCGCGCTGCACACTGCCTTCGCCCCAGTTGTACGCGGCCAGCGCCAGTTGCCAGTCGCCGAACATGTTGTAGAGGTTCTGCAGGTAGTCGAGCGCGGCGTTGGTCGACGCCAGCACGCTGCGGCGGTCGTCCTGGAACAGGTTCTGCTTCAGGTTGTAGTGCTTGCCGGTGGACGCGATGAACTGCCACATCCCCACCGCATGCGCAACCGAGCGCGCATCGGGGTTGTAGGCACTCTCGACGAACGGTAGCAGCGCGAGCTCGGTCGGCATCCCGCGCTTCTGCACTTCCTGCACCGTGTAGTAGAGGTACTTGCGCGCACGCTCGGTCATCCGGGCGATGTATTCGGGGCGCTCGACGTACCACTGCGCGGCCTGGTCGACCAAGGGGCCACTCATGTTCGGAATGGCGAAGCCGCTACGGATGCGCTGCCAGATGTTGGCGTACTGCGGGGTGATGTCCGCGGTATCGTCCTGCAGCGCCGTTTGCTCGGCCGAGGTGGCGGAGGCGGCTTCGGATGCAGCCGGAGCCGGGGCGGCGGAGCCAGCAGGATTGGCTGCGGCACTGGCGCCCGGTGCGGGCGGCGCTGCGGTCAGGGTCTTGTCCGAGGGAGGAACCGTGGCACATCCGGCGGCCATTGCGACCAGTGCACCCAGAGCCCAAAACCGCAGTCGCCGCAATCCCAGCATCAGGTATCACCCCTTGAATTCGTTCTTCCACTCCCGCAGCCAGGCCAATGCCTCGACTGCGTCCTTCGGCCGACGCCCCACCCGCGCTTCCAGCGTGCGCAGCACGCCGGGATCGGATGTGCGCAGGAACGGATTGATCTGCTTTTCGAGCCCGATGGTGCTGGGCAGCGTCGGCCGGCCGTTCGCGCGCAGTGCCTGGCAGTGCGCCAGATGGTTCAAGACCCTCGCATTCGAGGGGTCTGCAACCCGGGCAAATTGTAGATTGGAGAGGGTGTACTCGTGTGCACAATTTACCGTTGTATTTTCGGGAAGGCGCCGAAGTTTGTTCAATGAATCGGCCATCTGATCCGGTGATCCTTCGAAAAGCCGCCCGCACCCTGCCGAAAACAACGTGTCGCCGCAGAACAGTGCCGGGGCGATTGCGCTGCCCGGCGGGGGCGACATCACATAGGCCAGATGTCCAAGGGTGTGGCCCGGCACGGCGATGACGTCCAAGCGGCAGTCCCAGCCCGGCGGGGTGAAGCTGTCGCCTTCGCCGACCGCGATGGTCCGCCCGGGAATGTCCTCGTCTCCCGGACCCCAGACCGGGACGTCGGCGACCTGCCGGCTGCGCGCCCAGTGCAGCAGGTCGACGATCCCGCCGACGTGGTCGTGATGGTGGTGGGTGACTAGAATGCCGCGCAGTTCAAGTCCCTGACTTTCCAGCGCGGCGACGACTGGTCGCGCATCGCCCGGATCGACCACCAGCGCCCGCCGATCGTGCGGGGCTGGCCGGATCAACCAGATGTAGTTATCGCGAAAGGCCTCAAGCGGCACGACATGCATGGCACCCCCGAAATGTGGCCGACGATGGGGCTGCAGTCCTGGCTGCAGACGCCGCCCGGACGCTACGCGCTCACCTGGGAACAGGCGCAGATCGACCGGGTGGTACAGGATATTTTCGGCTATCACGCGCTGCAGCTGGGCAACCCCGCGCTGCATGGCCTGACGCAGAACCGCATGCCGCATCGCTGGCTCGCGCTCGACGACGCGATGCAGCCGCGCGAACCCGCCGCCGCCTGGCGGCGCGCCTGCCTCGAACCGGACCACTACGGCGGCGAGCCGGTCTATGCCGAGCCAGGCATGGTCGATGCGGTCGCCGAAGCATCGGAAGCGTTGCAGCATCCGGACGTCCCGGACGCCGGCACGGTGCCATCCGGCGCCGGCGCGGTCCATGTCGAACACCTCCAATGCGACTTCACCGCGCTGCCATTCCCGGCACAGTCGCTCGACCTGATCGTGCTGCCGCACACGCTGGAATGGGTCGACGACCCGCACGCCTGCCTGCGCGAGGTCGACCGTGTCCTGGTGCCCGGCGGGCAGGTGGTCGTCAGCGGGTTCAACACCCTGAGTCTCTGGGGCGCGCGCCAGTTGCTCGGCCGCGTCGGCGGCGGCTGGTACCTGCCGCAGCATGGTGAATTCCTGGCGCCGCGCCGGGTGCGCGACTGGCTGCGACTGCTCAGCTTCGAGGTGACGCAGGGCCGGTTCGGCTGCTACCGCCCGGCGCTGTGCTCCGGCCGATGGCTGCAGCGCTGGGGGTTCATGGACGCCGCCGGCGACCGCTGGTGGCCCGTTTTCGGCGCGGTGTACTTCCTCGCCGCGATCAAGCGCGTACCGGCAATGCGCCTGGTCGGCCGGGTCCGCCTGCGTGCCGGGAGCCGCGCCGCGGCGCTGCGCCCGGTGGCGCAGCGCGCCATCGTTTCTTCCTCACCTCCCCATGACCATAACCACAGACCCTGAAGTCATCATCTACACCGACGGCGCCTGCAAGGGCAATCCCGGACCGGGCGGCTGGGGCGTGCTGCTGCGCAGCGGCGGTCACGAGAAGACGCTGCACGGCGGCGAGCCGCTGACGACCAACAACCGCATGGAACTGATGGCGGCGATCATGGCGCTTGAGACGCTGCGTCGTCCCAGCCGGGTCCTGCTGCACACCGATTCGCAATACGTGATGAAGGGAATGACCGAGTGGCTGCCGGGATGGAAGCGCCGCGGCTGGGTCACGGCGGACAAGAAGCCGGTCAAGAACGTCGATCTCTGGCAGCGGCTGGAGCAGGCAGCGGGGCGCCACGCCCTGCGCTGGACCTGGGTGCGCGGCCACAACGGCGATCCCGGCAATGAACGCGCCGATGCCCTGGCGAACCAGGGCATCGCGGAGTCGGCCGGGGGTTGACCCGCCGCGCCGTACAGGGGATCAGTTCGCGGTCTCGTCGACCAGCGCGCGCGCCTGGGCGATCTGGCTGCGGTAGGCGTCGAAGATCTTCCGCAGCGCGGTGTCCATGTCGGCGCGCGGCGCCCAGTCGAGATCGCGCATGGTGTTGGCGATCTTCGGGACGCGGTTCTGCACGTCCTGGTAGCCGTTGCCGTAGTAGGCCCCCGAACTGGTCTCGACCAGCTGGACCTTGCGCGCCGACTCGGCGTATTCGGGCATTTCGGCGGCGAGGCGCAGCATGCGCTGGGCGAGTTCGCGCACCGAGTGGTTGTTGGCCGGGTTGCCGATGTTGTAGATGTTGCCGCTGGCGATGCCGCCCTTGTTGTCGATGATCTTCATCAGTGCGTCGATGCCGTCGTCGATGTCGGTGAACGCGCGCTTCTGGTGGCCACCGTCGACCAGGCTGATGTTTTCGCCGCGCACGATGTGGCCGAGGAACTGGGTGACCACGCGCGAGCTGCCTTCCTTGGCCGAGAAGATGGTGTCCAGCCCGGCACCGATCCAGTTGAACGGCCGGAACAGCGTGTAGTCCAGACCCTCCTGCTGGCCGTAGCCGGCGATGACGCGGTCCATCAGCTGCTTGGAGCAGGCGTAGATCCAGCGCGGCTTGTTGATCGGGCCGTAGACCAGCGGCGAGTTCTCCGGATCGAACTCGGCATCCGCGCACATGCCGTAGACCTCGGAGGTCGACGGGAACACCAGGCGCTTGCGATGCTTGACCGCGGCGCGCACGATGGGCAGGTTGGCCTCGAAGTCGAGCTCGAACACCCGTAGCGGCGCTTTGACGTAAGTGGCCGGAGTCGCGATCGCGACCAGCGGCAGGATCACGTCGCACTTGCGCACGTGGTATTCGATCCACTCCCGGTTGATGGTGATGTCGCCCTCGAAGAAGCGGAACCGCGGGTTGGGCAGCAGGTCTTCGATGCGGTCGGTGTTCATGTCCATGCCGTACACCTCCCAGTCGGTGGTGGCGAGGATGCGCTTGGACAGGTGGTGGCCGATGAAGCCGTTGACGCCGAGGATGAGGATCTTTTTCACGATGTTCGGAAGCTGCGGGGAGAGTTGCGAAACGGGCGCGGGCGGCGATCAGCCGCCCAGGAAGTCGGCGACCAGCCGGTGGAAGATCTGCGGCTGCTCCAGGCACGACAGGTGCGAGGCTGCCGGAATGATCTCCAGGCGCGCGCCAGGGATGGCGGCAACGATGGCCTGGGCGGTGGCGACCGGCGTGCTCGGATCTTCGGCGCCGGCGATCACCAGCGTCGGCGCCGTCACCTCCACCAGTCGCGCGGTGAGGTCGAGTTGCGAGATCGCCGCGGCGCAGCCGGCATAGCCGGCGGCCGGGGTCGCCGCAATGGTTGCGGCAACGCGGGCCATCAGCCCGGGATTGGCGGCACGGAATGCCGGGGTGAACCAGCGCTCCAGGGTCGCGTCGGCGAGCGAGGCCGTGCCCGACGACATGGCCTGTGCGATGCGTTGCTGCCAGACGCCGCGCATCTCCGGCGGTGTCCGGCTGGTGGAATTGGCGATGACCAGTCGTCCAAGGCGGTGCGGTGCGGCGAGCGCGAGATGCTGCCCGATCATGCCGCCCATCGACAGGCCGACGAAGTCGGTGCGCTCGACGCCGAGCCCGTCGAGCAGGCCGATCACGTCGGCGGTCAGCTGATCGAAGCTGTAGGGACCTTCGGGAGCCGAGCTGCCGCCATGGCCGCGGGTGTCGAAGCGCAGCACGGTGTGGCGGTCGGCCAGGGCGGCGGCGACGCCGTCCCACATACCGAGGTCGGCGGTGAGCGAGTGCGACAGCGTCACCCACGGGCCGCTGCCCTCGACGTGGTAGCGCACGTCGATGTCGCCGATGCGGATGGTGTTCATGCCGTCCTCCTGTCTCGATCGGTCGTCGCACCGGTCAGCGCGACGGTCGCGATGCCGTCCCAGTCGCCGTCCCATGCGGTGATCCGCAGCACCCTGCCGTCGGCGCAGTCGACGAACGCCGCTTCGCCATCGCGATACAGGGTCGGCGCGGCGTGGCGTGGCGCCCGGTCGAACGCGCGGCGGGTACCCAGCAGGCGCAGCCGGCCGGAGCCGGGCAGGTCGCCGAACGCGCCGGGATAGGGCGGGGCGACCGCGCGCACCAGATCGTGGATCTGCTGCGCGGGCCAGGACCAGTCGATGCGGCCGTCCTCGGGGCGGCGGCCGCCGAAATAGCTGCCACGGGACAGATCGTTGGGCCGCCGAGGGACCTCGCCGGCGAGCAACCGCGGCAGCACGGTCCACAGCGCGATCTCCGCCGCGACCGTGACCTTGTCGAACACGTCCTTGGCGGTGTCGTCGGGCAGGATGGGGACCGCCTGCTGGGCGACGATGTCGCCGGCGTCGGGCTTGACGGTCATCACGTGCAGCGTCGCACCGGTCTCGGCTTCGCCGTGCAGCACGGCCCAGTTGACCGGCGCCCTGCCGCGGTAGTGTGGCAGCAGCGAACCGTGCATGTTGAGCGCGGCGATCCGCGCCGCGCCGAGCACCTCGGCCGGCAGCATGCGGCGGAAGTAGAACGAGAACACGTAGTCGGGGTGGAGCGCGACGACGCGCTCGACCAGCGCCGCGTCGACGGCATCGTCGACATAGGCCAGCGGAATTCCCTCGGCGGCGGCGACGTCGGCGACCCGCTCGAACCACTGCGTCTCGCCAGGGTCGTCGCGATGGGTCACGACCAGGTCGACGCGCATGCCGCGCGCCAGCAGCGTCTTGAGGCAGCGCACGCCGACGTTGTGGTAGGCGAAGACGACGGCGTTCACGGCGTTTCGGAGCTTGCGGTCTCGACGGAATGGGCTGCCGGTCTTCCCGTCGGTGGAACGAACACGCCCGGCGGCGCGGGAAGGTCCTGCAGCACGGTCTGGACCAGATAGCGCGGCCGGCCGCGCACCTGCTCGTAGATCCGGCCGATGTATTCGCCGAGCAGGCCGATGCTGAACAGCAGGACGCCGAGCAGGCAGAAGGT
The DNA here is from genome assembly GCA_021814605.1 of Pseudomonadota bacterium. GTDB lineage: Bacteria > Pseudomonadota > Gammaproteobacteria > Burkholderiales > Burkholderiaceae_C > Thiomonas. The sequence continues at coordinate 30,864 of JAKAIB010000001.1, read as the reverse complement.
GATCGCGAACAGCGTGAACACGCCCTGCACCTGCGCGCCTTCGACGAAACGCTGCACCATCAGGTAGACGAACAGCGCGCCCGAGGCCAGCGCCAGCAGGATGCCGGAGTACGACATCAGTTGCAGCGGCACCAGGGAGAAGCCGGTGACGAGGTCGAAGTTGAGCCGGATGAGCTTGAACAGCGAGTATTTCGATTCGCCCGCAGCGCGCTCCTCGTGCGCGACCTCGATCTCGGTGGGGCGCAGCGCGAAGGTGTAGGCCAGCGCCGGTACGAAGGTGTTGGCCTCGGTGCAGCGGTTGACGGTGTCCACCACGTCGCGGCCGTAGGCGCGCAGCATGCAGCCCTGGTCGGTCATGCGCACGCTGGTGATCTTCTCGCGCAGCACGTTCATCGCCCGGCTGGCGTTGCGGCGGAACCAGCTGTCCTGCCGCATGCGGCGGATGGTGCCGACGTAGTCGTAGCCTTCGCGCATCTTGGCGACGAGGTTGCCGATCTCCTCCGGCGGGTTCTGCAGGTCGGCGTCGAGAGTGACGACGATATCGCCGCGGGCGTGCTCGAAGCCGGCGAGGATGGCCATGTGCTGGCCGTAGTTGCCGTTGAACAGCACGACGCGGGTGACGTCCGGCCGCTCGCGCTGCTGCGCGGCGAGGATCGCCGCCGAGCGGTCGCGGCTGCCGTCGTTGACGAAGACGACCTCGTAGGGTTCGCCCAGCGCGTCCAGCGCCGGATAGAGACGGGCGAACAGCGCGGCCAGTCCCGACTCTTCGTTGTAGACCGGGATGACCACCGAGACGGCGGGATGCGGATGCAGACTCATACGCCGAATTGTCGCAGCACGCCGTCGAGCGCGTCGCTGACGCGCGCCACGTCCGTGTCGCGCATCGCCGGGAACAGCGGCAGGGTCAGGATCGATGCGCCGGCGCGCTCGGCGTGCGGGAAGTCGCCCGGCCGCAGACCACGGGCGCGGTACAGGCTGAACAGGTGGATCGCCGGATAGTGGACGCCGGTGCCGATGCCGCGCGCCTTGAGCGCGTCCATCACCGCAGCGCGCTGCACCGCTTCCGGGAGCACGATCTGGAACATGTGCCAGTTGCTCTGTTCGAAGTCGCGCGGCGGCAGTTGCACCCCGCGCGCGGTCAGCCCGATGGCGTCGAACGCGGTGAAGTACAGCCGCGCCAGCTCGCGGCGGCGGGCGTTGAATTCCTCGATCCGCTGCAACTGGCCCCAGCCGACACGCGCCGCGACGTCGGTGAGATTGGCCTTGCCACCGACGACATCGACGTCCATGCCGTCGGTGCCGAAGCGCTGCACGCCCTGCAGCCGCAGCCGGCGGGCGAGTTCGACGTCGGCGCCGTCGGGCAGCACCAGGCAGCCGCCCTCGATCGAGGTGACATTCTTGTTCGGATGAAAGCTGAACGAGGCCAGGTCGCCGAAGCTTCCGACCCGCCGGCCGTTCCAGTGGCTGCCGATCGCCTGCGCCGCGTCCTCGATCACCCGCAGCCCGTGGCGCGCGGCGATCGCGTACAGCGCATCGAGGTCGGCGGGAAGCCCGGCGAGGTGCACCGGCAGAATGGCGCGGGTGCGCGGGGTGATCGCGGCTTCGATGCGGGCGCAATCGATGTTGCGCGTGACGGGATCGATATCGACGAACACCGGGGTCGCGCCCACCGCGAGCACGACGTTGCTGGTCGCCACCCAGGACAGCGGGGTCGTGATGACCTCGTCGCCCGGGCCGATGCCCAGCAGCCGCAGCGCGATTTCCATCGTCACCGTACCGGACACATAGGCGAGGACCGTGCGGCCGCCGAAGTACTCGGACAGCGCCTGCTCGAATTTCGCGCACCAGGGGCCGGTGGTGATCCAGCCGGAGCGCAGCACGTCGGCCACGCCGGCGATGGTGTCCTCGTCGATGGTCGGACGGGTGAAGGGAAGGAAGTCGGAATCTTGCATGGGGAAGGCTCAGGAACGCGCGACGAGGACGACGCCGACGATGATCACGGCGATGCCGACGAGCTTCTGCGCCGTCAGCGCCTCGCCGAACAGCCACCAGGCGACGAACGCGGTGACGACGTAGCCGAGCGACAGCATCGGATAGGCCATCGACACCTGCACCCGGGTCAGCGCCAGGATCCAGACCACCACCGACACGCCATAGCACGCCAGTCCGAGCAGGATCTGCCACTGCAGCGCGAAATGCAGCCCGGCGTGCCAGATGTTGTCCAGGGTAAAGGAGAAGTGCCCGGCGGTCTCCGCGCCGGCCTTGATCAGCAGCTGCGCCGCGGCGTTGAGCATCACGCCGGTGAGGACCAGGGCAAGGGCGACCAGACTCATGGCTGCGTTCCTTTCGCCGCGGTCGCGGCCGTGGGGTGGGTGGCCGGAACCGGACGGGCAGCGCTGCCGTAGTCCTGGCCCGACCGGGCGATCACCACGAACCGGGGCGAGCGGTAGATCACGGTCATCGGCAGGTGCAGCGCTTGCAGTGCCGGCAGCGTCGACGGTGGCATCAGCGCGAGCGGATGCCGGTCGGCGTCCCAGCGCCGGGCGAATTCGGCGTAGGTCGGCACCCACAGCGACGGCTGCTGCGTGATGCCGAAATGCAGTTCGCCTTCGTAGCCGACGACGGTGACGGTCCGGTCGAGATAGAACGGCAGGGTCTGGTCGTAGGTGTCAACCGTGTAGAACGGCTGGCCCGGGTGCAGCCAGGGCCGGATCGCGGTCACCACGTCGCGGGTCGACGCGGTGCGGCCCAGGATCTGGAATTGCTGGATGCCGACGGTGAAGCCGACCAGCATCGCGACGCTGACCGCCAGGACCGCGGCGCTGCGCCGGCCGGCCTTCTCCCAGCGCCAGGCCAGCAGCGCCGATCCCAGGCCGAGCAGCGCCGGGATCTCCAGCCACCAGCCGAACTGCTGGTAGAGCGCGCCTGGCGTGACGGCCGTGGCAGCGCGGTACATCTGGGTGAAGCCGATCGCCGCCGCGGCGCCGATCAGCGCGAGCAGCCCGAATTGCCGGCGCAGCGCCCCGCGCGGCGCCTTGTCGAGGTAGTCGCCGATCAGCAGCGCCAGCGCCGGGAAGATCGGCAGGACGTAGGACGGCAGCTTCGACTTGGAGATGCTGAAGAACGCGAAGATGAACACCGTCCAGAGCAGCAGCAGTGCGTGCGCGTGAAGCCGGCGCGGTTCGGCGCCGAACGGCTGCGTCGCCGTCAGCGGTTGCCGGGTCACGGCGGAGGCCATCGCGGGGAACAGGCTGCCCAGCCAAGGGACGATGCCCAGCAGCACGATGGGGATGAAGTACCACCAGGGGCCGGGCCGCTGCAGTTCGCTGGTCAGGAACCGGGTGAACTGCTGGTAGATGAAGAAATAGTGGAAGAACTCGGGGTTGCGCAATTGCACCCAGATGAACCAGGGCGCGGCGATCAGCAGGAAGATCACGAGCCCGCTGACGATCCACAGTCGCGTCCACAGCCGCCAGTCGCGGAAGATCAAGGTGTACAGCACCAGCACCGCGCCGGGAAGCAGGATGCCGATCAGTCCCTTGGACAGCACCGCCAGCCCCATCAGGGCCCAGCAGGCCCCCATCCACCCGCGGGTCGCCCCCGGCGATGCCTGGGGCCGCTGCGCCAGCAGGAAGGCGAACAGGCTGGCCGACATGGTCGCCGCCGTGCCCATGTCCAGGGTGTTGATGTGGCCCAGGCCGTTCCAGTACAGCGTGCTGGCCAGTACGCCGGCAGCGAAATGGCCGGCACGGCGCCCGAACAGCCGCGCCCCCGTCCAACCGGTGAACAGGATGGCCAGCAGCCCGGTCAGCCCGGTCCACAGTCGCGCCTGCCACTGTCCGACGCCGAATGCCTCGTAGGCGGCCGCGGTCGCCCAGTACTGCAGCGGCGGCTTCTCGAAATACTTGAAACCATCAAGGCGGGGCGTGACCCAGTCGCCGGACACGACCATCTCGCGCGGGATCTCGGCGTACCGGCCTTCGTCGGTCGGAACGAGGTCGCGCCAGCCCAGCGTGCCCAGCCAGAGCACGGCGAGCAGGGCGACCATCAGCCAGGTTGTTCCGCGGCTCGGCGGATTGTCGGAGGAGCGTGGGTTGCTATGGGCCATCGTCGGGAATGGAGCGCCGCGTCGATCGCGGCGGCCGCGCGGTTGCCGCAGGCATCGCGGCCGATCCAACCCGCCATGGTAGCGATCGCACCTTGCGCGCACCGGCGCACGGTGCTGCAATGGGCCGATCGGGGTCAGTCCCCGTCGCCGGGAGGCCGAGATGACCTGGATGACGCACACCGTGACCAATCAGGCGCCGCCGCTCGCCGGCTACAACCTGTACGCGGCCGACCCGGCATTGCGCGAGGCGGTCCGCCGCAACGGCGCAGCGTGGGCCGAGGCCCAGCTGACCGCGCACGGGGCCGAGCTGGGAACCGCCGAGAGCTTCGATCGCGGGCGCTTGGCAAACGTCCATCCGCCCGAGTTGCGGGCGTTCGATTCACGCGGATTCCGTCGCGACCAGGTCGAGTTCCATCCGGCATGGCATGCCTTGATGGAAGAAATCGCCCGACGCGGACTGCACACGGGGCCCTGGGCGCAGCCGCGCGCCGGCGCGCATGTCGCGCGGGCCGCCGGGTTCATCCTGCAGACCCAGGTGGAGGCGGGATCGCTGTGCCCGACAACTATGACCTACGGCGCGATTCCGGCCATGGCGCGCGACCCGCTGCTCGCTGGCGACTGGCTGCCGACCCTGCTGCGTCCCGAGTACGACTCGCGCGACCTGCCGCTGCGGCAGAAGCGCGGCGGCCTGATCGGCATGGGGATGACCGAAAAGCAGGGCGGATCGGATCTGCGCAGCAACACCACCCGCGCCGGTCCCGACGGCGCCGGCGGCTATCGCCTCACTGGCCACAAGTGGTTTTTCTCGGCGCCGCAGTGCGACGGGCACCTGGTTCTCGCGCAGGCGCGCGGCGGGCCGAGCTGCTTCTTCGTTCCGCGCTGGGCCCCCGACGGCAGCAGGAACGCGGTGCTGATCCAGCGGCTCAAGGACAAGCTGGGAAACCGCTCGAACGCCTCCGCCGAGGTGGAGTTCCAGGGCGCCTGGGCCTCGCTGCTCGGCGAGGAGGGGCGCGGCATTCCGACCATTCTCGAAATGGGCGCCTATACCCGGCTCGACTGCATGCTCGGAACCACCGGCCTGATGCGCCAGGCGCTGAGCCAGGCGGTGCATCACGCCCGGCATCGCTGGGCTTTCGGCGCCGCGCTGATCGACCAGCCGCTGATGCGCAGCGTGCTCGCCGACATGGCGCTCGAGGTCGAGGCGTCGATCGCGCTGGCGCTGCGGCTGGCGCGGGCGTTCGACGCGCAGCAGGACGAGGCACAGGGGTTGCTGCGCCGGCTGCTGACCCCGGCGGCCAAGTACTGGGCCTGCAAGCGCGGGCCGATGCTGGCCGCCGAGGCGATGGAGGTCCTCGGCGGGAACGGCTATGTCGAGGACGACGCGCTGGCACGGATCTACCGCGAGATGCCGGTCAATTCGATCTGGGAGGGATCGGGTAACGTGATGTGCCTTGACGTGCTGCGGGCACTGTCGAAGGCGCCGCGCAGCGTCGACGTGCTGGTCGCCGAGCTGGCCCCGGCGCTGGGCGGCAATCCGGCATACGACCGGCATGTCCGTGAACTGGAGGACACGCTGCGGTCGCCCGATCCGGCGCCGGCGGAATCACGCCGGATCACCCGGGACATCGTTCTGGCGATGCAGGCGGCGCTGCTGCTGCGGGACGGTCCGGATCCGGTTGCCCAGGCGTTCTGCGCCGCACGCCTCGGCTGCGGGACGTCCGGCTTTGGCGCGCTCGCGCCGAATACGGACTTCGACACCCTGCTCGGTCGGGCGCTGCAGATCAACGAGGGGGCAGCGGGAATGCCGACCGCCCTCTCCTAATAGATCTTGAACCGGATCGGCACCAGCACCCACGCCGTGACGGGTTTGCCGTTGCGGGTGGCCGGAACGAAGCGCCACTGTTCCACTGTCGACACGGCGGTGTCGTCGAGCCGGCGGTAGCCGCTGCTGGTCTGCAGTTTGACCTGCAGCGGCCGGCCGTCGGGGCCGACCTCGACGCGCAGCAGGCTGGTTCCCTCTTCTCCGAGTTGACGCGCCATCCGCGGGTAGGGCGGGGCAGGATTGTCGAGATAGGCGGCGCGGAATGACGGACCGACCTCCACCGCAGGGGCAGGTTTGGCGGGCGGCACCGGCGTGGGCGGCGCGGTGTCGCTCGCCGCCGGGGTGGGAATGGCGGATGAGGCCGCGGCTGCGAGCGGCGGGACGACCGGGGCCGGCGCCTGCGGCTCCGGGATGGCTGCTGGCGGCACTGCGGCGGGCGGCGGTTCGACTGGTACCGGGCGCGGCGGCGGCACAACCTTGCGCGGCGGTGGCGCAGGCTGCCGGACCGGCTCCGGCCGGGGCACGGTGCGCGGCGGCGCCGGCCGAGGTGGTGCCGGATGCGGCGGTCGCGGTGCGGTGGCGGGGCGGGGCGCCGGCTTCGGCTGCGGCACAGGAAGCCAATGCACGGTGAGTTCGTGCAACGGCGGAGGCGGGGTGAACCGGTGCGAGACCAGCCAGTCGAGCAGCGCCGCATGCCCCGCCAGCACCGCCAGCGCGATCGCGGTCAGCCGAAACGGGCGAGGACGGAGAGACAGGGTGCTCATGCGGGACGAAACCGGATCATGACCGCGGGAAATCGCGCTGCCCGAATATAATCTGCAAAATTTTGTGCGCCTGAACAAGCCGCTGCCACGCAGCGGTCAAAACGCGGAGGCGGCGGCGTGGGATAGCCGGGTTGGCCGGCGTATCCCGGAACCGCACACCTCCTCGGACGCCACGGCATCGCGCCGGCGTCGCAATCCAACATCCGGGCGCTCACCGGAGAATCGTCATGTTGCCCAAGCAGCCCCAAGCCGTCCTGGTTCTCGCCGACGGCTCGATCTTTCGCGGACTCTCGATTGGTGCAACGGGGCAGACGGTCGGCGAGGTGGTGTTCAACACCGCGATCACCGGCTACCAGGAAATCCTGACCGACCCGAGCTACTGCAGCCAGATCGTCACGCTGACGTACCCGCACATCGGCAACGTCGGGGTCAATCCGCAGGATGTCGAGGCGGCGAAGGTGCACGCCGCAGGCCTGATCGTGAAGGATCTGCCGCTGCTTGTGTCGAACTATCGCAGCCAGCAATCCCTCGGCGCCTACCTGCGCGATCAGAACACGGTGGCGATCGCCGGAATCGACACCCGCCGGCTGACCCGCCTGCTGCGCACCAAGGGGGCGCAGAGCGGCTGTATCGTCGCGCTGGCGCCGGACGAGGAAATCACCGACGCGGTGATCGAATCGGCGCTGCGCGCTGCGCGTGGCTTCGCCGGCCTCGCCGGAATGGATCTGGCGCGGGTGGTGTCGACCCGGGAGTCCTACGAATGGGCGCAGACGTCCTGGTCGCTCGAAGCGGGCTACGGCCGGCTCGATGCGCCGCGCCGGCACGTGGTGGCCTACGACTTCGGCGTGAAGTACAACATCCTGCGGCTGCTGGCGGCGCGCGGCTGCCGCGTCACCGTGGTTCCGGCGCAGACGCCCGCTGCCGAGGTGCTGGCGATGCGTCCCGATGGCGTGTTCCTGTCGAACGGCCCCGGCGATCCGGAGCCGTGCGATTACGCCATCGCCGCGACGCAACAGATCATTGCCGCGGGCCGGCCGACGTTCGGCATCTGCCTCGGGCACCAGATCATGGGGCTGGCTGCCGGCGGCCGCAGCTTCAAGATGAAGTTCGGCCACCACGGCGCCAACCATCCGGTGAAGGACCTGGACACCGGCCGGGTGTCGATCACCAGCCAGAACCACGGCTTCGCGGTCGACGCCGCCAGCCTGCCCGACACGGTGCGCATCACCCACGTGTCGCTGTTCGACGGCACGCTGCAGGGACTGGCGTGGAAGGACAGGCCGGCGTTCTGCTTCCAGGGACACCCCGAGGCCAGTCCCGGGCCGCACGACATCGGCTACCTGTTCGACCGTTTCGTCGAACTGATGGACCGGGCGGGTTGACGGAGTGGACGGCATGTTCGGCGTCACCCATGTCTGGACCTACGTGCTCGGGGTGATCTTCATCGTCCTGCTTCCCGGCCCGAATTCGCTGTACGTGCTCGGTGTCGCGGCGCAGCGCGGCGTGCGCGCCGGCTACGCCGGGGCGATCGGCATCTTCATCGGCGACACCGTGCTGATGGTGCTCGCCGCGGCGGGCGCTGCCTCGCTGCTCGAGGCCAACCTGGCGCTCTACCGCGTGGTGCAGGCGGCCGGCGCGATCTACCTGGGCTGGATCGGGATCAACATGCTGCGCGCCGCGCTGCATCGCTGGCGAGTCCGCGATACCGGGTTGCACCCGCACGTGCCGCCAGCGCATGCCCAGCCGGTGGCGGGGCATGATGGCCGCCGGAACGAGAACCCGCTGCGCAAGGCGCTGTTCATCAGCCTGCTCAACCCCAAGGCGATCCTGTTCTTCGTCTCGTTCTTCATCCAGTTCGTCGATCCGGCATATCCACATCCGGCGTTGTCGTTCGCCATTCTCGGCGTGATCACCCAGTTCTTCAGCGCGCTGTACCTGTCGGCGCTGATCTTCGGCGGCGCGCGGCTTGCCGACGCCTTCCGCCGCCGGCGCCGGCTGGCATCGACCGCGATGGGCGTGGCCGGAACGGCGTTCTTCGGTTTCGGCGTCAAGCTGGCGCTCGCCGCGACGGCGCGCAATCCCTGAGTCTTCAATCCACGAGTTTCGCCCATGCCCAAGCGCAGCGACATCAAGAGCATCCTGATCATCGGAGCCGGACCGATCGTCATCGGCCAGGCCTGCGAGTTCGACTATTCCGGCGCGCAGGCCTGCAAGGCGCTGCGCGAGGAGGGCTACAAGGTCATCCTGGTCAACAGCAATCCGGCGACCATCATGACCGACCCGGAAACGGCGGACGTCACCTACATCGAGCCGATCACCTGGCAGGTGATCGAGACCATCATCGACAAGGAGCGGCCCGACGCCATCCTGCCGACCATGGGCGGCCAGACCGCGCTGAACTGCGCGCTCGACCTGCACCACAACGGCGTTCTGGCGAAATACGGCGTCGAACTGATCGGCGCCAAGCCGGAATCGATCGACATGGCCGAGGACCGGCAGAAATTCAAGCAGGCCATGACGCGCATCGGCCTCGGCTCGGCGCGATCGGGGATCGCCCACAGCCTCGACGAGGCCTGGGCGGTGCAGAAGTCGATCGGCTTCCCGGTGATCATCCGGCCGAGCTTCACGCTGGGCGGCACCGGCGGCGGCATCGCCTACAACCCCGAGGAGTTCGAGGCGATCTGCAAGCGCGGGATCGAGGCGTCGCCGACCAGCGAGCTGCTGATCGAGGAGTCGCTGATCGGCTGGAAGGAATTCGAGATGGAGGTGGTCCGTGACAAGGCGGACAACTGCATCATCGTCTGTTCGATCGAGAACCTCGACCCGATGGGGGTGCACACCGGCGATTCGATCACCGTCGCCCCGGCGCAGACGCTGACCGACAAGGAATACCAGATCATGCGCGACGCGAGCATCGCGGTGCTGCGCGAGATCGGCGTCGACACGGGCGGCTCGAACGTGCAGTTCGCGGTCAATCCGAAGGACGGACGGCTCATCGTCATCGAGATGAATCCGCGTGTCAGCCGCTCGTCGGCGCTGGCGTCGAAGGCGACCGGCTTCCCGATCGCCAAGATCGCCGCCAAGCTCGCGGTCGGCTACACCCTGGACGAACTGCGCAACGACATCACCGGCGGCGCGACGCCGGCGTCGTTCGAGCCGACCATCGACTATGTCGTCACCAAGGTGCCGCGCTTCGCCTTCGAGAAGTTCCCGCAGGCGGATTCGAGGCTGACCACGCAGATGAAGTCGGTGGGCGAGGTCATGGCCATCGGCCGCACTTTCCAGGAGAGCTTCCAGAAGGCGCTGCGCGGCCTGGAGGTCGGGGTCGACGGCATGAACGAGAAGACCCAGGACCGCGAGGTGCTGGAAAAGGAACTGGGCGAGCCCGGCCCGGAGCGCATCTGGTACGTCGGCGACGCGTTTGCCCAGGGCATGCATCTGGACGAGGTGCACCAGCTCACCGGCATCGATCCCTGGTTCCTGGCGCAGATCCAGGATATCGTGCGTACCGAACTCGAACTCGAGAAGCGCACGCTCGACGCTCTCGATCGCGACACCCTGTTCGCGATCAAGCAGAAGGGATTCTCCGACCGGCGTCTGGCCAAGCTGCTGCACACCACGGAAGGCGCGGTGCGTGAGCGGCGCCGTGCGCTGCGGGTGCAGCCGGTGTTCAAGCGGGTCGACACCTGTGCCGCCGAGTTCGGCACGCAGACGGCCTACCTGTATTCGACCTACGACGAGGAATGCGAGGCCGAGCCGACGTCGCGCCGCAAGGTCATGGTGCTCGGCGGCGGTCCGAACCGCATCGGCCAGGGAATCGAGTTCGACTACTGCTGCGTCCATGCTGCACTGGCGCTGCGCGACGACGGATTCGAGACCATCATGGTGAATTGCAACCCCGAAACGGTGTCGACCGACTACGACACCTCCGACCGGCTGTACTTCGAGCCGCTGACGCTCGAGGATGTGCTGGAAATCGTCGACAAGGAGCGGCCCGAGGGCGTGATCGTGCAGTACGGCGGCCAGACGCCGCTCAAGCTCGCGCTCGATCTCGAAGCCAACGGCGTGCCGATCATCGGCACCAGCCCGGACATGATCGACATGGCCGAGGACCGGGAGCGCTTCCAGCAACTGGTCGAGCGGCTTGGACTGCTGCAGCCGCCCAACCGCACCGCGCGCTCCGAGGCCGAGGCGTTGCAGAAGGCCGAGGAGATCGGCTACCCGCTGGTGGTGCGCCCGAGCTACGTGCTTGGCGGGCGGGCGATGGAGATCGTCCACGAGCAGCGCGACCTGGAGCGCTACATGCGCGAAGCGGTCAAGGTGTCGAACGATTCCCCGGTGCTGCTCGACCGCTTCCTCAATGACGCGATCGAGTGCGACGTCGATGCCATCTGCGACGGCTCGGCGGTGTTCGTTGCCGGGGTGATGGAGCACATCGAACAGGCCGGGGTGCACTCGGGCGATTCCGCTTGCTCGCTGCCGCCGTATTCGCTCGCTCCGCAGACCGTGGCGCAGATCAAGGAGCAGACGGTCAAGCTGGCCCGCGGCCTGAACGTGGTCGGACTGATGAATGTGCAGTTCGCGATCCAGCAGATCGACGGCCAGGACCGGATCTTTCTGCTCGAGGTCAACCCGCGCGCGTCGCGCACCGTGCCGTACGTGTCCAAGGCCACCGGGCTGCAGCTGGCCAAGATCGCCGCGCGCTGCATGACCGGCCGGACGCTGGCGCAGCAAGGGGTCGAGCGCGAAGTCGCGCCGCCGTACTACTGCGTCAAGGAGGCGGTGTTCCCGTTCAATAAATTCCCTGGCGTCGATCCGATCCTCGGACCCGAGATGAAGTCGACCGGCGAGGTCATGGGCGTGGGCCGGACCTTCGGCGAGGCCTTTGTCAAGTCGCAGCTGGCCGCAGGGACCCGGCTGCCCGATCCCAAGGCGGGCGGCAAGGTGTTCATCTCGGTCAAACCCAGCGACAAGCCCGATGCGGTCGAAGCGGCACGCCAGCTCGTCGAGATGGGATTCTCGCTGGTCGCCACCCGCGGCACTGCAGCGGCGATCGCCGCCGCCGGGGTCGCGGTGCAGCCGGTGAACAAGGTGACCGAAGGTCGGCCGAACATCGTCGACATGCTCAAGAACAACGAGATCGTGCTGGTGATCAACACCGTGGAGGAGCGGCGCAACGCGATTGCCGACTCCAAGGCCATCCGCATTTCGGCCCTTGCGGCGCGGGTGACGACCTACACCACCATGTCCGGTGCGCTCGCCGCGGTCGAGGGGATGAAACAGTTGCGCCGGCTCGAGGTCTATCCGCTGCAGTCTTTCGGCGCAGCAGCATAAAATCGCATCCGCGAGAACACCGCAGCGCCCGGCAGGGCTGCGGTGTTTGTTTTTTTCCGACTGGAGGCCCAAGATGCCGACCCCCATGACCCGCCGCGGCGCGGAACAACTCAAGCAGGAACTGCAGCGTCTCAAGTCCGTCGAACGTCCGGCGGTGATCCAGGCGATCGCCGATGCCCGTGCGCAGGGCGACCTGTCGGAGAACGCCGAATACGACGCCGCCCGGGAGAAGCAGGGTTTCATCGAGGGCCGAATCGCCGACCTGGAGGGCAAGCTGGGGACGGCGCAGATCATCGATCCGGCCGAGCTCAAGGCCGATGGCCGGGTGGTGTTCGGCGCGACGGTCGAGCTGTCCGACGAGGAAACCGGAAACGAGATCACCTATCAGATCGTCGGCGACGACGAGGCCGACCTCAAGCAGGGGCGGATTTCGGTGAATTCGCCGATCGCCCGTGCCATGATCGGCAAGGAGGCCGGAGATGTCGCCAAGGTCGCGGCTCCCGGTGGCGTGCGGAATTACGAAATTCTTGCGGTGCACTACCGGTGAACGCCCTGCGCCTGCGCTGGTTCATCGCCGCACTGTGGCTCGGCGGTCTGGCCGCCGTCGGGCTGATTGGCGCCCCGACGGCGTTCGCCACCGTGCCGGAGAAGATGCTCGCCGCGGCGGTCGCAAGCCGGATGTTCTACATCATGGCGCTCGCCGCGATCGTGTTCGGCATGCTGCTCGCGGTGCTTGAACGCATCGGTCACGAGGCCACGATGGCGGCGGACCAGATGCTGCCGCTGGCCGGACTGTTCTTCGCGGTTCTCGGGGAGTTCGGCGTCGTTCCGCAACTGCTTGCCGCCGCCGCGGCGCAGTCGCCGCAGGCGGGAACCTGGCATGCGCTCGCCAGCGCCGTATATGCGCTGCAGGCCATCTGCGTCGCGGCCTATGTCTGGCGCCTGCCGGGTCGACGGCCTGGGCAGGACGCCTGACACCGGTCAGGTCTGCGGCGACTTCTTGACGCTCGTCTTGCGCGGCTTGGCGCGCTTGATCTTTCCCGACGCGGTGACGCGCTGGTTGCCGAGCACGGTCACGCGCTTGACCTTGGGACGGTGCGTCGGGCTCTTCGACGGCACCACGAGCTTGATCCGCCGCGGCGCCTTGCCGGCTTTCGCCGGAGCGGCGGACTCCGTGCGCGCCGACGCTTTCGGCTTAGGTCGGTACAGCACCAGCAGCTTGCCGATCGCCTGGACCGGCGCGGCGCCGAGGGTGTCGCAGACGGTCTGCTGGATCTGCGCCCGCGCTGCGGCATCGTCGCCGAACACGCGGACCTTGATCAGTTCGTGCGCGGTGAGCGCGCGATCGATCTCGGCAAGGTTGGCCGGGTTCAAGCCCTGCTCGCCGATCAGCACCACCGGCTTGAGGCCGTGTGCCTGCGCGCGGAGTTCGCTGCGGTATTGCGGTGTGAGTTCCAATGTCGCCATGATTGTCTGCGCGCTGCCCTGAAGACACGGGCCGCGGGCCCGATTCCGATCCATCCGCTATTGTCGTCGAGACCGCATGTCGAGCGCGAAGAAGAACCGGTTCAGCAAGGCGTGGCTGAACACCCATCTGAATGATCCCTACGTCAAGCTGGCGCAGCGCGAAGGCTATCGCGCGCGCGCCGCGTACAAGCTCAAGGAGATCGATGACATCGAGAGCCTGCTGCATCCCGGCCAGGTCGTCGTCGACCTGGGCAGCGCCCCCGGCTCGTGGTCGCAGTACGTGCGCAACCGGCTGGCCCGCGGTGGCGCCGTGCAGGGGACGATCTTCGCGCTGGACCTGTTGCCGATGGAGGCGGTTGCCGACGTCCACTTCCTGCAGGGCGATTTCCGCGAGGACGCGGTGCTGCAGCAGCTCGAGGCCCTGCTTGCCGGTCGGAAGGTCGACGTGGTGCTGTCGGACATGGCGCCGAACCTGTCCGGGATCGCGTCGGCGGATGCGGCGCGGATCGAGCACCTGAGCGAACTCGCCCTCGACTTCGCCCGGCGCTGGCTGCAACCGCACGGCGCGTTGCTGATCAAGACCTTCCACGGCAGTCTCTACAGCCAGATCGTGCAACAGTTCAAGCAGACCTTCCGCCAAGTCAAGGCGATCAAGCCGAAAGCGTCGCGCGACAAGTCGGCTGAGACGTTCCTGCTGGCGCGCGAGCTCAAGGATGGCGGCGGATGAGGGCGCCACGTCCGGGTTCGGGCAGTGGATGCGGCGGGTAGTGCCGCGCGCGATTGCGGCGTTTGCGTTTTGGCAATTTTCATCGGATAGATGGAATCAATAGCCCATTTTGGGTCGGCGGTTTTGCCGGTTTTACGCGCCTGCACCTTGATTTGCCTAAAATGGCGCGCATATCCGGCACGTCCGCGTGTTTTGCTGGTGGGAGGTTGGTTTGAACAATCAGTGGTTTTCCAAGGTCGCGATCTGGCTGGTGATCGGCCTCGTGCTGTTCACGGTGTTCAAGCAGTTCGACCGGCCGCAGGCCAGCGAATCGGTGAGCTACACCCAGTTCATGCAGGACGCCAAGGCCGGCCGAATCAAGAAGGTGATCGTTCACCAGAGCGGCGTGCTTGACGTCACCACCAGCGAGGGGCGCCGGTTCAACCTGACGTCGCCCGGCGACCTGTGGATGGTCGGCGATCTGGTCAAGGACGGGGTCGACGTCGTCGGCGCGCCGCGGCAGGAGCAGTCGTTCCTGACGCAGATCTTCATTTCCTGGTTCCCGATGCTGCTGCTGATCGGTGTCTGGGTGTATTTCATGCGGCAGATGCAGGGCGGCGGCCGGGGCGGTGCGTTCAGCTTCGGCAAGTCGCGTGCACGCATGCTCGACGAATCGTCGAACAACATCACCTTTGCCGACGTCGCCGGGTGCGACGAGGCCAAGGAGGACGTCAAGGAACTGGTCGACTTCCTCAAGGATCCGCAGAAATTCCAGAAGCTCGGCGGGCGCATTCCGCGCGGCGTGCTGCTGGTCGGCCCTCCGGGGACCGGCAAGACGCTGCTTGCGAAGAGCATCGCGGGCGAAGCCAAGGTGCCGTTCTTCACCATTTCCGGTTCGGATTTCGTCGAGATGTTCGTCGGCGTCGGTGCGGCCCGGGTTCGCGACATGTTCGAGAACGCCAAGAAGCATGCGCCGTGCATCATCTTCGTCGATGAGATCGATGCCGTCGGACGTCACCGCGGCGCCGGCCTGGGCGGCGGCAATGACGAGCGCGAGCAGACCCTCAACCAGATGTTGGTCGAGATGGACGGTTTCGACACCAACCTGGGTGTGATCGTCGTCGCGGCGACCAACCGGCCCGACATCCTCGACCCGGCGCTGCTGCGGCCGGGGCGGTTCGACCGGCAGGTCTATGTGACCCTGCCCGACATCCGCGGCCGCGAGCAGATCCTGCAGGTCCACATGCGCAAGATCCCGCTTGGCGGCGATGTCCGCGCCGACATCCTGGCGCGTGGCACGCCCGGCTTTTCCGGTGCCGATCTGGCCAACCTGGTCAACGAAGCAGCGCTGTTCGCCGCGCGACGCAATGGCCGTCTCGTCGAGATGGAAGATTTCGAGAAGGCCAAGGACAAGATCATGATGGGCGCCGAGCGCAAGGGCATGGTCATGCCCGAGGAGGAGCGCCGCAATACCGCCTACCACGAGGCCGGGCATGCGCTGGTCGCGATGCTGCTGCCCAAGACCGATCCGGTGCACAAGGTCACGATTATTCCGCGCGGCCGGGCGCTGGGGGTGACGATGCAGCTTCCGGAGAGCGACCGCTACAGCATGGACCGCGATCGCATGCTCAACATGGTTTCGGTGCTGTTCGGTGGTCGTATCGCTGAGGAAGTGTTCATGAACCAGATGACCACCGGGGCGTCGAACGACTTCGAGCGGGCGACCCAGCTGGCGCGCGACATGGTGACGCGCTACGGCATGTCCGACACTCTGGGGCCGATGGTCTACGCGGAAAACGAGGGTGAGGTATTCCTCGGCCGCTCCATCACCAAGACGACGCACGTGTCCGAGCAGACCATGCAGAAGGTCGATGGCGAGATCCGTCGCATCATCGACGAGCAGTACGCACTGGCGCGCCGGCTGATCGAGGAGAACAAGGACAAGATGCACGCCATGGCCAGCGCGCTGCTCGAATGGGAAACCATCGATTCCGACCAGCTCGCCGACATCATGGCCGGCCGCTCGCCGCGGCCGCCGCGTGCTCCGGGAAGCGGTCCGTCGTCGACGCCGCGCGCACCGTCCGCGCCGGCCACCGGCGCGACTCCCGATGCGCCGCCGGTGACTGCCGCCTGAGGCGGTCGTTCCCCTGCCTGCACGGCCCGGTCTTCCGCCGGGCCGTTTTCTTTGGAGTGCGATGATGCCCCTGACCTGGAAAGCCGGCCGGTTCGAGCTGGATCTGGAACGCCCGCTGGTGATGGGCATCGTGAACGTGACGCCTGATTCGTTCTCGGACGGTGGGGAGCATGCCGATGCGGCATCGGCGATCCGGCATGCCCGGATGCTGCTCGATGCGGGTGCCGACATCCTCGACATCGGCGGCGAATCGTCCCGGCCGGGATCGCGCCGCCTCACGCCGGACGAGGAATGGGCGCGGATCGCCGCAGTGCTGGAGGAAACGCTGCGCTGGGGCGTGCCGATCTCGGTCGACACCTACCAGCCGGAAACGATGCGGCGCGCGCTCGACCTGGGCGTGGACATCATCAACGACATCCGCGCGCTGGGAGTGCCCGGTGCCGAGGAGGTTGTCGCTGCTTCCCCGGCAGGAGTCTGCCTGATGCACATGCAGGGCGATCCGGAGACGATGCAGCAGGCGCCGCATTACGCGGATGTCGTCGGCGAGGTTCGCGCGTTTCTGCTCGAGCGCGCCGCCGCGTTGCAGTTGCGGGGGGTCGACCGCGCCCGCATCACCCTCGATCCCGGGTTCGGCTTCGGCAAGACGCTGGAGCACAACGTCGCGCTGGCACGCGGACTGGCGTCGCTGGCGGCGCCGGGCTACCCGCTGCTGGTCGGGATGTCGCGCAAGGCGATGATCGGCGGCCTCGCCGGCCGGCCGGTCGGTGACCGTGTGGTGGCCAGCGTCGCGGCGGCGCTGGCCTGCATCGGCAACGGCGCGCGGATCGTGCGCGTGCACGACGTTGCCGCCACGGTCGATGCCGTTAAAGTGTGGTCTGCGCTGCACGCCTGACCGCGCTTCGCCGCCGGGCCGGAAGCGGTGGCGGTCGGAGCACTTGGAGCCCAGCATGAGCAGACAGTATTTCGGAACCGACGGCGTGCGCGGACGCGTCGGCAAGAGTCCCATCGTTCCCGAGTTCGGCCTGCGTCTCGGCCATGCCGCGGGAATGGTGCTGCGCCGCCAGGGCGTCGAACGGCCGACGGTGCTGGTTGGCAAGGACACCCGGGTTTCCGGGTACATGCTCGAAGCCGCGCTCGAATGCGGCTTTGCGGCGGCCGGCTGCGATGTCGTGCTGGTCGGCCCGCTGCCGACGCCCGGGGTGGCCTACCTGACGCGCGCGCTGCGCCTCGACCTCGGCGTGGTGATCAGCGCCTCGCACAATCCCTATGCCGACAACGGCATCAAGTTCTTCTCCGCCGGGGGGAGCAAGCTCCCCGATTCCTGGGAACTGGAAGTCGAAGCGGCGATTCCGTCGGCAGAGGGCTGCGTACCCTCGGAGGAACTGGGCAAGGCGCGGCGCCTCGATGACGCCGCCGGCCGCTACATCGAGTTCTGCAAGAGCACCTTCCCCAATCATCTGACCCTCAAGGGACTGCGGCTGGTAGTCGACTGCGCGCACGGCGCCGCGTACCACATCGCGCCGTCGGTGTTCCACGAGCTCGGCGCCGACGTCGTGGCGATCGGTGTCCAGCCCGACGGCTTCAACATCAACAAGGAGGTCGGTGCGACCGCGCCCGATGCACTGATCCGTGCGGTGCGGGCCAACCATGCCGACTATGGCATCGCGCTCGACGGCGATGCCGACCGGCTGCAGCTCGTCGACTCCACCGGCCGGCTGTTCAACGGCGACGAATTGCTCTACCTGCTCGCGATGGACCGGCGCCCGACAGGGGTCGTCGGCACGCTGATGACCAACCTGGCGGTCGAGCAGGCACTTCGCGCGCAGGGCATGGAATTCGTGCGTGCCGCGGTCGGCGATCGCTACGTGCTGGAGGAGTTGCTGGCGCGCGGCTGGCAGCTCGGCGGCGAAGGGTCGGGGCACCTGCTGCTGCTCGACCGTCATACCACCGGCGACGGCATCATCGCGGCGCTGCAGATGCTCGAGCTCGTGGTGCGCACCGGGCGCAGCCTGGCCGAACAGCTGCAGTCCGTGCAGCTCTTCCCGCAGACTCTGGTCAACGTCAAGCTGCCGCCGGGGCTGGACTGGAAGACGCACGACGGGTTCGGCAAGGCGCGCGCCGAGGTCGAGCAACGCATCGACGGCAGCGGTCGCGTGTTGATCCGTCCTTCCGGCACCGAACCGGTGCTGCGCATCATGGTCGAACACGCCGATCGGCGCATTGGCGAAAACCTTGCGCGCCATATCGCGAATGCGCTGCAATGACGCGTTCCAATGGGGTGATGGATGGAGATTTAACTGTCATATGATTGTCACACTCCATTCTTAGGATCGGATTGTGTGGCCGAGAACCACGCCGAACCTTTCCCCCCTGGAGATTGACATATGAAGCTGAATCGTCGTTCGTTTGCCAAGGCAGCCGCTGCGGTTGCTGTCTCTGGCGCCATCGGTACGAGCTTTATGGCGACCGCTCTTGCCGGTGTGAGCCTCACTGGCGCTGGCAGCACCTGGGTCTATCCGCTGGTAGTCAAGTGGGCCACGGTCTATGAGAAAGATACCGGCAACAAGATCAACTACCAGGGGATCGGCTCTGGCGGCGGCATCGCTCAAATCAAGGCTGGGACCGTCGCGTTCGGTGCCAGTGACATGCCGCTCAAGCCCGCAGACCTGGCTCAAAGCGATCTGATCCAGTTTCCCACTGCAGTCGCGGGCGAGGATCTTGTCTACAACCTGCCGGGTGTCAAGCCGGGCGAGCTTATTCTCAGCGGGCCTGTCGTCGCTGATATCTACCTCGGCAAGATCAAGAAGTGGAACGATGCCGAGATTGCCAAGCTCAACCCCGGCGTGAAGCTGCCGGACATGAACATCACGGTTGTGCACCGTTCGGATGGTTCCGGTACGACCTTTACTTTCGCTGACTACCTGTCCAAGGTTAGCCCCGAGTGGAAGCAGAAAGTCGGCGCCAATACGTCGTTGAATTGGCCCACTGGTGTCGGCGGCAAGGGTAACGAAGGTGTCGCCGCATACGTGCAGCGTATTCCGGGATCGATCGGCTACGTGGAATATGCGTACATCCTGGAAAACAAGATGTCATATGCGCGCATGATCAATCGCGACGGCAAGGTGGTGAGCCCCAGCCTCAAGGGCTTCCAGGACGCAGCAGCCCACGTCGACTTCAACAAGGCGCAGGATTTTTATGTCATCCTGACCAACCATACTGGCCCTGAGACCTGGCCGATCTCCGGTTGCACCTGGCAGATCCTGAGCAAGAAGGCACCCAAGGAAACCAACGAGCAGGTGACCAAGTTCTTCCTCTGGGGCTTCGATCATGGTCAGTCGATGGCCGAATCCATCGCCTTTGGACCGCTGCCCCCGAGCACCGTTGACGCGATCAAGGCCTATTGGAAGAAGAATCTGGGTATTTGATCGATACGGAGGGCGTTTGACATGAACAGTTCCGAGGCAGCGGCGAGCGGTCGATCCGCCCTCCGTAGGGCTTCGGAACAGGAATCCGCCGCGAAGGCCGCATCGCCCTTCGCGGCGGACTTTTTGTTCCGGAAGGGTACAGGATTCGTCGCGTTCATCGTGGCGATGTCGCTGCTCGGCATCATGATCTCGCTTGTCGCCGAGGGCTGGCAGGCGTTGCATGCCTTCGGCTGGAAGTTTCTCGTCACGAGCACGTGGGATCCGGTCAGTAACCAGTTCGGCGCGCTGGTGTTTATCGTGGGCACGCTGGTGAGTTCTGCCATTGCTATGGTGATCGCTGTGCCCGTCAGCTTTGGCATCGCGCTGTTCATCTCCGAGTTGTCACCGCGCTGGCTGAGGGGCCCAATTTCCGCGGTCATCGAACTGCTCGCTGCGATCCCCAGCATCATCTACGGCATGTGGGGGTTGCTCGTGTTCGCCCCTTGGTTCGGCAACATCGAACCATGGATCAATGATCACCTCGGAGCGATTCCAGTGGTCGGTGCATTGTTCCAGGGGCCGCCGATGGGAATCGGCATGCTCACCGCTGGCATCGTGCTGGCCATCATGGTCATACCATTCATCGCCTCGGTGATGCGCGATGTGTTCCTGATCACGCCCCAGGCGCTGAAGGAATCGGCTTATGCGCTTGGCTCGACGACCTGGGAAGTCGCGCGTCACGTCATCCTTCCCTATACGCGAACCGCAGTCACAGGGGGTATCTTCCTCGGTTTGGGCCGCGCGCTCGGCGAGACCATGGCGGTGACCTTCATTATCGGTAACGCCAACAATCTCAGTGCCAGCTTGCTGATGCCCGGTGCATCGATTGCGTCGGTTATCGCCAACGAATTCACCGAGGCGACAACGAGTCTATACAAGTCATCCCTGCTCGCGTTGGGTCTGATCCTGTTTCTCATCACCCTCATCGTGCTGGTGTTAGCCAAGCTTTTGTTGCTGCGCATGCAAGGTCTCGAGGGAGCTAAGTCATGATCTCGCGATTTGCACGCCGGCAACTGGTCAACAAGATCAACCTCACCATTGCCGTTCTGACCACGATCTTCGGTGTGTTCTGGGTTGTATGGATTCTCTTGACGACATTGCGCTTTGGCTTGCCGGCGATGAGTCTGCAAATCTTCACGCAGGACACGCCGGCTCCGGGGGCGAGTGGCGGGGGATTGCGCAACGCATTCGTCGGCAGCCTGATGCTGATCGCTATCGCCGTCGCGATCGGCACGCCGATCGGCGTCCTCGCGGGAACCTGGCTCGGGGAATTCGCAGTCAAGCACAAGCTCGGCGCCGTCGTGCGTTTTCTCAATGACATCCTGCTGAGTGCGCCGTCGATCGTCGTCGGACTGTTTGCGTATGCGATTCTGGTCGATCCACTCGGCCACTTTTCGGCATTTTCCGGCGGCGTGGCGTTGGCGCTGATCCTGATCCCCGTGGTTGTGCGCACGACCGACGAGATGCTGCGCCTCGTCCCGGGTTCGTTGCGCGAAGCTGCAATTGCGCTGGGGACGCCATACTGGAAGGTGGTGACCAAAATCACGTGGAAGGCGGCGTCCACCGGCATTCTCACGGGCATCATTCTCGGCATTGCGCGGGTCAGCGGGGAGACGGCACCTTTGCTGTTCACAGCCCTCAACAACCAGTTCTTCAGCAGCGACGTCTGGCATCCCGTGGCCAATCTCCCGGTAGTGATCTTTCAGTTCGCGATGAGTCCATACGCCAACTGGCAGCAAATGGCGTGGGCAGGCGCATTCATCGCGGTCGTGTTCATCCTGGCGTTGAGCCTGGGATCGCGCTGGCTGCTGAGCAGGGGCGGGCCGAAAGGTTGAGCACTCCGCAACCGAAAATTTCATGACAACCATGCAAGCACCCATTTCCGTCGCTGTCGCCCAGTCGACCGGCAACGACCCGAAGTCGCCGATGCCGATCAAGATCAGTACGCGCAACCTGAATTTCTATTACGGCAAGTTCAAGGCGATCAACAACGTCAGTCTCGACATTCCGGAGCGGCAGGTGACGGCGTTCATCGGTCCGTCGGGCTGCGGGAAATCCACACTCCTCCGGATGTTCAATCGCATGTTCGAGCTTTATCCGGAGCAGAGGGCCGACGGCGAGATCAACATCGATGGCGAAAACATCCTTACCTCGAAGACGAACGTATCGTTGATTCGTGCCAAGATTGGCATGGTGTTCCAGAAGCCTACCCCGTTTCCGATGTCGATCTACGAGAACATCGCCTTCGGTGTTCGTCTGTACGAGAGACTCGGCCGTGCGGGGATGGACGAGCGCGTCGAAGCGAGTCTGACGCGAGCTGGCCTGTGGGACGAGGTCAAGGACAAGCTACAGCAGAGCGGGACGAGCCTATCGGGCGGACAGCAGCAGCGGCTGTGCATCGCCCGCGCCATCGCGATCAAGCCCGAGGTGCTGCTGCTTGACGAGCCCACATCGGCGCTCGATCCGATCTCGACCGCCAAGGTCGAGGAACTGGTGATCGAGCTCAAGCGCGACTACACCGTGGCGATCGTCACCCACAACATGCAGCAGGCGGCGCGGGTGTCGGATTACACGGCCTACATGTACCTCGGTGAGCTCATCGAGTTCGGCGACACCAACCAGATCTTCCTCAAGCCCAAGCGACAGGAAACCGAAGACTACATCACCGGCCGGTTCGGCTGAAACGAGGACATCTCATGGACACCGATAAGCCGCATCTGTCGACCCAGTTCGACGCGGAAATCAACTCGGTCTCGACCCGGGTACTCGAAATGGGCGGACTCGTCGAGGCGCAGATCGCCCAGGCGGTGCACTCCCTGCGTCACCTCGACATGGACGCCGCGCGGGCGGTGCTGCAGGGCGAGAAGCGGGTGAACCAGATGGAGGTCGACATCGACGCCGACATCACCCAGATCATCGCCCGGCGGCAGCCGACGGCGCGCGATCTGCGGCTGCTGGTGGCGATTTCCAAGACCATCACCAACCTGGAGCGGGTCGGCGACGAAGCCGCGCGCATCGCGCGCATGACCCGCGACATCGTCGAATCGGGCACGCCGCTCGGAATCAGCATCAACGACCTCGAGCACACCGCCAATCTGGCGATCGAGCAGCTGCGGCGCTCGCTCGACTGCTTCGCGCGGCTCGACGAGAAGGCCGCAGTCGAGATCGTCGAATCCGACAGCAAGATCGACGAGGAGTTCGACGGTTTCACCCGCAAGGTGATCACCTTCGTGATGGAGGATCCGCGCACCATCACCGCGATGCTCGACCTGATGTTCGTTGCCAAGGCGATCGAGCGCATCGGCGATCATGCCAAGAACATCGCCGAGTTCGTGATCTATATCGTGCGCGGCACCGACATCCGACACAACAAGGAAGCCTTCCGCCAAGTGGCGGGCTCCCTCTGACCTTTCCGGCGCCACGCGACGCGGAGGGATCGACATGAGCATTTCCAGCAATATCCTGATCGTCGAGGACGAACCATCCATCGCCGAACTGCTTGCCATCAACCTGCAGCACGCCGGGCATTGCCCGATTCGCGCGGGCAGCGCGGAGGAGGCGCTGCGGGTGATCCGCGACGTCCTCCCCGACGTGCTGCTGATCGACTGGATGCTGCCCGGCATGTCGGGCATCGCGCTGGCCCGCAGCTTGCGGGCGGATGCGCGCACCAAGGGCATTCCCATCATCCTGCTGACTGCGCGCAGCGAGGAAGGCGACAAGGTCCAGGGACTCGACGCCGGTGCCGACGACTACATCACCAAGCCGTTCTCGCCGAAGGAACTGCTCGCCCGCATCCGTGCGGTGCTGCGCCGGCGCTCGCCGCAGCTGACCGACGAGCTGGTCGAGGTCGCCGGGCTGTCGGTCGATCCGTCGAGCCGGCGCGCGATGTACAAGAAGGGCAGCGAGTCACAGGAGA
Organism: Pseudomonadota bacterium; assembly: GCA_021814605.1. Lineage (GTDB taxonomy): Bacteria > Pseudomonadota > Gammaproteobacteria > Burkholderiales > Burkholderiaceae_C > Thiomonas. The sequence continues at coordinate 7,149 of JAKAIB010000001.1, read as the reverse complement.
TCCGCCTCGGTCCCACCGAGTTCAAGCTGCTGCACTATCTGATGGCGCATCCCGAGCGGGTGCACAGCCGTGGCGCACTGCTCGACAAGGTGTGGGGAGACCACGTGTTCATCGAGGAACGGACCGTCGATGTCCACATCAAGCGGCTGCGCGAGGCGCTGGGGCAGGTGCAGTGCGCCGACATGGTGGAAACCGTGCGTGGTGCCGGATACCGGTTCACGTCGCAGGCGCGCGCCGCCGCCGCGGCGACCGCGGCCTGAGGGGACCGTCGCTTGGCGCTTCGGGCGAACCAGCCTGCTGCAGCCCGGTTCCGGCCGGGCTGCAGCGTTTTCTGGGCGCCCGGCGACGTTGCCGTGTCGCGGCTGCCCGGGTATGCCATCGTCTCGTTCCGCTGAGGGTCCATGGGGCTGGCCATCGCCTCGCGCGTCATCCTGATCCCGCTGGCCGTCCTTGCCGCCGCGCTGCTTGGCGGGTGGCTCGACGGAATTGCAGGCGCCGCGATCGGCGCCTCGATCCTGCTCGCGCTGGCGCTGGTGCGCGATTCCCTCGCGCTTTCGCGCCTGCTGCGCTGGCTCAAGGCGCCCGATGTGGCGCGCGTTCCGGAAGGAACCGGCGCCTGGGCCGAGGTGTTCTATCGCGCGTCGCGGCAGTTGCGGCTGTGGAATGGCAAGCTCGGCTACGAGGAAGCCAAGCTGCGCCGCTTCATCGAGGCGCTGCAGGTGTCGCCCAACGGGGTGATCCTGCTTGATGAGCACAACCAGATCGACTGGTTCAACGCGACGGCGGGGCAGCATTTCGGACTGGACGCGCAGCGCGACGTGCGCCAGCACGCGGTCCACCTGATCCGCAATCCCGAATTCGTCGCCTACCTGCAGGCGCAGCGCTTCCACGAGCCGCTGCACATGCACCGCACCGGCGTGCAGGGTGCACTGACGCTGAGCGTGCAGGTGTTTCCGTACGGCGACATGCAGAAGCTGCTGCTGTCGCAGGACATCACCCAGTTCGAGCGGACCGAGGCGATGCGGCGCGATTTCGTCGCCAACGTGTCGCACGAGATCAAGACTCCGCTGACCGTGCTCGGCGGATTCATCGAGACCCTGCGCGACATGCCGCTGGATGAGGCGCAGCGGGCGCGGGTGCTCGACCTGATGCAATCGCAGTCGGACCGGATGCGCCACCTGGTCGAGGACCTGCTCGCGCTGGCCCGCCTCGAGGGCGATCCGTTCCCGCCGGCCGAGCAGACGATCGACATGCCCGGCCTGCTCGCCCAGCTCAAGGCCGAGGCGACGGCGCTCTCCGGCGGGAAGCACAGGATCGAACTCGTCGCTGCAGGCGATCTGTCGGTCCGCGGCAGCCAGCAGGAGCTGCACTCGGCGCTGTCCAACCTGGTGAGCAACGCGGTGCGCTACACGCCCGAGGGCGGCAGCATCCGGCTGGAATGGGGCTTGAGGTCGGACGACGGCGCGGTGCCGCAGGCCGAGTTCAGCGTGACCGACACCGGCATCGGCATCGCCCCCGAGCACATTCCCCGCCTGACCGAGCGCTTCTACCGGGTCGACCGCGGTCGTTCGCGCAGCTCCGGAGGGACCGGGCTCGGACTGGCGATCGTCAAGCATGTCCTGCTGCGCCACCAGGCGGAACTGCTGGTGCATAGCGTGCCGGGGAAGGGCAGCCGCTTCGTCGTGCGCTTTCCCGCGGCGCGGCTGGTCGTTCCCGAGGCGGCGAACCTGCTTCCGGCGGAATCGCACGCCGCCTGACGGCGCGGCGTGCCGGCGGCGGTCAGTCGCGGCGGGCGTTGCGCGAGTTCATCAGGACCTGATGGCAGCTCAGCCGGCTGCGCGATCCGCGTGGACGGTGGTAATTGCCTTCGCCGTCCATGTCCCAGGCGTTACCGGGGTGCTGCCATTGCACCCGCAGCCCTTCGCGGATGATCTGCGCCTTGATCTTGTTGTCCAGGATGGGGATGGCGATCTCGACCCGGCGCAGCAGATTGCGTTCCATCCAGTCGGCCGACGAGATGTAGACCTCGGCCTCGCCGCCGTTGTGGAAGTAGAAGACCCGCGAGTGCTCGAGGAAGCGTCCGATGGTCGAACGCACGCGGATGTTGTCCGACAGTCCGGGAATCCCCGGACGCAGCATGCAGGCGCCGCGCACCAGCAGGCGGACCTCGGCGCCGGCTTGCGACGCCGCGTACAGCGCCTCGATCACCCGGGGTTCGAGCAGCGCGTTGACCCGTGCCCACACCCGTGCCGGCTTGCCGGCGCGGGCATGGCGGGCCTCGCGCTCGATCGCCGCGAGCACGTTGGCATGCAGCGTGAACGGCGACTGCCAGAGGCGCGCGAGCTGCTGCACCCGGCTCGATCCGGTGATCTGGAGGAATACGCGGCGGACGTCCTCGCAGATTTCGGGGTTCGCCGTCATCAGCCCGAAGTCGGTGTACAGGCGCGCCGTGCGCGAGTGGTAGTTGCCCGTGCTGAGGTGGGCGTAGAGGCGCAGCTCCTTCTGCTTGCCGTCGACCGGCTCGCGCCGCACGATCAGCAGCATCTTGGCGTGGCACTTGAAGCCGACAACACCGAACACCACGTGCGCCCCGGCCTCCTCCAGCCGCGACGACCAGTTGATGTTGGTCTCCTCGTCGAGCCGCGCCATCAGTTCGAGGACAACGGTGACTTCCTTGCCGTTGCGCGCCGCCTCGATCAGCGCCTCCATCAGCTGCGAATCGCCGCCGGTCCGGTAGATGGTCTGCTTGATCGCGACCACGGCCGGGTCGCGCGCCGCGGTCTTGACCAGATCCACCACCGGATTGAACGCGTCGTACGGATGATGCAGCAGCAGGTCGCGCGAGCGGATGCGGTCGAAGATCTCGACGTCGGCGCCGGGCCAGCCCGCCGGCAGCCGCGGCGCGTAGGGCGGAAACAGCAGCTCGGGCTCGCGGACGTGGTCGAGAATCTCCTGCAGGCGCACCAGATTGACCGGCCCGTCGACGCGGTAGCAGTCCTGCGGCACGACGTTGTTCTCGCGCAGCAGCCGGTCGACGATGACCTGCGGGCATTCGGCCGCCACTTCCAGCCGGACGGCGTCACCGTAATGCCGCGCGCGCAGTTCGCCCTGCAACGCCGCGCGCAGGTTGGTGATGTCGTCGTCGTCGAGGAAGACCTCGCTGTTTCGGGTGACGCGGAACTGGTGGACGCCGAGCACGTCGAGCCCGGGGAACAGCTGGCCGGCGAACGCCTGCATGAACGACGACAGCAGCACGAAACCGTAGCGCACGTCGCCCAGGTCGGGGGGCATCGGCACGATGCGTGGCAGGGCGCGCGGCGCCTGCACCACGCCGAGTTCGATGTTGCGGCCGAACGCATCGGTGCCGTGAAGCTGGACCGCGAAGTTCAGGCTCTTGTTGAGCACCCGGGGGAACGGGTGCGCCGGATCGAGCCCGATGGGGGTGAGCAGCGGCGACACCTCGGTGTCGAAATAGTGCTGCGCCCATTCGGCCTGCGCCGGCGTCCAGTCGGCCGTGAGGTAGATGCGGATGCCGTGCCGCTGCAGTTCGGGCAGCACGGCATGCTGCAGCACGCGGTACTGGTCGGCGATCAGCGCGTGCGCCCGCTCGGAAACGATGGCGAGCACATCGCGCGCCAGCATCCCGTCGGGGGTCGTGGCAAGCGGGTGCGCCTCGACCATGTCCTGCAGCGTGGCGACGCGAGTTTCGAAGAACTCGTCCATGTTGCTCGACATGATGCTGAGGAAGCGCAGCCGTTCGAGCGGCGGGTTCGTCTCGTCGAGCGCCTGGAACAGCACGCGGCGGTTGAATTCGAGCGTGCCGAGTTCGCGATTGAGCAGGCGGGGCAGGGGCGACGGGACGGACAGGGCGGACATGGGCGAAACGAAGTGTTGCCGAGCGGGAATTTTGCCAGTCTGGCGGAGAAATGCGCGGAGGATGCCGGTCGACGGTGAAACAATGATGACAGGTTTCAACAACCTGTCATCCGCCCGTATTTCAATTCCACCGATGCCTTCGCTGATCAACCACCATCTCGCCGCGGTCGATCTCGGATCGAACAGCTTCCGCTTGCTCATCGGCCGGGCACAGGATAGCCCGGCCGGAGTGCAGGTCTATCCGATCGATTCGCTGCGCGAACCGGTCCGGCTGGCGGCAGGGCTCGACGACGGCAAGCATCTGTCCGAGGCGTCGCAGCAGATCGCCCTGCAGACGCTGCACCGTTTCGGCGAGCGGCTGCGCCAGTTCCATCCCGACCGGGTGCGTGCCGTCGCGACCAACACCGTGCGCGTCGCCAAGAACGCGCCGCAATTCCTGCTGCGTGCACAGGCGGCCCTGGGCTTTCCGATCGAGGTCATCGCGGGGCGTGAGGAGGCACGACTGGTCTACATCGGCGCGGCGCACTCGGTCTCGACGCGGCAGGGACGGCGGCTGGTGGTGGACATCGGCGGCGGCTCGACCGAGTTCATCATCGGCGAGGGCTACGAACCGGGGTTGATGGAGTCGCTCTACATCGGTTGCGTGTCGATGAGCCAGCGTTACTTCCCGGGCAACCTGGTGGACGAGACGACGATGCGCGCCGCCGAGATCGCCGCGCGCAAGGAGGTGCAGATCATCGCCTCAGACTTCCGCCGCGCGGGCTGGTCGCATGCGGTGGGTTCCAGTGGAACCGCACGGGCTTTGGCCGAAATGATCGGCGGCAGCCGGCTCAACCCGCCGGATCAGCCCGGTGACATCACCCTGCACGGCCTGCGCGAACTGCGCCGGCTGTTCGTGCGCGCGGGCAATCTCAACAAGCTGCGCATCGAGGGACTGAAGCCGGACCGCGTTCCCGTCGCCGCAGGCGGGCTCGCGATCATGCTGGGCGTGTTCGAGGAAATGGGCATCGAGCAGATGGAAGTCACCGATGCCGCGCTGCGCCTGGGGGTGCTGTATGACCTGCTCGGACGCGAGCAGTCGCACGACATGCGCGAGGTGACGGCGCAGCAGTTCCTGCAGCGCTATGGCGCGGATGCGCAGCAGGCGCGTCGGGTCAGCGACGTGGCGCTGCGGCTGTACCGCCAGTTGTGCCCCGACGCCGGCGAGCCCGAGCAGCGGCTGCTGCGCTGGGCCGCGCAGCTGCACGAGATCGGGCTGTCGATCGCGCACAGCGCCTACCACAAGCATTCGGCGTACATCGTCGCCAACGCCGACATGCCCGGGTTTTCGCGGGGTGAGCAGGCGACGCTGGCGCAGCTGATCCTGGCGCACGCGGGCAAGCTGAAGAAGCTCGGCGCCGCCGACCTGGACACCCTCGATCTCGATGCCGTGATCGCATTGCGGCTGGCGGTCATCCTCGCGCGCAACCGCATCGATGCCGATCTCGACGGGCTGCACCTGCGCTACGCGGTGCCGGAGCTGAACCTGTCCGGATTGCGCGCGCCGCTGCACATCATCGCGCCGCGCGAATGGCTCAAAGCCAATCCGCTGACCGAATACAGCCTGCAGCAGGAAGCGGCGGAATGGTCACGACTGAACTGGGACGTCGCGCTGCGGAGCCAGGCTTGATCGCGGCGCGCGCTCGGCGCACCATGTCGACCTGATCCCATTGGGGCGCGGGCGTCGCCGTCGCGCGCCGTCCCGGAGTCGCGCGATGCACATCCTTCTCACCCGTCACGGCCAGGTCGAAGGCATCCAGCCCGAGCGGTTCCGCGGGCGCAAAGATCTGGCATTGACCGGCCTCGGCCGGCGTCAGGCCCAGGCCCTGGCACACCGTGTCGCCACCGAAGCCACCCCGCAGGCGGTCTACACCAGTCCGTTGCGGCGCAGTCGCGAGACCGCTGCCGAGATCGCCGCGGCCTGTGGCCTTGGCGTGCAGACCATGGAGTCGCTGGTCGACCTCGATTACGGCGAATGGCAGTGGAGGACGCACGATGAGGTGCGGCTGACCCATCCGCACGATTACGCCTTGTGGGAAGGCGCGCCGCAATGGCTGCGTTTTCCCCGTGGCGAATCGCTGCAGGACGTCGCACTGCGCGTGGCCGACGGGCTGCGCGCATTGCTCCACCGCCATGCCGACCATACCGTGGTGCTGGTCGGCCACGACAGTGTGAACCGGGTGTTGCTGCTGCACGCGCTCGGGTTGCCGCTGTCGGCCTACTGGCGCATTGCGCAAAGCCCCGGATGCCTCAACCGCATCGATGTCACGCTCCGGGGCGGGGCCGCGGTGCTCCTGCTCAACGACATCATGCATCTGCGGGAACTGGCGCCATGACCGACGGCCACGACGTGACGCCCGCCGAGGCCGATGCGCAAACCGGTTGCCCGTTCTGTCGTCCGCTGCCGCGGGTGTTGCAGAACGCGCTCGGCTACGCCGTCTACGATCGGGCGCCGGTGAATCCGGGGCATCTGCTGATCATCCCGTTCCGGCATGTCGCCGACTGGTTCGACCTGTCGGCGCAGGAGCAGTGCGCGCTGCTGGACCTCGCCGGGCTGGCGCGGGCGCTCCTGCAGCGCGAGCGCGGCCCCGACGGATTCAATCTCGGCGTCAACTGCGGCGCCGCTGCCGGGCAGAGCATTTTCCATGTCCACCTGCACCTGATCCCGCGCTACGCCGGCGACATGGCCGAGCCGCTGGGCGGCGTGCGCGGCGTGATTCCGGCGCGGCAGAGGTACTGACGCCGCGGGTTCGGGCTCGCGCCGCCGGCGCGATTGACCATGCATGGGGCGTGGTTTAGAGTGGGCCTATCGAACGGCAGCGCGGTTCGCCGTCAAATGGCGTTTGAAGCGGGGCTCGTGCCCATCGGGCCGATCGCGCGCGGATCCGGCCAAGGCCGTGTTTCCCTCGCGCGCAGCGAATCTTCGCGTCGCCCCGGCATCCTGTCCGATCCGCTTTGTGCGCGCGGATGCAGTGGCTGTTCCGCAGTCCGCGCCTGTCGCAGGTCTCGTCTTTGAATCTGAAAGGAGAGCTGGATGGCCACATTGCCTTCGTCGATCCTCGGAAAAGTCGACCAGCGTCTGTCGCAACTGCCGCTGCGCTGCAGTCTGGTGCTGCCTGGCGGACAGCGGGTCGGTGCCGCCAATGCGCAGGTCGAAATGCGGTTGCGCGACATGCGCGCCGTCTGGCATATCGCCCGCGGGCAGATCGGCCGGGTGGCCGAGGACTACGTCGA
>JAKAIB010000044.1 GCA_021814605.1 Pseudomonadota bacterium | reverse complement strand
AGCGGCAGCGCGACCGGGCCGGCCGGCAAGGTGTCGAGCAGGGCGAGGCTCAGCCGCAGCGACTCGAACACCTCGGCGAAGCGGACCGCGACCCGCGCGGCGACGTCGCCGCCCTGTTCGACCGCGACCTGCACGCCGAGGTCCGCGTACGGCCTGGCGTCGGGAAGCGCCCGCAGGTCGAACGCCTGGCCGCTCGCCCGTCCCGCCAGACCGATCACGCCGAGGCGGCGCGCGACCTCGGGACGCAGCCGCCCGGTGGTTTTGAAGCGATCCTGCAAGCCCTCGTGCTGATCGAGGATGGCGTTGAGGCGGGAGACCTCGTGGCGCAGCGTCGCGCACTGCGCGCGCAGCGCTGCAATGCCTGCGGCGTCGATGTCGGCCGCGACGCCGCCGGGCTGGATCGCGTCCAGCGGATAGCGCGCGCCATGGATCCGGGCGTTGAGCCGCAGCAGATCTTCCTTGAGGCGCGAGAACTGCGCCAGCGCAAAGCCGAATCCGCCGTCGTTGCCGATCGCGCCAAGGTCGCCGAGATGGTTCGCCAGCCGTTCCCGTTCGAGCAGCAGTGCGCGCAGGTGCCGCGCCCGCGGCGGCGGCTCGACCCCGGCCAGCGCCTCCAGCGCCATGCAATACGCCCAGGCGTTGGCCGCCGCGCTGTCGCCGCTCAAGCGCGCGGCGAGCCGCACACCGGCGCGCAGTCCGAGCTGCTCGAAGCGCCGCTCGACCCCCTTGTGGGTGAACCCCAGCCGCTCCTCCAGCCGCAGCACCTTTTCGCCCACGGCGGAAAAGCGGAACTGTCCCGGCTCGATCACCCCGGCGTGGACGGGCCCTACCGGCACCTCGTGCACGCCGTCGCCGTCGACCGGGACGAAGGCGTAGCGCTCCGGCTCCGGAACGCCGGCCTCGGGAAGCGGCGCCGCGTCGCGCCGCAGCGGATGCCAGTCCGCCGGCCAGGCGGTGTGCCGCAGCCACGGGCGCGGATCCATGCCGACAGCGTGCAGCCCGAGCAGGTCGCGCAACCCGCGCTGCATGCGCTCGGCTGCCGGGAACAGCTCGTGCAGCGGCGGATACTGCGTCCCGCCCGGCGCCAGGTCGAGTTGCGCCAGCACCAGCCGCGCATCGCCGATCCAGCAGGCAAACAGGCGACATCCGGCCTCGCCGCGATCCTGCCCCCACAGCGCGAGCAGCCGCGCCCCGGCCGCCGCCATGTCATGCGCCAGCGCGGACCAGCCCAGCGCGTCGACGGGACGGTGATCGAGCGGCATCGCCGGCGACAGCACGCGCGTCATCTCAGCCTCCGATCATCCCGGCCGCGAGGTGCCACCACGACACCAGCGCGCCCGGAATCCACAGTCCCAGCATCAACACCAGCGCCAGGTGCACGAACACCGGCAGCATGTCGGGCCGGTGCGGCAGTTTCTGCAGCGTGCCGCTGCCGAACACCATGCCCTGCACCCGCAGGAAGATCGCGCCGAACGCGACGCCGAGGGCGATCAGCAGCAGCGGCGTGGCCCAGGGCTGGACCTGCATTGCGGTGGTGAGGATGAGGAATTCGCTGGCGAACACGCCGAACGGCGGCATGCCGACGATCGCGAGCGCACCGAGCATCAGGCCCCAGCCCATCGCCGGGGAAACCTGGTAGAGGCCGCGGATGTCGTCCATGCGCTGCGTCCCCGCCTTCTGCGCGGTGTGCCCGGAAGCGAAGAAGATCGCGCTCTTGGTCAGCGCGTGCCCGGTCATGTGCAGCAGCGCGGCGAAGTTCGCCACCGGCCCGCCCATGCCGAAGGCGAAGGTGACGATGCCCATGTGCTCGATCGACGAGTACGCGAACATCCGCTTGATGTCCTTCTGCCGCCACAGCAGGAAGGCCGCAACCAGCACCGAGAGCAGCCCGAACCCCATCAGCATCTGCCCCGGCCAGGCCGCATGGACGCTGCCTTCGACCAGCACCTTGCAGCGCATCACCGCGTACAGCGCAACGTTGAGCAGCAGCCCCGACAGCACCGCCGACACCGGCGTCGGCCCCTCGGCATGGGCGTCGGGCAGCCAGCTGTGCAGCGGCACCAGCCCGACCTTGGTGCCGTAGCCGACGAGCAGGAACACGAAGGCGATGCCGATCACGCTCGGTTCGAGCCGCGCCTTGACCGCGTCGAGATGGGTCCAGAGCAAGGCGTTCATCCCCTCCGCGCCAAGCACCCGCTCGGCGGCGAAGTACAGCAGCACGGTGCCGAACAGCGCCAAGGCGATGCCGACGCCGCACAGGATGAAGTATTTCCACGCCGCCTCGAGGCTCTGCGGAGTGCGGTAGAGCGACACCAGCAGCACCGTCGACAGCGTCGCCGCTTCCATCGCGACCCACAGGATGCCCATGTTGTTGGTCGTGAGCGCCAGCAGCATGGTCAGCATGAACAGCTGGTACATGCTGTGATACAGCCGCAGCCGCGCGGGGGTGAGCCGGCCGTGCTCCTGCTCGATGCGCATGTAGGGACGCGAGAACGCCGCGGTCGTCAGCCCGACGAAGGCGGTGAGCGCGACCAGGAACACGTTGAACGGATCGATGAAGAACTGCCCGCCCAGCGCCTGCTTCGGTCCGTTGGCGATGATGTCTGCCGTGAGCACGCACGCCGCCAGGAAGGTCGCCGCGCTTGCCGCCAGGTTGAGGTACGGCGCGCCGTTGCGGTGGCCGAACAGCGCCAGCAGCACCGCGCCGAGCAGGGGAATGGCGAGAACGACGAGCAGGTCCATTCCGGATCACTCTTCCTTGAGCGTTTCCATGTGATGCAGGTCGAGGCTGTCGAACTGCTCGCGGATCTGGAAGAAGAAGATGCCGAGCACGAACACGCCGACCAGCACGTCCAGCCCGATGCCGAGCTCGACGACCATGGGCATGCCGTAGGTCGCGCTGGTCGCCGCGAACAGCAGCCCGTTCTCCATCGCCAGGAAGCCGACGACCTGGGCGATCGCCTTGCGCCGCACGATCATCATCAGGAACGCCAGCAGCACCACCGCCAGCGCGATGCCCAGGGTGCTGCGCGTCGCGGCGCCGGCGAACTGCGAGATCGGCTGCGCCAGCACGAAGGCGAAGATCACCAGCAGGATGCCGATGATCTGCAGGGTCGGGATGTTCACCACGGTCTCGGCGTCCCACTCCGCGCCGAGCCGGGCGATGAGCTTGTGCAGCACGTAGGGCAGGACGAACACCTTGAGCAACAGGGTCAGCGCGGCCGATTCGTACAGTTCCGGCCGGTGGGTCGAATACGCGACCACGACTGCACTGGCGACCAGCAGCGCGCCCTGCGCGGCGAACAGGTTCACCAGGTTCACCACCCGGCGCTGCGCCAGCATCGCGAATGCCAGCAGCAGCAGCAGCGCGGCAAACAGGTGGATGAACTGGGTGCTGACCGGCAGCGCGGCGCCAAGCGCGGAGGCGGGAGTCATGGTTCAGTGCTCCAGCATCAGCCGCACCAGCAGCGCGAGCACGGCCAGCAGGAAGGCCGTGGCGAGGAACTCGGGCGCGCGGAAGATGCGCAGCTTGGCGCTCAGCGTCTCGATCAGCGCGATGCCGAAACCGGCTGCCGCCAGCTTGAGCAGCAGCGGCGGCAGCGCCGGCAGCAGCCACAGCACGCCGTCGGCCCGGTTCGCCATGCCCCAGGGCAGGAACAGCGCGAAGCCGATGCAGGCATAGTTGAACAGCTTGAGGCTGCTCGCCCACTCGATCAGCGCGAGATGCCGCGCCGAATACTCGAGCACCATCGCCTCGTGGATCATGGTCAGCTCGAGGTGGGTGGTCGGGTTGTCGACCGGAATGCGCGCGTTCTCGGCCAGCAGCACCATGACGAACGCGATTCCGGCGAATGCCAGGCTGGCATGGATCGCGAGCTGGCGCGACTGCAACGCCTCGGCGATCGTGGGCAGCAGGGTGCTGCCCGAGATCAGCGAACTGGTGAACAGCACCATCAGCAGGGCCGGCTCGGCGAGGAAGCCCACCATCATCTCGCGCCGCGAGCCCATGCTGCCGAATGCCGTACCGATGTCCATGCCGCCGAGCGCGATGAACACCCGGGCCAGCGCGAACAGCCCGACCAGCGCGATGGTGTCGGCCGCGGCGGCGAACGGCAGGTCGGTGCTCAGCGACGGAATGATCGCCGCCGCCGCGACCATGGCGCCGAAGATCACGTACGGCACCGCGCGGAACAGCGGCGTCGCGTCGTGCGCCAGCACCGCATCCTTGTGCACCAGCTTGCGCAGCCGCAGATAGGGCTGCCACAACGGCGGCGCGCTGCGGTTGGACAGCCAGGCGCGGCACTGCGCCACCCAGCCGGAGAACAGCGGCGCGAGCAGCACCGACACGGCGACCGCGAGCAGCTGGGTCAGGATGGCCGAGACCGTCATCGCACGACCACCATCAGCAGCACCAGCAGCGTGACGAAGCTGTACAGCAGATAGGCCGAGATGCGGCCCTGCTGGATGCGTCCGACCTGCTGCGCCATCCACAGCACCGCGCCGGCCAACGGACGGTAGAACTGCGCCTGGAAGCGGTCGGCGACGGCGACGCGATAGCGCGGAGCGGCATCGTCGGGCCGCGGCAGTTCGACGTGCGACAGGAAGAACGGCGAGAACACCCGACGGATCGGCTGCCCCAGGCCTTCGGCGCTGTCCTGCATCCGCGCGGTCAGTCCCGGCGCGCCGCAATCCCACGGATCGGCGCGGCGCGTCCGCCCCGAATAGACGCGGTGGGTGACCAGCACCGTCACCCCGATCACCAGCAGCCCGACCAGCGACACGACCATCGGGTTGTACGACGCCCGATGCGCCGACACCGGCGCCAGCCAGGTCCAGCTCGCGTCGGGCGCGAGCCCGCCGCCGAGCAGCAGCAGATCGACGCGGTCGATCACCTGCAGCAGCAGGCCGGGGAACAGCCCGAGCGCCACGCAGCCGGCAGCCAGCCACACCAGCCCGGCGCGTTCGAGGCGACCGGCGTCGTGCGCCTGCTCCAGCGCGGCCTCCCGCGGGCGGCCGAGGAAGATCACGCCGTAGAACTTGACCATCACGTAGCCGGCCAGCGCCGCGGTCAGCACCAGCAGCGCGGCACCGAGCGGGATCAGCATGTTGAAGAACGGCTGCGGGATCCGTGGCGAGAACAGGAAGGCCTGGAGCAGCAGCCATTCGGCGACGAAGCCGTTGAGCGGCGGCAGTCCGGCAATCGCCAGGGTGCCGATCAGGGCCGTCCAGCCGACCCACGGCATGCGCCGCAGCAGCCCGCCGAGATGCCCCAGGCTGCGCTGCCGGGTGGCGTGCAGCACCGATCCGGTTGCGAGAAACAGCAGACTCTTGAAGAACGCGTGGTTGAGCGCGTGGTAGAGCATCGCCGCGAGCGCGAGCGCGGCCAGCAGTCCCATGCCGACGCCGTGGAACACCAGCGCCAACCCCAACGCGGCGAAGGCGATGCCGATGTTCTCGATCGACGAATAGGCCAGCAGGCGTTTCATGTCGGTCTGGACCGCGGCGAACAGCACGCCATACAGCGCGCTGAACAGGCCGAGCAGGAGCAGCGGCACGCCCCACCACCACAACGGCGCATGCAGCAGGTCGAAGCTCACCCGCAGCAGGCCGTACAGCGCGGTCTTGAGCATGACCCCGCTCATCAATCCGGACACCGGCGACGGCGCCGCCGGGTGCGCCTCGGGCAGCCAGATGTGCAGCGGCACCAGCCCGGCCTTGGCGCCGAATCCGATGACCGCCAGCGCGAACGCGACGCTCGCCCAGGCCGGCGTCAGCCGCGCCTGCCGCATGGCGTCAAAGGTCAGCCCTGCGATCCCGCCGGCCTGCATCATCACCCCGAAGCACAGCAGCAGCGCGATCGCGCCGAGGTGCGCCAGCAGCAGGTAGACGAATCCGGCGCTGCGGATCTCCGGGATGCGGTGCTGCGACACCACCAGGAAATACGACGACAGCGCCATCACCTCCCAGGCCAGCATGAAGGTGTAGGCGTCGGCGGCGAGCAGAACCAGGCTCATCGCGGCGAGGAAGACGTGATATTGCAGCCCGAGCAGCCCCGGCGGCGTGCCCTCGCCGGCGCGGAAGTAGCCCGCGGCGAACGTGGAGATGCCGGCGCTCGCGGCGCCGAGCAGCAGCAGGAAGAACCCCGACAGCGCATCCAGCCGCAGGTGCACCGGCAGTCCGGGCAATCCGACCGGCAGCTGCGCCGTGACGGGCGGCGAAAACACCGCGGCGAGACCCACGGCCGCCATCACCAGGCTGCCGACGACGCCCAGCGGGAACAGCCCGTGCGCGACCCAGCGCGTCGACAGCGGGGCAATCAGGCCGGCGACCGCGATCAGCATCCATGCCGCCGCCACGCCGAGGGCGCAGGGCAGCAGCAGGGACGGATCCATGACAGGTTTGCGGCGAACCGAAAATCACATACGATGTGCGTCACATGTTAATCCAACACGACATCCGATGGAGCAGCGCACCAGCCGATTGACCGTGCTGATCGATCCGCAGAAGAAGGCGGTGTTCGAGCACCTGTGCGCGCGGGAGGACCAGACGCCGTCGCAGGTGGTGCGCCGGCTGATCCGCGACTACATCGAAGCGCAGCTCGGCCGTCCGTGGCAGCCGGGCGAATCGGTCGAGGACACGCTCAAGCGCTGACCCGCGCGGTGCGCCGGCGGGCGCCACTGGCAGGTCCTGGCGCGTCAGGCCCAGCGCGGCAGCAGCACCGCCGCCCAGATCGCGGCGCAGAGCAGCAGCGTGAGCAGCACCGCGGCGCTGCCGAGATCCTTGGCGGTCTTGCTCAGGTCGTTGCGTTCGAGCGAGACGCGGTCCACGGTGTACTCGACTGCGGTGTTGAGCAGTTCGACGATCAGCACCAGCACCACGCCGCCAGCGAGCATCGCCCGCTCGATCCAGCTCTGCCCGAGCCACATGGCCAGCGGCAGCAGCACCGCGGCGAGCGCGACTTCCTGCCGGAATGCCGACTCGGTCCGCCACGCCATGCGCAGCCCGGCAGCCGAATTGACCATCGCCTGCAGAATGCGCGCCAGTCCGCGCCGGGTCTTGTACGGATTGATCTGTGCAGGCTGCCCGGACAATCGCGGCTCCCCGGTCAACGCGCCGCCGCGGGCGCGCCGGCCACCCGCACCGCCTGGCGCAGGTGGTCGAGGAATTGGACCGACGCGACCTCCCAGGTGAACTTGCGGGCCTGCGTGATCGCCGCCTCGCGCGGGATGTGCAACGCCTGCAGACAGGCCTCGCGCAGGTCGTCGTGCAGCACGCCTGCGGGGCTGTCGCCGATCACGTCGAGCGGGCCGGTCACCGGATACGCCGCCACCGGGCAGCCGCAGGCCATCGCCTCGACCAGCACCAGTCCGAACGTGTCGGTCCGGCTGGGGAACACGAACACGTCGGCGCCGGAATACACCTTGGCGAGTTCGTCCTGGGTCAGCACGCCGAGGAAGCGGACCTCGGGGTACTGGCGGCGGATGCGTTCGAGCTCAGGTCCTTCGCCAACCACCCATTTGGTGCCCGGCAGGTCGAGCTGGAGAAAGGCGTCGACGTTCTTCTCGACCGCGACGCGCCCGACGTACAGGAACACCGGCGGCGCCCCGTCGAGCCGCTCGCCCGGGCGCGGGCGGAACAGCCGGTGATCGACCCCGCGCGACCAGAGGCGCACGTTGCGGAAGCCGTAGGCCTGCAGGTCGCGCTGCACCACCGGAGTGGGCACGAGCACCGCGCGCCCGCCATTGTGGAAGCGTCGCAGGTACGCGTAGGTCCACGACAGCGGGATGCCGAAACGCGCCTTCACATATTCGGGAAAGCGGGTGTGGTAGGCCGTGGTCAGCGGGATCTCGAGCTTGCGCGCGATGCGGCGCGCCGCCTGTCCCAGCGGTCCCTCGGTGGCGACGTGGACCACGTCGGGCATGAACTCGGTGACGCGCTGCATGATGCGCCGCCGCGGCCACAGGCTGAGGCGGATCTCGGGATAGGTCGGGCAGGGCATGGTGCGAAACGTGCCCGGCTCGATGATCTCGACGATCTGGCCCATCGCCTGCAGGTGCTCGATCGTGGTCTTGAGCGTGCGGACCACGCCGTTGACCTGCGGCGACCAGGCGTCGGTGACGATCAGGATGCGCAGCGGCGCGGAGCCGGCGGCCGACGACCAGGGCTGTTCGGTCGGGACCGCCGCAGCAGCGGTCGGGGTGGAGACGATCATGCGGAAACCGATTGCGGGAAGGTCGGCGATGTTTCGGGGCGCGCCTGCGTGCGCGGCGCAAGCTCGGTGAGCACGCGCAGCCCGGCATTCCAGTGCAGAAGAACCAGCCGGCCGTCGTGGTCCTCGGCCAACGCGGTCAGACTCTCGACCCAGTCGCCGCAGTTGGCGTAGATCAGCGTCGAGTCGCTGCGCAGTTCGGCGCGGTGGATATGCCCGCAGACCACGCCGTCGCAACGCTGGCGCCGCGCCTCGTCGCTGAGCAACGCCTCGAAGCTGGTGATGGTGTTCACCGCGGCCTTGACCTTGTGCTTGAGGTACTGCGACAGCGACCAGTACGGCAGGCCGAGGCGGAGCCGCGCATGGTTGAGCCAGCGGTTGAGCTTGAGGGTGAACATGTACGCGGCGTCGCCCAGGTGCGCGAGCCACTTGGCGTAAAGCACCACGCTGTCGAACAGGTCGCCATGCACGACCAGCAGCGTGCGGCCGTCGGCGGTGACGTGCCGCACGGTGTCGACCACCTCGATGCCGCCGAAATGCAGCCCGGCGTAGGGCCGCGCGAACTCATCGTGATTGCCTGGAACGAACACCACCCGCGATCCCTTGCGCGCCTTGCGCAGCAGCTTCTGCACCACGTCGTTGTGAGCCTGCGGCCAGTAGATGCCCTTCTTCTTGAGCTGCCAGCCATCGATGATGTCGCCGACCAGATAGAGGGTGTCGGCGCTGCAATGCCGCATGAAGTCGAGCAGCTGCGCGGCCTTGCAGTCGCGCGTCCCGAGGTGGATGTCGGACAGCCAGAGCGTGCGCCAGTGCACCGCCGGTTCGCCATCCCCGGCCGCCGGCGCGACGGGCTGACCCGCCAATGGGCCGGAGCCGTCCTGCGGGGCGACGGAACTGCGGAACAGTCGGGACAGAGCACCGGAGGCCATGCCGCGCATTGCATGGGCGCAATATGACAAGGCGATGAATGTCACCGAGCCGCCGCGAATCGCACCCGGCTCTTGTGCTGCGCCGCTTCGCGCGGAAGAATCGGATGTCTTCGGCGTCCAGCCGAGAACCGATCCACCATGGGCCAGGAACGCGAACTCAAGTTTCGAATCGAGCCGGCGCTGCATGCCGCGGTGCTCTCGCATCCCGTCTTGGCGACGCTCGCACCGCCGCCGCGCACCCAGTTGCTGCAATCCTGGTACTTCGACACCGCCGACCATCGGTTGCGACAGGCGCGGATGGCGCTGCGGGTCCGCGACGCGGACGACGGCCGCCGGCTGCTCTGTCTCAAGAGCAGCGGTTCGCCCGAACGCCCGCAGGCGCGCGGCGAATGGGAATTCCCCGTCGCCGGGAACGCACCGACCGATGCCGATCTCGCACGGCTGGGCGACACGCCGCTGGCGGCCGTGGGCGGCGCCGGCGAGCTGGCCGGCAGCCTCGCCCCGACGCTGGGAACGCGGGTCCGGCGCACGGTCTGGACGGTCGAATGGGAAGGCGCCCGCCTCGAAGTCTGCCTCGACGCGGGGGACGCGCTGGGCGGCGCATCGGACGACGCACCGCGGCTGCCGATCAGCGAACTCGAGATCGAACTGCGGGACGGCGACTGGATGGCGGCGTTCGACCTGGCCTGGGCGCTGGCGCAGGATCTGCCGCTGCAGCTGAGTCCGGGCAGCAAGGCCGAATTGGCGGCACGCGCCGCCGGGCTCGCCCCGCTGCGCCTGCCGGCGCTGGCGCGCGAACTGCCGCAGCACGCCACGGTCGGCAACGCCATCGCCACCGTGCTGCAGCAGTCGCTTGCGGTCGTGGCGGTCGGCGCCGAGTTGCTGGCTGTCGACCCGCAGGCCGAGACGGTGCACCAGATGCGGCTGCAACTGCGGCGGCTGCGCGTCCTGCTGCGGCTGCTCGAATCGGTCGGACCGAAGTCGCTGGCGCGGACCTGCCGCTGGCTGCGCGCGGAATGGCGCTGGGCCGGGCAGTTGCTCGGCGCGGTGCGCGATGTCGACGTCTGCCGCGAATTCGCCCAGTCGCTGCGGGAAGCCGCGCCCGATGCGCCGCAATCGGCAGCGGCGCTGGCGCAGTCGCTGGAGAACAAGCGCACCGCGCGGGTCCAGGCGCTGAACGCGTACCTGGGCGGCGCCCGCTTCGGCCGACTGCTGCTGGCGCAGGCGCGCTGGGCGGAAGATTGGGCGGGCGGTGGGGTCCGCCTCCACGCGGCGCCGTCCGTGGCCGATCTGGCGCGCCGGCTGCTGCGGTTTCACGACGACGAACTGCCGAGCCTGCGCGCGAAACACTGGGACATGCTGCTCGCCGCCTGGGACGCCAACGCGCGGACGCCATCCGACGCTCCCTGGGCCGAACTACATCGCCTGCGGTTGCGCGCCAAGCAGCGCCGCTACGCGCTCGAATGGCTGCGCCCGTGGGTGGACGACGCCCTCGGCGCCCGGGCGGCCGCCTGGCTGCGCCTGAGCGACGGCCTGCAGACCGACCTCGGCCAGGCGCTGGACACCCTGCGGCTGGCCCGCTGGACCGGCGATTCGGGCCCGCTGCCGACCGCGGAGGCCGCAGCGCTGCGCGAGCGCTGGACCGCCCTCGCCTTCAGCCAGGCACGATCCGGGCTCGACCGCGCGCGACGCACGGCGAAGTCGGCAGCCTGATGCGGCCCGCCGCGACTACCCGGTCTTGCGCAGGTTGGCGGGGGGAATGCGCAGCGCCTCGCGATATTTGGCGACCGTACGGCGGGCCACCTGGACACCCTGCTGGGTCAGGCGCTCGGCGAGTTCACTGTCGGACAGCGGCTTGGCGTTGTTCTCCTCGGCGACCAGGCGGCGGATGAGTTCGCGCACCGCGGTCGACGAGGTGTTGCCGCCGGTATCGGTGCTCAGCCCGGAGCCGAAGAAATACTTCAGCTCGACCGTGCCGAACGGCGTGGCCATGAATTTCTGCGTCGTCACCCGCGAGATGGTCGACTCGTGCAGGCCGAGTTCGTCGGCAATTTCGCGCAGCACCATCGGCCGCATCGCCACCGGTCCGAAGTCGAAGAACCGCTGCTGACGGTCGACGATGGTCTGGGCGACCCGCTGGATGGTGTCGAAGCGCTGCTGCACGTTCTTGACGAACCAGCGTGCCTCCTGCAGCTGCCCCTGCATGGCCTGGCCGCCTTCGCGGGCGCGCCGCAGCGCGTCGGCGTAGATCTGGTTGACCCGCAGCCGCGGCATCACCTCGGGGTTGAGCTGCGCCGTCCAGCCCTGTGCCGTCTTGCGCGCGATCACATCGGGGGTGACGGGCTCGGCGGCGTCGGCCCGCCAGGCGCCGCCCGGATGCGGATCGAGCCGGGCGATGCACTGCTGCGCCCGGCGCAGCGCCGGCTCATCGGCGTTGAACAGCCGCTCGAGCTTGCGCCAGTCGCGCCGGGCCACCAGGTCGAGATGGCCGCCGCGGCAGATCTGCCGCGCGAGCTCGCGCTCCGGGCAGGGCGGCTGGCGCTCAAGCTGCAGGCAGAGGCAGTCGCCGAGGTCGCGCGCCGCGACGCCCGCCGGGTCGAAGCTCTGCACGAGCCGCAGCGCGGTCGCCAACGCGTCGGCGAGTTCCTCCTGCTCCTCGGCGCCCGCCTCCGGGGCGAGCGCCGCGGCCAGCTCGGCCGGGGTCTCGGCGAGATAGCCGTCGTCGTCGAGCGAATCGATGATGGCCTCGGCGGCGGCGCGATCGGTCGGGCTGAGCACGAGTCCGGCGAGCTGGGCACGCAGGTGGTCGCGCAGACCGATGCGCTCGGCGGCGATGTCGAGCGCGTCGAATTCGGCATCGTCCGAGCCCGAGCCCGACTTGCCGCTGCTGACCCACGAGTCGACGTCGGCGTCGGCATCGGCGCCGTGGTCGGTCTCGCTTGCGCTCGCGGTCCACTCCTGCGCCTCCAGCTGCAGTTCGGCGGCGGGCGGCTCGGGCGCGGCATCGGCGACATCCGCCACGGCCGAATTCACGTGTTCCGCTGCCGGCGGCGCGGGCGGCTCCGGCGTCTCGGGGACCGCACCGGGCGCCCCATCCTCGCCGTCCTCGGTCTCGAGGAACGGATTGGATTCGAGCAGCGCGTCGATCTCCTGGGTGAGTTCGATCGTGGAAAGCTGCAGCAGCCGGATCGATTGCTGCAACTGCGGGGTGAGCGCAAGGTGCTGCGACAGCCGGAGATTGAGTGACGGTTTCATGGGGCGCGCGCAGGGATCACATGCGGAAGTTCTCGCCGAGGTAGACCTTGCGCACGGCCGGATCGTCGATGATCGACTGCGGGTCGCCCTGGGCGAGCACCTGCCCTTCGTTGATGATGCAGGCGCGGTCGCAGATCCCCAGCGTCTCGCGCACGTTGTGGTCGGTGATCAGCACGCCGATCCCCTGTTCCTTGAGGAACTGGACGATGCGCTGGATCTCGATGACGGCGATCGGGTCGATGCCGGCGAACGGCTCGTCGAGCAGGATGAAGCGGGGCTCGGTGGCCAGGGCCCGCGCGATCTCGACCCGCCGGCGTTCGCCGCCGGACAGCGCCGGCGCCGGGCTGTCGCGCAGGTGTTCGACGTGCAGTTCGCGCAGCAGATGGTCCTCGCGGCCGCGGATGTCGGCCTTGTCCAGGCGGCGACCCTGCGCATCGCGCTGCAGCTCGAGCACGGCGCGCACGTTCTCGGCGACGGTCATGCGGCGGAAGATCGACGCCTCCTGCGGCAGGTACGACAGGCCCATGCGGGCGCGGCGATGCATCGGCAGATCGGTGACGTCCTGCCCGTCGATCCGGATGCGCCCGGAATCGGGCCGCACCAGGCCGACGATCATGTAGAACGACGTCGTCTTGCCGGCGCCGTTCGGCCCGAGCAGCCCGACGACCTCGCCGCAGCGCACGTTGAAGCTGACGTCGCGCACCACCTGGCGGCCGGCGTAGCGCTTCTGCAGATGCCGCACCTCGAGCTCGGAGCCTGCCGCGGCGAGCGCGCCGGAGCCCGGCACGGCGGCCGCATCGTCCGGCGGATTCGCCTGCGCGCTCAACGCGACGCCCCGCCCGCAGCAGCCGGATTCGTCGCCGGCGACGGCTTCGACGCCGACGCCGCCGGCTGCGGCGTGATCATCACCCGGACCCGGCCGGTCGGATTCGACGACGTCGCCCCCTGCGCCCCGCCGTCGACGGTGAACACGTCGGTGATCTGGTTGTAGGCAATCACGCTGCCCTCGCTGCGATCGGCCAGCTTGCCGCCGATCAGCCGGCTGAGCACCGCCTTGCCCCGCAGGGTCACGACACCGGTCTTGCCGTCGTACTCGATGCGCTGTGCCGATCCGTCCATGGACTGATCCGGCTGCCCCGGCGCACTGTCGAGTTGCTCATGGAACGTCGCCGTGCCACCTGCCGCCGCAATCGCCGTCGCGTACTGGTAGCCGTCCGGGGATTGCCGCAGGTCGACCGTTCCGGCCCGGATCACGATCGACCCCTTGGTCACGACGACGTTGCCGGTGAACACGCTGGTCTGATGCACGTCGTCGTAGCGCATCGCGTCCGCCTCGATGCGGATGGGCTGATTGCGGTCCGCCTGCGCCGCGAACGCGCCGGTCGCCGCCCCGGCAGCGAGGCCGGCGAGCACCAGGAGAAGTCGGACCAATCGTTTCATCGGCATGGGTTTTGCTTGATTGACGCGATTCTAGGCGGCACCGGCCCAATGCGGTAGGTCGGCGCAAAAACAAGACTGCCCGCACACGGCGGGCAGTCTTGACCAGAGATCAGGCGCAGCTTACTTCTTGGATTCCTGCTTGATCAGGTAATCCACGACCTCGAGCACCTTCTGGTTGTTGTTCGCCTGGGGCAGCGCGGCCGACGTGGTGTACTTGCCCTGGACGGCAAGGGTCGGAACCCCGGTGATCTGGTAGTCGGTGACCATCTGCGTCGCCTGCTTGGCCTGCGCCGCGACCGTGAACGAGTTGTAGGCGTCGAGGAATGCCTTCTTCGCCACGCCATGTTGCGCCAGCCAGTTGGCCATCTGGTCCGGTGTTCCGAGCGCGATGTGCTGGTTGTGGATGGCGTTGAAGATCGCGCCCTGCAGCGCGTCGACCTTGCCCAGCGCCTTGAGCGCGTAGTACAGCCGCTGCTGCGGGACGAACTGCGGCGCGAAGGCAACCGGCACGCGCTCGACGACGACGTTCGCGGGGAGCTTCTTCGCCCACGCCTCGAACATTGGCTCGAATTCGGCGCAGTGCGGGCAGTCGTACCAGAAGAACTCGGTCACGACCACCTTGTCGGACGGGCTGACCGGCTGCGGAATGGGCAGGCGGGTGTAGGCGAACCCCTCCTGGAAGCCTGCGGCCTGCGCCGGCGTCTGCGCCGCCGCGAGAAAGCCGAACGAAAACACCATCGCGAGAATCGATAGCCAGCGTTGCATCATGTCGGGTCCTTGGTTGGTCCTTGTTGTCGAGGAAACGGGAGTCAGCACTCAGGTGCCGGTGTGCACCAGGGCGGTTTGGATGCCGTTGTCGCCGAGAAGTTTCTGCGTCTGCTCGGCCTGGCGCGCCGTCGGGAAGGGGCCCACGCGGACTCGGTAGAGGGTCCGCCCGCCGACGGTGCGTTCGTCGACGTGCGCCTCCTGCCCGGTGAGTGCCACCTTCGCCTGCTGGCGTTCGGCATCACCACGCGTGCTGTACGCGCCCACCTGGAGGACGAAGCCGCCATGCGAAGACGCCGCGGCCGACGCGGCGGAGGCCGCCGGCGTCGCCGGGTGCGCTGGCGTCGCCGCACTCGGCTGCGACGCCGCCACCGCCGCGCCCGCATGTCCGAGCGCGGCCAGCGCCTGCGGCGACAGCGGCCGGCTCGCGACGGTCACCGGCATCGATCCGCTTCCGGCGGGAGGCGGGACATTCGCTCCGGTCAGTCCCTTGTTCGGATTCCATCCGCCAGGGCCCGATGCCGCTGTCGACGGCCGCTCCTGGAAGCGGTTCATGAACGGCAACGGCGCCTTGGTGATGTAGATCGCGACACCCAGCGCAATCGCCAGGCCGAGGACGAGACCGACGATCAGGCCGATCACGGTGCCGCCGCGCTGCCGGCCGATCGGCCCCGGGAAAGGATTGCGCTGCAGGGAATGGAAATGCGGTTTGGCCATTGCGAAGGCGGCGCATCGCTGCGCCGGAAACGTTACATGCGCTGCGGCGCGCTGACGCCAAGCACCGCCAGCGCATTGTGCATCACCTGCCGGACGGCCCGGAGCAGACGCAACCGCGCGTGGCGCAGCGCGACATCGTCGACCAGCACCCGCTCGGCGTTGTAGAAGGCGTGGAAATCGCCCGCCAGGTCGCGGAGGTAGAACGCGACGTGGTGCGGCGCGAGCTCCTGCGCAGCCGTGGCGAGCACCTGCGGATACTGCGCCAGCGTCAGCAGCAGCGCGCGCTCGCGCGGCTGCACCAGCAGGCCGAGGTCGGCGCCATCCAGCAGTTCGGCGGCCTCGGCGTCGACCCCGGCCCGTGCGGCCCATTGCTCGAACACCGAGCACACCCGGGCATGCGCGTACTGCACGTAGTACACCGGGTTCTCGTCGTTCTGCTCGAGCGCGAGGTCGACGTCGAATACGAACTCGGTGTCGGCCTTGCGCGAGACGAGGAAGAACCGCACCGCGTCGCGACCGCGCTGCAGCGCCATCGCCCGCTCCTCGGGCGT
>JAKAIB010000284.1 GCA_021814605.1 Pseudomonadota bacterium | reverse complement strand
GACGTGCTGACCCCCGACGCGCTCGAGATGCTCGACCGCATCGCCGCCAGCGGCAGCTTCGCCGCCGCAGCGCGGGCTGGCGGCATGGTGCCGAGCGCGCTGACCTACCGGGTGCGCCAGATCGAGGACGCGCTCGACGTGCTGCTGTTCGACCGCAGTGCCCGCCAGGCGCGGCTGACCGAGGCCGGGCGGGAACTGATCCGGGAGGGACGCCGGCTGCTGGGCGAGATCGACGCGCTGGCGAACCGTGTGCGCCGGGTCGCGACCGGCTGGGAGCCGCAGTTCACCGTCGCGGTCGACGGCATCGTCGATTCCGCGACAGTGATGGAGTTGTGCGGCGACTTCCTCGCGGCCGACCCGCCGACGCGGCTGCGGCTGCGCGCGGAGACGCTGTCCGGAACGCTGCAGGCGCTTGCTTCGGGCATGGCCGACCTGGCATTGGGCGTTGTCGCCGAGGCGGCCACCGCCGCCGGGATGCAGGTGCGCCCGCTCGGAACCCAGCGCTTCGTGTTCGCGGTGGCGCCGCACCATCCGCTGGCCGCAGCTGCCGAGCCGCTGGCCGACACGCTCGTCCGCCAGCATCGCGCCGTCGCCGTGGCCGACTCGGTGCAGCGTGGCGCCGGCGTGACGGTCGGCCTGCTCGAGGGCCAGGACGTGCTCACCGTTCCCACGCTGCAGGACAAGCTCGATGCCCAGCTGCGCGGGCTCGGCTGCGGCTTCCTGCCCGACGGCATGGTGCGTCCGTTCGTCGAGACCGGCCGGCTGGTGGCCAAACGGGTGGAGCGGCCGGAGCGGCAGGTCCACACCTGCTACGCCTGGCGCAGGTCCGCGGGTGCCGTTCCCGGCCGGGCTTTGCAATGGTGGCTCGACCGGCTTGACCATGCGACCACGCGTGCCGCACTGATGCGCGCCGCCGACGCCCGACGCGGTGCCGCGGGCGCCGGATAATGCCGCCGGGCCTGCCGCGGGCGGGTTCGCTTTGATTGCGCAGACACGAGGGAACCCGTGAACGAGAAGACCGGACTGATGCGTCCCGGCGTGCTGCCGGCCCTCGGCGCCGCGCTGCTGTTCGGCGCCGGCACTCCGCTGGCGAAGGAACTGCTGCGTGCGGTCAGTCCCTGGCTGCTCGCCGGGCTGCTCTACCTCGGATCGGGCATCGGCTTGAGCCTGTTCCGCCGGATCGCGCGCCGGCCGCCGGTCCGGCTGTCGCCCGCCGAGGCCGGATGGTTCGCCGCCGCGGTGGTGTCCGGTGGCGTGATCGGCCCGGTGCTGCTGATGGCCGGGCTCGCGGCGATGCCTGCGGCCCCGGCGTCGCTGCTGCTCAACGCCGAGAGCGTGTTCACCGCGCTGCTCGCCTGGTTCGTGTTCCGCGAAAACGTCGACCGGCGCATCGCGCTGGGCATGGTCGCGATCGTTGCCGGGGCGGTGGTGCTGAGCTGGCCGGGGCAGGGCACGCTGCACGCCGTCGGCGCAGCCTGGCCGGCGCTGGCGGTCGTGGGCGCCTGCCTGGCCTGGGCGATCGACAACAACCTGACCCGCAAGGTGGCGCTGGCGGACCCGACCTGGGTCGCCGCGGTGAAGGGGCTGGTCGCCGGCAGCGTCAACCTGGCGCTGGGACTGGCCGCCGGCGGTAGCCTGCCGCATCTGCCGGCCTTGCTCGGCGCGCTGGTCGTCGGACTGCTGGCGTACGGCGTGAGCCTGTCGCTGTTCGTCGTCGCGCTGCGCGACCTCGGATCGGCACGGACCGGCGCATACTTCTCCGTGGCGCCGTTCTTCGGCGCCGCGCTGGCGGTCGTCCTGGGCGATCGGCCGACGCCGGCCCTGCTCGCCGCGGCGGTACTGATGGCGCTGGGTGTGTGGCTGCACCTGACCGAGCGGCATGAGCATGTACACACCCACGAGGCGCTCGAGCACGAGCACGAGCATGTCCACGACGCCCACCACCACCATGCCCACGATGCACCGGTCGAGCCGGGGACGCGGCACAGCCATCGTCATCGCCACGCGCCGCTGACCCACCGCCACGCCCACGTGCCGGACATGCATCACCGCCATTCGCATTGACGCGCGCCAATCCCGGGCGGCGGCAGCGACGCGCGTCGCGTCCGACAATGGCGGCTCCGGCCCCAAGGGCGCCCCTCCACGCGACGCGATCGGCATGCAATCGTTGAACCAGCTCTGGCGCGACTGGCGCAGCGGCGAGCTCCGCCTGCTGACCGTCTCGCTCGTCCTCGCCGTCGCGGCCCTCGCGGCGGTTGGCTTCGTCGGCCAGCGGTTGCACGGCGCGCTGGTGCGCGATGCGGCGCAGCTCATCGGCGGCGACGTCGTGGTCGTGAGCGACCATCCGATGCCGGCCGAATTCCTGCAGCGGGCCGAAGCGCTGGGCCTGCGGCATGCGCAGACCGCGGTGTTCGCCAGCATGGCGCTCGACGTCAGCGGCGACCGGACGCGGCTGGTCGCGCTCAAGGCGGTCGGCGTGCACTATCCGCTGATCGGCCACGTCGCGCTGCGCGCCGCCCCGGACGCCCCGGACCGCGACGGCACGGGGCCACCCGACCCGGGCACCGTCTGGGTTGCTCCCGGCGTGCTCGGTGCCCTGCGGCTGCAGGTCGGCGACGCGCTGCAACTCGGCAATTCGCGACTGCGGGTCGGCGCCATCCTGGCCCGCGAGCCCGATACCGGCGCCGCGCTGGTGAGCTTCGCGCCCCGGGTGATGATGAACCGGGCGGACCTGCCGGCCACCGGACTGATCCAGCCGGCCAGCCGGGTCACCTACCGGCTCGCGGTGGCCGGTAGCGCGCCGGCCGTCGCGGCGTATGCCGGCTGGGCGCGCGGATGGATCAAGGCACGCGCCCAGCGCGGCATGCGGGTCGACACGGTCGCCGATAGTGGCCCGGCGCAGGAGGAGACGCTCAAGCGCGCCGCCGACTTCCTGCATCTCGTCGCGCTGGCGACGGCGCTGATGGCGGCGGTGGCGGTTGCCCAATCGGCGCGCGACTTTGCCCGGCGGCGCATTCCGGCCTGCGCGATCGAAAAGGCGCTGGGGCGGCGGCAGGCGGTACTGCTGCGCCGCTATCTCGGCGAATTCCTCTGGCTCGGCGGTCTCGCCGCGGTGACCGGCGTGCTCGCCGGGCTCGCCGTCCAGGCCGGACTGCTGCGGCTGCTGCACGGGCTGATCCGTGTGCAGTGGCGCGACCTGCCGCCGCCCGGCGCGCAGCCGGCGCTCTTCGCCGCGCTCACCGGCATGCTGCTGCTGCTGGCCTTCGGGCTGCCCGCCATCCTGCAACTTGCGCGCGTGCCGCCACTGGCGGTGCTGCGTCGCAGTCTGGGGCGGCTGCGCGCGGCGCCGCTGCTGACCGTCGCGGCCGGGATCGCGGCGTTCGCCGTGCTGCTCTGGTTCCAGGCGGACGACCTGCGCCTCGGGCTGATC
>JAKAIB010000283.1 GCA_021814605.1 Pseudomonadota bacterium | reverse complement strand
CATGAGCGCTCCGGGCACGAACCATGACGAACTGCTGCGCCTGGATGGCGTGGGCATCCGTTTCGGCGGTCTGCAGGCGGTCGGCGACCTGAGCTTCGCCGTCGGGCGTGGCCAGATCGTCGGGCTGATCGGCCCCAACGGCGCCGGAAAGACGACCGCGTTCAACATGATCACCGGGGTCTACAAGCCGACCGAAGGGCGGATCATCTTCGATGGCCGCGACATCACCGGCTGGGCGCCGCACCGCATTGCACGCGCCGGCATCTTCCGCACCTTCCAGACCATCCGGCTGTTCTACGGCCAGAGCGTTCTGGTCAATGTGCTCGCCGGCCTGCACCTGCAAACCCGGCAGCAATGGTGGCAGGGGCTGCTGCACACCCCGGCGCAGCGGCGCGAGGAGATCGCGCTGCGGACCACCGTGATGGATCTGCTGGCACGGCTGCAGCTCGACCACCTCGCGCACGAGGACGTCGCGTCGCTGCCGTACGGCGTGCAGCGCCGCGTCGAGCTGGCGCGCGCACTGGTCGCCCGCCCCAAGCTGCTGATCCTCGACGAACCGGCAGCGGGGCTCAACGACCAGGAGTCCGCGGCGCTCAACCGAACCATCCTGGGGGTGCGCGACGAGGGCATCAGCGTGCTGCTGGTGGAGCACGACATGAACGTGGTGATGAACGTGACCGACCACATCGTCTGCATCAACTTCGGGCGCAAGATCGCCGAAGGCGAACCCGAGCAGATCCGCACCCATCCCGAAGTGATCGAGGCCTACCTCGGCAAGGACGAGGACGACGAACTGCCGCAGGCCGCGGCTGCCGGAGGCGGGGCATGAATCTGCTCGAGATCGAACAGCTCGACGTGCGCTACGGCCACATCCAGGCGCTCAGGGGCGTGAGCCTGACAGTGAACGACGGTGAGATCGTGACCCTGCTCGGGGCGAACGGCGCCGGCAAGACCACGCTGATGCGCGCCATCAGCGGCCTGCTGCGGCCCCATGCCGGCGACGTGAAGCTGCGCGGCAGGTCGATCGCCCGAGTGGGCGCGGACAGCATCGTCCGCCTGGGCATTTCCCAGGTTCCCGAAGGTCGGCGGGTGTTTCCCACGCTCACCGTTGCCGAGAACCTGCTGCTGGGTGGCTACACCCGTCCGGTCGCGGAGGCAAAAGGCAGCATGCAACGCGTGCTGCAGATGTTTCCCCGACTGGAGGAACGTCGCGCGCAGTATGCGGGCACGCTGTCCGGCGGCGAGCAGCAGATGCTGGCGATCGGTCGCGCGCTGATGGCCAAGCCGACCGTGCTGCTGCTGGACGAACCCAGCCTGGGCCTGGCGCCGATCATCGTGCGCGACATCTTCCGCACCCTGCGGCAGATCCGCGAGCAGGGCATGACGGTACTGCTGGTCGAGCAGAACGCGCGCATGGCGCTGAAACTGGCCGATCGAGGCTACGTGCTCGAGAACGGCCGGATCGCGCTGCACGGCACGGCGCAGGATCTGCTGGCTTCGCCCGAAGTCCACGCCACCTATCTCGGCAAGGACGCATCGGCGACGCACTGAGCCAGAGCCCAGGCGTCGCGGGCCCTGGTGTTCAGTCGGCGCGCACGCGTGCCGCGACGGCGGCGACGCGCTGTCCGAACAGCTTCGCCGTTTCCAGGTCGCCTTGCGGCATTTCGTCGGGGCTGCTGTCGGACGGCGACTGCGCCATCGCGCCGCTGAACGAGCCGACGTAGTTGACGTCGTTGCGCTGCGCCGCCTTGGCGTTGGACGGCATCATTCCGGTGCCGACCCAGACGCCGCTGTGCTGCATCGCCAGGGTGAACAGGTAATGCAGCGTCGACAGCTTGTCGCCGTTCATCGTCGCGCTGTTGGTGAAGCCGGCGAACACCTTGTCCTTCCAGCCCTGCTTGACCCAGACCTTGCTGCTGGCGTCGGCAAACTTCTTGAACTGCCAGCTGACGGTGCCCATGTAGGTCGGACTGCCCAGGATGATGGCATCGGCGGCGTCGAGGGTGCTCCAGCCCGCCTCGGACAGGTTGCCCTCCGCGTCGATCGGGACGAGCTGTGCGCCGGCTCCGTCGGCAACCGCCTGCGCCATGCGCAGGGTGTGCCCGTAGCCGGAATGGAAGACGACGACGCTCTTGACCATATGGATTCTCCTTGGAAGGTCGATGGGGTGGTGCCCCGTGGGATGCGGACGCAGGCGGCAGCCTGCGTTACGCCGCGAGATCGAAGACCAGGACTTCGGCGTCCCGGCCGTCGGTGAGGGTGAGGCTGGACTCGTCGGCCAGCTTCGCGGCGTCGCCGGCCTCCAGTTGCTGGCCGTTGACGCGCAACGTGCCGCGGATCAGGTGCACATAGGCCTTGCGCGCCGGGTCGAGTGGCAGCGTGGCGGATTCGGCGCCATCGAACAGCCCGGCGCGCAGCGACGCATCGGCATGGAGGTGAACCGAGCCGTCCGCGCCGTCGGGCGAGGCGACGAGCCGCAGCCGGCCGCGCTTGTCTGCCTCCGGGAAGGTTCTCTGTTCGTAGCCCGGCGCGATGCCGCGCTGGTTCGGCTCGATCCAGATCTGCAGGAAATGCGTCACCGCGTCCTTCGCATGGTTGAATTCGCTGTGCATCACGCCGCTTCCGGCGCTCATGCGCTGGACGTCGCCGGGCGGAATCTCCGTGCCGTTGCCCATGCTGTCCTGGTGCGCCAGCATGCCGGACAGCACGTAGCTGATGATCTCCATGTCGCGGTGGCCGTGGCGGGCGAAGCCGGTGCCCGGGGCGACGCGGTCCTCGTTGATCACGCGGAGGTTGCCCCAGCCCATGTGCTGCGGGTCGTAGTAGCCGGCGAAGGAGAACGAGTGATCGCTCCTGAGCCAGCCGTGGTCGGCGTGGCCGCGATCCTGGGACTTGCGGATGGTCAGCATGATGGAATCTCCTCGGGTCGGTCCCTGCGGACCGGGCGCCGCGTCGCTGCGCGCCGGTCGGGTCCACGGGGTGTCGATTGCATGACTCCAATTTAGGTGCGCGAAGTCTGATTGCGAGCCTGCGGGTTTGATGGCAACATTCAAATTCAATGAATGATCAGGAGGCGTATGGCCGAATCCAGGCTTTGCCCGCGGGACGTGCTGACCCCCGACGCGCTCGAGATGCTCGACCGCATCGCCGCCAGCGGCAGCTTCGCCGCCGCAGCGCGGGCCGGCGGCATGGTGCCGAGCGCGCTGACCTACCGGGTGCGCCAGATCGAGGACGCGCTCGACGTGCTGCTGTTCGACCGCAGCGCCCGGCAGGCGAGGCTGACCGAGGCCGGGCGGGAACTGATCCGGGAGGGACGCCGGCTGCTGGGCGAGATCGACGCGCTGGCGAACCGGGTGCGCCGGGTCGCGACCGGATGGGAGCCGCAGTTCACCGTCGCGGTCGACGGCATCGTCGATTCCACGACGGTGATGG
>JAKAIB010000282.1 GCA_021814605.1 Pseudomonadota bacterium | reverse complement strand
GCCGTCCTCGGTGAATGCCACGCACCAGGCCGCCCCTTCGCCTTCCGCGAACGCCTCGCTCGAACCCGCCGCGGCATATTGCTCGCCCTCGAACAGTTCGATCAGCGGCTCGCTCGGCAATGCCGCGAGCAGGTAGTCGCGCAGGCCGCGGGCATATTGCCAGACGCTCGTCTCGCCCGACTTCTCCTGTACCAGCGCGACCTCGACCCCGGGCAGCAGCACCGCCTTGCTGCGCAGCAGGTGCACCAGTTCGGCCTGCGGCAACTGCGCCGAGTCGAAGTACTTCGGATCGGGCCAGACGCGCACCCGCGTTCCCGATTTCGGATCGTCGCGGCCGGCCTTGCGCACGGCCAGCGGCTCGACCACGTCGCCGCCGGCGAACGCGAGCTGCGCCACCTTGCCGTCGCGCCAGACCGTGACCTCCATGCGCGACGAGAGTGCATTGGTCACCGACACGCCGACGCCATGCAGTCCGCCGGAGAAGCTGTACGCGCCACCCTGCAGCTTGTCGAACTTGCCGCCGGCGTGCAGCCGGGTGAACACCAGTTCGACCACCGGGGCGTTCTCCTCGGGATGCAAGCCGAACGGAATGCCGCGGCCGTCGTCCTGGACGCTGATGCTGCCGTCGGCGTGCTGGGTTACGGCGATGCGTCGGCAATGGCCCGCGAGCGCCTCGTCGGCGCTGTTGTCGACGACCTCCTGCACGATGTGCAGCGGGTTGTCGGTGCGGGTGTACATGCCGGGGCGCTGCCGCACCGGTTCAAGGCCCTTGAGGACGCGGATGGACGATTCGGAATATGCGGAACTGCGGCGGGTGGCCATCGGAAGAATCGGAAATGCCGAAGGGAAAGGCGAACTATCCACAGGCCGCGAAGCGAATCAGGATTTATCCCCAGGGTCTGGGGAAAATTTTCGCTGCATCGGCCGGAAACCCCTGATTTGACGGGGCTTCATCGGCGTGCCCAAAAAACAGGCAGCCGGCGTGCTCGCCGGTCGCGTTCCGTGCCGGTGTGGCCGGACGCGCCGACGCGGATTGTAGGCAGCGGACCCTACTGCAGCATTTCGAGGTCGGGCAGGACGCGGTCGAGGCCGGCCTGGGCGCATTGCTCGTCGGTCGTGCCCTCGGGGGCGCCGCTCACGCCGATTGCACCGTAGAAGCGGCCACCAGCCTCGATCGGCACCGAACCGGCGGTGAACGCCAGGCCGTCGCCGAGCTGCGCCAGCGGCGAACCGGCGCGGGACTCCATCGCGGTTCCCTTGACGCCGAACATCGCGGCCGTGTAGGCCTTCTGCCGGCTGATGGTCAGCGAGACGGGCGGCGCAAGCGTGTCGCGCAGCGCCGCCTGGACGATGCCGTTGCGGTCGACCACGCTGGCGCTGACCTGCAGACCCTTGGCCCGGCAGGCGGCGATCGCGCCTTGCGCGATGCGCTCGGCGGCGTCGAGGGTCAGCCGCGGCACCGACACCGCCAGCGGCTCCGCCGCCATTGCGGGAGAGGTCAGCGCGGCGCTGGACAGGGCGATGGCGGCAAGCGGGCGAAGCGAAGGACGGCGCATGGTGATCTCCTGGCATGGACGACGACATCGCGCCGGTACGGGCGCTGGATCTGCCGGGAGTATGGCACGCGCGCCCGCTGCCGGGCGCGGCCCGCGGGCGGATCAGTCCGCCGTCTGGTCTGGAAGGCCGGCGACGTCCGGGCCGGGTGCGACGCCCTCGGTCCATCGCACCGCGAAACCGGCCCCGTTGCGGATGCTCGCGGGAACGAGATCGAGTGCTTCACCGGCGGTCCGTCCGTCGGGATCGCGCCAGAGTCCGTCGTCCCCCGGTCGCAGTTCGATCCGTCGGCGGCCGTCGGTCGAGCCGCGCCATCCGATGATGCGCTCGATCGACCGGCGGGCATCGAATTCGATGCGCAAGGCGTAGTGGTAGCCCTCGGTGGTGGCGCCGCGCAGCACAATCGACGCTTCGCGTGCGGTTTCCAAGGTGGTGGGAGGGGGCGGGCGGCGAAACAGCTTGAACACGGCGAGGACGGGGAGTGAGGCGGAAATTATGCCGACTGCCCCGCACCGTCGATGTGTGGAAAAAGTCCGGAAATGGCAGCAGCACCCCGATTTGCGGTGTCGGCGCCTGCCGTCGGTGTGACGGATTTAACGGACCGCGGGGTGCCCTTCCGGGAGAATAAGGTGGCGAGAAAAAATCCGTGCAACGGGGGAAACCAATGAAAAGTGCGCAGAGGGGCGGTGCCGGCTGGCTGTTTGTTCGATGTTGCGGAGTTGCATCCGACTGCGGCCGGACAGGGGCGGCGCAATGCCCTCGCCGTCCTGTCCGACTCGGAAGGCGCGCGTCGTGGCCGGCTGCGGCGACCTCGTGACTGCCGTTCGTCGCGGCGAATGACCGGCATGCACGCGCTCGTTTCCCGGGCGATTTCCCGCTGGCTGCGCCTGCTGGGGTGGCTGGCGCTGACGGCGGCCGTCTATCTGCTCATCGCCTGGCTGACCGAAGGCTGGCGTACCGACGGACTGTTCGTCTGGCCGTCGGCTGCCGTGGCCGTGATTGCCGTCCTCGCCCGTGGCAACGCGGTGGCGCCCGCGATCTTCGTCGCGGCCTGGATCAGCAACCGCGACGTTGCCGGCTGGAATCTCGAGGCGAGCACCCTGATTGCCGCCGCGGACACGCTCGGTCCGCTGGTCGGGCTGGCCCTGCTGCGACGCCGGCGGGTCGGCTGGAACGGATTCCAGACGGTGGGCGATACCGTCTGGTTCATCGGCGCGATGGGCGTGCTCAACGCGGCGATCTGTGCCCTCGGGGGCCAAGCCGCCGCGGCCCTGTTCGGCTTCGGGCGGGCTCCGGTGCAGCAGCCATTCGGACTGGGCTGGTGGGTCGCCGACATGACCAGCATCGTCGTGCTGGCCCCCGCGGCGGACCTGATCCGGCGGCAGTGGGGCAAGCCGATGCACCTGGAGATCAACCTCGAGAACGCGCTGCTGCCCGCCGCTGCGGTGTTCGGCACCGTGGTCATCTTCACCTGGCCGGCGACGACACCGAGCGCCTTGCCGTTCGCCTTCGCGACCCTGCTGTTGCTCCCGCTGCTCTGGTCGGCGATGCGGTTGCCGCTGGCGGTGTCGATGACGGCGACCGCGGCGGTCTGCGTCTTGGTCGTCAGCAGCACCCTGTCCAACCTGGGGCCGCTGCAGAGCATGGCGCATACCGGTCGGGACATCGCGGTGCAGGTCATGGTGCTGTCGCTGTCGAGCACCATCCTGATCGCCGGACTGCTGGCGAGCGAACGCGATCGCGCGCTCAAGCAGCTGCGCGACACCAACATCAACCTCGAAAAGAAGGTCAGCCGCCGCACCGCCGCTCTGCAGGTCAGCCAGGCGACGACGCAGACGCAGCTGCGATTCCAGGAGTCGCTGCTGAATGCATTGCCCAACCCGGTCGCCTTC
>JAKAIB010000043.1 GCA_021814605.1 Pseudomonadota bacterium | reverse complement strand
CGCGTTGCTGACCATCGCGCCCGACCCGGACGACTGGCAGCTGCCGGAACTGTGCACCCACACCAACGAGTTCCAGTACACCTGGCTGGAACTGTGCCTGTCGCAGGCCACTGCCTCCGTCTGGCGGCTGTCGGACGAGATCAGCCGGCGCTACTTCGCGCATGCCAGCGTTCCCGACCGCAGCCTCGGCGGCTACTGAGCGGCGCCGAATTGGTCCTTTCCCTCCCGTATGAACGACGTCGCCTCGATCACACCGGACCAGCGCGTCGCGGCTGCAGCTGCGGCGACCGAGTCGGTGGTCTATCGCGTGGTCCATGAGACCGCCTACGCCTATTCCACGCCGGTGGAACTGGCGCACCACCTCGCGCACCTGCGCCCGCGCGACGACGCGCGCCAGCAATGCCTCGACCACGACTGCGCCATCGGTCCCGCGCCGGACCATCGCCGGGTCGGTCGCGACGCCTTCGGCAACCCCGTCGAGTTCTTCGCGTTCTACGCGCCGCACGACACGCTGACCGTGCGCGCGGTCAGCCGGGTCCGGGTCCAGGCGGCGCCGGCGCCGGACTGGGCGGCGAGTCCGGCGTGGGAAGGCGTGCGCGAGCAACTGGTGTATCGCGCCGGCAGGCCCTACGTGCCGCAGGCCGAATATGCCTTCGGCACCCACTTTTCGCCGTTGTTCGCGGCGGCGGCCGACTACGCCGCGGCGAGCTTTCCGTCGGGCCGGCCACTGCTGGACGGTGCCCTCGACCTGATGCGGCGCATCCATGCCGACTTCACCTACAACCCCGACAGCACCGAGGTCCAGACCCGCGCGCCGCAGGCGCTCGAATTGCGCGAAGGCGTCTGCCAGGACTATGCCCACGTGATGCTGTCGGCGTTGCGCAGCGTCGGTCTGGCGGCGCGCTACGTCAGCGGCTATCTGCGCTCGCGGCCGCGTCCCGGCGACGCCGCACTGGTCGGTGCCGACGCGTCGCATGCGTGGGTCGAGGTGTGGTGTCCGGTCAACGGCTGGGTCGAGTTCGACCCGACCAACGACCGCCGTCCCGCAGCGGACTGCGTGCGCGTGGCGGTGGGACGCGACTTCGCCGACGTGTCGCCGTTGCGCGGGGTGATCCGTGGCGGCGGCGACCACAGCCTGCGCGTCGCGGTCCAGGTGGACGCCGTCGCCGATTAGACGGCCTGCGGTTGCCAGCGTCACCGGCTTCTGGTTCAATGGGTGGCACTCGCGCAATCGCCGCCATGTTCCAGACCGCCCGCTCCTATTTTTTTGGCTTCTGGTATTTCTCGCACCGCACCGGCGGAGGGAGAGGCTGACGCGCAGCCCTGACAACCCGAAAGACCGCCGGCACTGCCCGGCGGTTTTTTTTGGCGGGCAGCGGCACAGACCACCATGTTCGATTCCGTTCCCGACCTCGCGCCGGCCGCCCCGACCGCCGCGGCGTCCCCCGCCCATCCGACCGCAGGAGAGCTTCCGATGCAGTCCCGCCCCGCCGATTCGCTGCACAAACCGCAGGACGACAAGACCTCGCGGACCGACAACGCGCGGATCAAGCACATCGTCCCGCTGCCGCCGCCCGAGCACCTGATCCGCTTCTTCCCCATTGCCGGCACACCGGTCGAGGCGTTGATCGCCGACACCCGGCACGCGCTGCACCGCATCGTCCACGGCGAGGACGACCGGCTGCTGCTGGTCATCGGCCCCTGCTCGATCCACGACCCCAAGGCGGCGCTCGAGTATGCCGAGCGGCTGGCGGGGCTGCGCCGGGAGCATGCCGGCGAGCTCGAGATCGTGATGCGGGTGTATTTCGAGAAGCCGCGGACCACGGTGGGCTGGAAGGGGTTGATCAACGATCCCTACCTTGACGAGAGCTTTCGCATCGACGAGGGCCTGCGCTTCGCCCGCCAGCTGCTGATCGACATCAACCGGCTGGGTGTCCCCGCGGGCAGCGAGTTCCTCGACGTGATCTCGCCGCAGTACATCGCCGACCTGATCTCCTGGGGGGCGATCGGCGCGCGCACCACCGAGAGCCAGGTGCACCGCGAGCTGGCATCGGGGCTGTCGGCGCCGATCGGCTTCAAGAACGGGACCGACGGCAGCCTGCGCATCGCGATCGATGCGATCCAGGCCGCCCGCAAGCCGCATTCCTTCCTGTCGGTGCACAAGAACGGGCAGGTCGCGATCGTGCAGACCCGCGGCAACAAGGACACCCACGTCATCCTGCGCGGCGGCAAGGCGCCGAACTACGACGCCGCCAGCGTCCGTGCCGCCTGCGCCGCGCTCGAGGAAGCCAAGCTCGACTGCCGGCTGATGATCGACTGCTCGCACGCCAACAGCGCCAAGCAGCCCATGCGCCAGCTCGACGTTGCGCGCGACATCGCGCAGCAGATCGCCGGCGGCGAACGCTGCATCTTCGGCGCGATGGTCGAAAGCCACCTGCGCGGCGGGGCGCAGAAGTTCACCCCGGGCAAGGACGATCCGGACCGGCTGGTGTACGGCCAGAGCATCACCGACGCCTGTCTGCCCTGGGACGAATCGGTCGAACTCGTCGGACTGCTCGCGGACGCCGTGAAGGCGCGGCGCCGGCGCAAGTAGCACGGAGCCGGGCGATTTGCGAATAATGGGCGGATCGCCGCAATCCCAGGAAGGATCCGCCATGCCCGCAATCCGCATCGACCTGTTCGAGGGGCGCAGCCCCGAGGTGAAGAAGCAACTGGTCGAGACCATCACCCGCGCGGTGGTCGACACGCTCGGCTGCTCGGCCGAGGCCGTGGACATCATCCTCAACGAGGTGGCGCGCTCGCACTGGGCCACCGGCGGCAAGCTCTGGAGCGAACCGCGCGAATGACGCGTGCCGAGCGGCCGCGGCATGCCGCGCCGCCGCCATGAAGGCCAGCCCATGCCCCGGTTCGCCGCCAACCTGTCGATGCTGTTCACCGAACAGCCGTTTCTCGATCGCTTCGACGCCGCGGCGAAGGCCGGGTTCGCGGCGGTCGAATTCCAGTTTCCCTACGACCACGACGCGACGCACATCCGCGAGCGGGCGCTGGTGGCAGGTGTGCAGGTCGTGCTGCACAACCTTCCGGCGGGCGACTGGGCGGCCGGCGAGCGCGGCATCGCCTGCCTGCCCGGTCGGCAGGACGAATTCCGCCGTGGTGTCGCCGCGGGCATCGCCTACGCCACCGCCCTTGGCGTGCGGCAGCTCAACTGTCTCGTCGGCTGCATGCCGGACGGCATCGACCCGGCGATCGCGCGCCGGACCTGCATCGACAACCTGCGCCACGCCGCCGCCCAGCTCGGGGCGCACGGCATGCGGCTGCTGATCGAGCCGCTCAACACCTTCGACGTCCCGGGGTTCCTCGTCCACCGCACCGCGCAGGCGCTGGCGTTGATCGACGAAGTCGGGTCGGACAACCTGTTCGTGCAGTACGACATCTACCACATGCAGCGCATGGAGGGCGAACTCGCCGCAACCCTCGAGCGGCACCTGCCGCGCATCGGGCATGTCCAGCTGGCCGACAACCCGGGCCGCCACGAACCGGGGACGGGGGAGATCCACTTTCCCTTCCTGCTCCGCCATCTCGACCGCATCGGCTACGCCGGCTGGGTCGGCTGCGAATACCGGCCGCGGACGACCACCCGCGACAGCCTGGGCTGGCTGACGGCGGCCTGACCATGCCCACTCCCGCCGCGACGCTGCCCCGGCCGGAGGCCGATCCGGTCGGCTTCCTGCGCGCGCTGTTCGACATCGCGGTCGCCCGGGCGCAGCCGGCGCAGGTGATCCGGGCGCACCTGCCGGAGCCGCCCAAGGGCCGCACCCTGGTGCTCGGCGCCGGCAAGGCCAGTGCCGCGATGGCGCAGGCGGTCGATGCGGCGTGGCCGGCGCGGGCGCCGCTGTCCGGGCTGGTGGTCACGCGCTACGGCTACGTGCCGCCCGCCTGGCGCGAGCGGCCCGGGCGGATCGACATCGTCGAGGCGGCCCATCCCGTGCCCGACGCCGCAGGCGGGGCCGCGGCGCGGCGCATGCTCGAGATGGCCCACGGCCTGCACGCCGACGACCTGGTGCTCTGCCTCGTGTCGGGCGGCGGCTCGGCGCTGCTGCCGCTGCCGGCGGTCGGCCTGACGCTGGACGACAAGCAGCGCATCAACCGCGAACTGCTGCTGAGCGGCGCGACCATCGGTGAGATGAACTGCGTGCGCAAGCACCTGTCGGCGATCAAGGGCGGCCGGTTGGCGGCGGCCTGCGCCCCGGCGCCGGTGTGCACGCTGCTGATCTCGGACGTTCCCGGCGACGACCCGGCGACCATCGCCAGCGGCCCGACCGTGCCCGACCCGACCACCTGCGCCGACGCGCTGGCGATCGTCGACCGCTACGGCATCGGAATCCCAGACGCGGTCCGCGCCGCGCTGCGCGCCGGCCGGCTCGAGACGCCCAAGCCGGGAGATGCCGCGTTCGCCCGCAACCGGGTCGAGCTGATCGCCACGCCGAGTCAGATGCTCGACGCCGTCGCGCAGTCCTGCCGCCGCGCCGGAATCGCCGCGCACGTGCTGGCCGACGACATGGAAGGCGAATCGCGCGACATCGCGCTGGCGCACGCGGCGATCGCCCGCAGCGTCGCGCGTCACGGCGAGCCGTTTCCACGGCCGTGCGTGCTGCTGTCGGGCGGGGAGACGACCGTGTCGGTCGCGCGGAACACGGCGCCGGGCCGCGGCGGGCGCGGCACCGAATTCCTGCTGGCGCTGGCGCTGGGACTGCGCGGCGAGCGCGGGATCTGGGCGCTGGCCGGCGATACCGATGGCGTCGACGGCAGCGAGGACAACGCCGGCGCCTGGATCACCCCCGACACCCTGGCGCGTGCCGCTGCGGCAGGGCTGAACCCGCGCGCCGTGCTCGACGCGCACGACGCCTACGGCCTGTTCGCGGCGACCGGCGACCTGCTGGTCACGGGGCCGACCTACACCAACGTCAACGACTTCCGCGCGGTGCTGGTGCTGTAGCGCGGGTCACCGCTTGGTGACGACCACTTCGAGGTACTCGCCGGGCACGACGAGCGAGTCGGGTCCGGCGACGTTGAACGCGAGCAGCAGTGACGCGATGTCGTCGGCCAGCGCATCCTGGCTGCCGGCATCGAGGGCCGCGAACGCACGGTTGATCGGCCCGTAGTCGTCGCGGAAGACCTGCAGCCAATGCGCCGGCGAGTGGTAGCGGAAGTTGAACGCCCTGGGCACCGCGCTGATGCTGCGCGCATGCGGACCGAACAACCGTTCGAGGTGCGCCGGCGTTCCCCACAAGGCCGGCGATGCCAGACCCGACGGCGGCGGGACGTGCCGGCCGACGACGCCGAACAACCGGCCGATGAAACCCTGCGGCGTCCAGTTCGCCAGCCCGATGCGGCCACCGCTACGGACGACCCGCAGCATCTCCGTGGCGCAATGGTCCTGCCGCGGTGCGAACATCACGCCGAAGGTCGACAGTACCGCGTCGAAGGATGCATCGGCGAACGGCAGCGCCTCGGCGTCGGCCACCTCGAAGCGCACGCGAAGTCCCTCGGCGCTGGCCCGTACGGACGCCTTGTCGAGCAGGGCTGGGACATAGTCGGTCGACGTGACGTCGGCGAAGCGGCGCGCCGCAGCGAGCGTCGCGTTGCCGTTGCCGGCGGCGATGTCGAGCACGCGCTCGCCGGCGCGGATGTCGGCGGCCTCGGCAAGCGATTCGCCGACGATCTGCAGCGTTGTGCCGATGACGGCGAAGTCGCTGCTCGACCAGGTCGCCTGCTGACGCCGCTTGACGGCTTCGAAGTCGACGGTTGCCGGGCTCGCCGGCGAAGTGATTGCAGCTTGCATGGAAGCCTCCCTGTGAGAATCTCCCGGGGGGGCTGTGCCGGGTCCGCCCCGAGAGAGTCGAGAAACCGCGGCGCACTCCCGGGCTTTTCGACGATGCCGACGGTCGCGCCGCGATGGCCTTGCGGCACACTGCTGGCGATCATGCTGTGCATCGGGGGGTTGACGCTTGACCGCGTGTCGCGAAGACTTGCCAGTTCGTCCAGTTTCATTTCGCGACGCCGGGGAACATCCGCTGACGGGCGCGACGCGTTGCGGATGCCGGTGCGAGCCGCACTGCCGGACGCTGGAGGATCGGCATGGAGCGAGACATCCTCTCCGACGTGCTGCGTGGCATCCGGCTGCGCGGTGCGGTGTTCTACGACTACGGCTTCGGCGAGGAGTGGGCGGCCGAGGCGCCTGCGGCCGTGGAGATCGCACCCTTGCTGCTTCCCGGCGCGGAGCACGTGATGGAGTACCACGTGCTGCTGCGCGGAGGCGGCTGGGCGACCGTCGCCGGCCAGCCGCTGGTCCGGCTCGCCGAGGGTGACGCGGTGGTGCTGCCGCACGGCGACCGGCATGTGTTGTCGAGCCGGCCCGGTCTGCGGCCCCGCGCGTTCGACATCGCCTGGGCTTGCGCGCATCGCCACGATCCGCGCCCAGTGCCGTTCAACGCCATCGGAGACGGTGGCGGGCAGTCTCCTGCGCAGGCGCCGAATCGGGTGGTCTGCGGCTTCCTGTGCTGCGACATGCTGCCGTTCAACCCCCTGGTGGCGCAGCTGCCGGCATTGCTCCACCTGGCGGCCGATCCGGACAGCGGCTGGATCGCGCAGACGCTGCGGCAGGCGGTGCAGGCGTGCGAGGACGTGCGTCCCGGGAACGAGGCGATGCTGGAGCGGATCAGCGAGATGCTGTTCCTGCATGCCGTGCGCAACTACCTGGCGCGCCTCGACCCGGCGACGGTCGGGTGGCTGGCCGGGCTGCGCGACCGCCGCGTCGGCCATGCGCTCGCATTGCTGCACGCTTCGCCGGCGCGGGACTGGACCCTCGACGAACTCGGCCGTCAGGTCGGCCTGTCCCGCTCGGCGCTGCACGGCCGCTTCGTCGAGCTGATCGGCATGCCGCCGATGCAGTATCTCGCGCGCTGGCGCATGCAGCTGGCTTCGACGCTGCTGCGCGGCACCCGCGCCAACGTCGCATCGATCGCACTGGAGGTGGGCTACGAATCGGAGGCCGCATTCACCCGGGCGTTCAAGCGCGCCGCTGGCCTGCCTCCGGCGGCATGGCGGCGCAGGGGCGGCGCCGGTTGCGGCTGACGCGCCGGTGTCCGACATTTCGCTATCCTCGGCGATTGACCCATTGGCCACCGCTGGAGCCTCCATGTCTCGATTCCGTCTCGGCACCCCGCTGTCCCCGTCCGCGCTGCGCGTCATGCTGCTCGGGGCGGGCGAGCTCGGCAAGGAGGTGATCATCGCGCTGCAGCGCCTCGGGGTCGAGGTGATCGCGGTCGACCGCTATCCGGACGCGCCGGGGCAGCAGGTGGCGCATCGGGCCCACGTCATCGACATGACCGACCCGGCGGCGCTGCGGGCGCTGGTGCTGGCGGAGAAGCCGCATCTCGTCGTGCCCGAGATCGAGGCCATCGCCACCGGGGCGCTGGTCGAGATCGAGGCCGAGGGACTGGCCGAGGTGATCCCGACGGCGCGCGCCGCGCAGCTCACGATGAACCGGGAGGGCATCCGCCGCCTCGCCGCCGAGGAACTCGGACTGCCGACCTCGCCCTACGCCTTCGCCGACAGCCTGGACCAATTGCAGGCGGCGATCGACGGCGGCATCGGCTATCCCTGCGTGGTCAAGCCGGTGATGTCGTCGTCGGGCAAGGGTCAGTCGGTGCTGCGCGGTCCGGACGACGTGAAGCCGGCGTGGGATTACGCGATGGCCGGCGGTCGGGTGCAGCAGGCGCGGGTGATCGTCGAAGGGTTCGTCACCTTCGACTACGAGATCACCCAGCTGACGGTGCGCGCGGTGGACGCGGCGAGCGGCGACGTGTCGACCTTCTTCTGCGAGCCGATCGGCCACCTGCAGGTGCATGGCGACTACGTCGAGTCATGGCAGCCGCAGCCGATGTCGCCGGCAGCGCTGGAGCGGTCGCGCGACATCGCAAGGCGCATCACCACGGCGCTCGGCGGGCGCGGCATCTTCGGCGTCGAGCTGTTCGTCCGCGGCGACGCCGTCTGGTTCTCCGAGGTCAGCCCGCGCCCGCATGACACCGGGCTGGTGACGCTGTGCTCGCAGCGGCAGTCGGAGTTCGAGCTGCATGCCCGCGCCATCCTGGGGCTGCCCGTGGACACGGCGCTGCGCGAGCCGGGCGCATCGGCGGTGATCTACGGCGGCGTCGACGCCGCGGGCATCGCGTTCGAGGGCGTGGGCCACGCGCTGGCGGTGCCGCGCAGCGACCTGCGGTTGTTCGGCAAGCCCGAGAGCTTCGTCCGCCGGCGCATGGGAGTGGCGGTTGCCAACGGCGCGACCATTGACGAGGCGCGCGGTCGTGCCAAGCTTGCCGCCAGCCGGGTGCGTCCGGTGCCGGGCTGACCCGGTGCGCGACAAGTCCCGCCGTTCAGGGCGCGGAAGGATAGCGCGGACGGCGTAGCCGTCCTTGGGTTTCAGTGGGGCGTCTGCTGCTGTTCGATGTATTGGCGCACGATGGAAATCGGCGCACCGCCGCAGCTTGATGCGAAGTAGGACGGCGACCACAGTACGCCTTTCCAGTAGCGTTTCTGGATGTCTGGCCGCTCCTTGCGCAGCATGCGGCTGGACACGCCTTTGAGGCTGTTCACGAGATTGGAGACGGCGACCTTGGGCGGGTACTCGACCAGCAGATGCACATGATCGTCCTCGCCATCCATCTCGATCAGTTGCGCTTCGAAGTCGGCGCAGGTCTTGGCGAAGATCATGCGCAGCCGGTCGATGGCATCGCCATCGAACACTCTGCGGCGGTACTTCGACACAAAGACCAAGTGGACGTGCATCTTAAAAACACAGTGCCTTCCATGCCGAATATCGTTGTCATCGCTCACAGACCAAAAGCATAATTCAAGACATGCAGCGCCTCCAAGCCTTCAAATACGAACTGATGCCGACCGGCGAACAGCAGCGTCAGATGCGCCGCTTCGCGGGGTCGTGCCGCTTCGTGTTCAACAAGGCGCTGGCATTGCAGAAGGAACGCTACGAGCGCGGCGAGAAGAAGCTGGGGTACGCAGGACTGTGCAAGGAACTCACCGGCTGGCGCAACGGCGCAGAGACGCCCTGGCTCTCCGATGCGCCTATCCACCCGTTGCAACAGACGCTCAAGGATTTGGAGCGGGCTTACGCCAACTTCTTCGCAAAGCGTGCCGATTTCCCGCGCTTCAAGAAGAAGGGCCTGTCGGATAGCTTCCGCTATCCCGACCCGAAGCAGATCAAACTCGACCAGGCCAACAGTCGCCTGTTCCTGCCCAAGCTCGGCTGGCTGCGCTACCGCAATAGCCGGGACGTGCTGGGCACGGTGAAGAACATCACCGTCAGCCAGTCGGGTGGGAAATGGTATGCCTCGATCCAGACCGAACGCGAAGTCGAACAGCCCATCCCGCAAGGCGATGCGGTCGGCATCGACATGGGCGTGGCAAGATTCGCCACGCTCTCGGACGGCACGTTTGTTGCCCCGCTGGGCAGCTACAAGCAGCACCAGGACAGGCTGCGCCGCGCGCAGCAGTCCATGAGTCGCAAGGTGAAATTCAGCAGCAACTGGAGACGAGCGAAAGCCCGCGTCCAGCGTATCCATTCCCGCATCGGCAATGCCCGCCGCGACTTCCTGCACAAGACCTCGACCGCGATCAGCCAAAACCACGCGATGGTGTGTATCGAGGACTTGCAGGTTCGGAACATGTCCAGGTCGGCGGCAGGCAGCACCGAGAAACCGGGAAGAAACGTTCGAGCAAAGTCAGGCTTGAACAAATCCATCCTCGACCAGGGCTGGTTCGAGTTCCGCCGCCAACTGGACTACAAGCTGGCGTGGAATGGCGGATGGCTCGTCGCCGTGCCGCCGCAAAACACCAGTCGAACATGTCCGTGCTGCGGACATGTCTCGGCGGACAATCGGCAGACGCAGGCGCAATTCCTGTGCGTTGAATGCGGCTTCGAGGAAAACGCCGATGTAGTCGGCGCAATCAATGTTCTAAGGGCGGGACACGCCCGGTTCGCCTGTGAAGTGAGCGGTGCAGCAATGCCGCCAGCAGCAGGAACCCACCGAAGCGACTCAGGGGTGGCAGGGTGCCGCGCCTGAGCGCCGTAGGAATCTTCGTCCCTGAAGGGCGGGGAGGATGTCAAACCGGCCGTTGCATGTCCTTCGGTAGCGCTGCAGCGCGGATGCGCAGTATCTTCGGCGTTCGCCGACCCGAGGAGATGCCCGATGCCCGATCCGTCGCAAGATCCGCTGCGTCCGCCGCCCAGCCGGACCGGCCGGGCCCTGTTTGTCGTGCTGCTGCTGGCAGTCGTCGTCGCGGTCGGCGTGTTCAATCGCGACCGGCTGGAGCGGATCGTCGCGGGCTGGCGCGCCGAGCCCGCACCGGCGACGTCGGCGCCCCGGCTGGCGAGCGCTCCCGCGGCGCCGGCAAGGTCGGCATCCACCTCGGCGTCGACGCCGGCGCAATCGACCGGTCTGCCGCCGACGCCAGCGGCATCGCTGCCGGCGCTGGCCGACAGCGATGCCTACGTATTCGGCATGATCGCCGGGCTGCTGGGCCAGCACGATGCGATGGCGTGGCTGCTGCCGCGGCATCTGGTGCTCCACCTTGTCGCCACCATCGACAACCTGCCGCGGCGGCAGGTCGCCAGCCAGATCTGGCCGGTCCGTCCGGTTCCGGGCACGCTGCGCGTCGCGACGGGAGCGGGAGGGCAGCTGGCGTTGTCGCCGGATAACGCGCACCGCTATGCGCCCTACCTGCGGGCGCTGGAATCGGTCGCGCCGTCGCGCGCGGTCACGGGTTACCTTGATCTCTATCCGCTGTTCCAGAGCGCCTGGCGCGAGCTCGGCAACCCGAAAGGGCAGTTCAACGACCGGCTGCTCGTGGTGATCGACAACCTGCTCGCCGCGCCCGAACCGGCGCCGCCGGTGCGGCTGGTCCAGCCCAAGATCGTTTACCAGTACGCCGACCCGACGCTGGAATCGGCGTCGGCCGGTCAGAAGATTTTGATGCGGCTCGGTCCGGCCGGCGAAGGCGCGGTCAAGTCGTGGCTGCGCCGGTTCCGCCAGGATCTCGTGGCGCGGCTGCAGTCGCCGCGGCCAGCGTCCGCGCCAGCGCAATGAAGTTGTGCAGCGGAGGCGAGGCGTCCGCCTTGCGCCAGGCGAGCAGCACGTCGGTCTGCGCGCCGCGATCGCGCAGCGGCCGGTAGGCGACCAGCGGCAGCTGGGCGCGCTGCATCGACGCGGCGACGAGCCCCACGCCCAGCCCGGCGGAAATCAGCCCGATCAGGGTCGGCATCTCGTGCACTTCCTGGGCGATGCGCGGGGTGAAGCCGGCGCGCTCGCAGAGCTCGAGGGTCTGGGTGCGCAGGCCCGAACCGAGAGTCGGGCTGTAGAGGACGAACGGCAGGTCGCGCAGGTCGCGCAGCGACAGCATGTCCTGTCGCGCCAGCGGATGGTCGGCATGCACCGCGGCGACCAGTGGCTCGCGCAGCACCACCAGGGTTTCAAGCCCGGAACCATCGAGGTGGCTGGTCGGCCGCAGGAAGCCGACGTCGATGCGGTGGCCGAGCAGCGCCTCGATCTGCGCCGGTGACGGCTGCTCGCGCAGGTCGAGCACGACCTGCGGCCAGGCGG
The DNA here is from genome assembly GCA_021814605.1 of Pseudomonadota bacterium. GTDB lineage: Bacteria > Pseudomonadota > Gammaproteobacteria > Burkholderiales > Burkholderiaceae_C > Thiomonas. The sequence goes on along the minus strand of JAKAIB010000043.1, from coordinate 4,313 downwards.
CACGGAAATCGCGCAGCAGCTGCGGCATCACGGTGCTGAACGGCATCGAGCCGGCGAATCCGACGGCGAGTCGGCCGGTGTCGCCGCGTCCGACCTGCCGGGTCTGCGCGACCGCGTGGTCGACCTGGTCCAGGATGCTGCGGGCCAGCGGCAGCAGGGTGTCGCCGGCCGCGGTGCAGCGCACGCCGCCGCGGCCGCGCAGGAACAGCGGCACGCCGAGTTCGGCCTCGAGCGCCTGGATCTGCTGGCTCAGCGGGGGTTGCGACATGTGCAGCCGCTGCGCGGCACGGGAGAAATGGCGTTCCTCGGCGACGGCGAGGAAGTAGCGCAGATGGCGGATATCCATATCGAATAGATATTGTTCTGGACGAAAAATATATTTCCAATATATCCGGCAATTCCCTAAGCTCAAGCCTCCAGTCCATTCGCGCCTTGGCGCGACCTCCCGCATGTCCACCACCCTGGCCGCGCCGACGGCCGATGTTCCGCCGGAATGGCTGCGCCGCGCCGCCGTCACCGCCGCCGGCATGTGCGCGTTCTTCACCATGTACGTCACGCAGGGCCTGCTGCCGGCGCTGCAGTCGGTGTTCCACGCCAGCGTCGCCGAGCTCAGCCTGACGATCACCGTCACCACCCTCGCGGTGGCGTTCGCCGCGCCGTTCTCGGGCGTGCTCGCCGACCGCTTCGGCCGCAAGCGCGTGCTGCTCGCCTCGCTCGCCGGGCTCGGGCTGTCCACCCTGCTGGCGGGGACGGCGACCGGCCTGCACAGCCTGCTGGCATGGCGCACCATCGAGGGGCTGTGCATCCCCGGAGTGTTCACCGCCACGGTGGCCTACATCGGCGAGGAGTGGCCGCCGTCGCAGATTCCCGCGGTGACGGCGCTGTACATCTCCGGCTCGGTCGCGGGCGGCTTCTGCGGACGGTTCATTGCCGGGATGGTGACCGCGCATGCCGGCTGGCAGACGGCGTTCGTGGTGCTCGGCGGCGTCAACCTGCTGTTCCTGCTGCTGATCGCGCGCGGGCTGCCGGTGTCGCGCCAGTTCCGCCCCGCGAGCGGCGGCCTGCGCGCGGCGCTGGCGGGGTTCGCGATGCACCTGCGCAATCCGCGCCTCCTCGGTACCTACGCGATCGGCTTCGGCATCCTGTTCTCGCAGGTGTGCACCTTCACCTACGTGAGCTTCCATCTGGCGGCGGCGCCGTACCGCTTCGACCTCAAGGATCTGAGCCTGCTGTTCACCGTCTATCTGGTCGGCATGCTGGTCACGCCGGTCGCGGGGCGGCTGGCGTGGCGCTTCGGCCAGCGCCGGGTGTTCGTCGCGGCGACCACGCTCGGAGCGTTCGGCATGCTGCTGACCCTGCTGGCGCCGGTGTGGGCGATCGTGCTCGGGCTCACGCTGAGTTCGGCCGGGGTGTTCATCGCCCAGTCGATGGCGACCTCGCAGGTGCCGGTGTTCGCGCGGCAGGCGCGGTCGGCGGCGGTCGGCCTGTACGTGCTTTGCTACTACGTTGGCGGCAGCATCGGGGCGATCGGGCCGAGCGTGTTCTGGAACAGCCTGGGCTGGCCCGGCTGCGTCGCGCTGGTGCTGCTGGTGCAGGCCGGCATCGGCGCCGCGGCGTGGCGGCTGTGGGGACAGCCGTCTACAGCAGCCGCCCGATGACGTAGGCGAGGAAGGACAGCAGCAGGCTCGATCCGAACGGGAACACCCATTCGCGGCCGAACAGCGTGACGCTGAAGTCGAGCGGCATCCGGCCGATGCCCAGCCGCCGCAGCCACGGCAGTGCGGCGGAGAACGCCACCGACGCGAGAACGAAGACGATCAGCCAGCGCATGGTGTCGACTTCCGTTCAGAGGGTGTGCGTGCGGTCGCCGCGGGCGAACCCGCGCAACGGTGCGGCGATGCCGCGGCCGAGGGCGATGACCTTGAACAGTTCGCCCATTTCGCTTTCGCCGAGCAGCTTGTTCACCGCCGCGGTCTGGCGCAGGTAGAGCGAGCTTGCCGGTGCATCCAGTGTGGCGCAGATCGCGGCAGCCGATTCGGGGGCGGCCGGCGGCGGTCCCGCGACGAAGTCCTGCGCCAGCAGGTCGAGCAGGCCGCAGTTGAGCAGGAAATTGGCCTGGCTGGTGTAGCCGAGGACGTCGAGCCCGGCGTCCTGCGCGGCCAGCGCGATCGCGGTGAAGTCGACGTGGGCGGTGATGTCCACCAGTCCCGGCCAGAGCAGCACGTCGTCGAGCGCCCGGTGCCGGTAGTGCGCCCGCAGCGTACCCATGTGCCGCTGCGGGTGGTAGTACTCGTGTTGCGGGAATCCGTAGTCCAGGAACAGCGCGACGCCGCGGTCGAGCCGCTCGGCCAGGGTGCGGATGAAGGCCAGCGCCTGCGGATGGATCTCGGTGACGGTGCCCGCCGGCAGCGCGCCGGCCTCGGGATCGGGCGGGGCCAGCGGCGTCGGCCGGTCGATCCAGACCAGATCGTCGCCGTCCTGCCCCACGCCGCGCTCGAGCCAGCCCGATTCGCCGCGCCGCAGCAGCTTGACCGGCATCGCGTCGAGGACCTCGTTGCCGACGACGACGGCGTCGAACGACTCGGGCAGCGCGGTCCACCAGCGCACCCGGTCGGCCAGCTCCGGAGCGCGTGTCCGGATCGTTTCCATCTGCCGGTGCTTGAGCGCGCCCGACAGCTCGACGATGACGTATTCCTCGGGAGCGCAGCCACGGCCGGCGAGTTCGCCGAGCAGTTGCGCCGCGAGCGCGCCGGTTCCGGCGCCGAACTCGACCACCCGCCGCGTCCCGGCCAGGTCCATGGCCTGCGCCACCTGCGCGGCGACGGCGCGGCCGAACAGCGGGGTGAGTTCGGGGGCAGTCACGAAGTCGCTGCTGCTGCCGAAGTCGCCGAACTGGTCGGCCTGGCCGGTGTAGTAGCCCAGTCCCGGCGCGTACAGCGCCTGCTGCATGTAGGCGTCGAACGGCAGCCAGCCGCCGGCACCGTGCAGCGCGGCGCGCAGCTGCGCGAGCAATCGCGCGCTGCGCTCCAGCGCGGACTGCGGCGGTATCGGTAGACTTGCGCGGTTGTCGCTCACCCGGTCATTCTAGAAAGCATGCCGTCCGTATCCACCGCGTCCCGCCGCGTCGCGCTGATCACCGGCGCGGCACACCGTCTCGGCCGGGAGATCGCGCTCGATCTCGCCGCCCACGGCTGGGATGTCGCCGTGCACTACCACCGGTCGGCGCCGGGCGCGGCGGCCTTGTGCGCGCAGCTGCGGAGCGCCGGCGCGCGGGCGCATCCGGTCGCGGCGGATCTGGGCGACGCCGCAGCGGTGCCGGGGCTGCTGGCACAGGCGGTTGCGGCGCTGGGACGGGTCGACGCCATCGTCAACAATGCCTCGCTGTTCGAGTTCGACGACGCATTGCAGTTCACTGCCGACGCGGCCGTCCGCCACTACCGCGTCAATGCGATTGCCCCGGTGCTGCTGGCGCAGTCGCTGCATGCCCATCTGCAGGCGCGCGAGGCGCAGGGCTGCGTGGTCAACCTGCTCGACCAGAAGCTGCGCAACCCCGATCCCGACTACCTGTCGTACACCTTGTCCAAGGCCGCGCTCGATGCGGCGACGACCGCGCTGGCGCAGGCGCTGGGCCCGACGCTGCGCGTGGTCGGCGTCGCGCCCGGGCTGATGCTGCCGTCGGGGCCGATGACGCCCGAGGAATTCGGCCGGGTGCATGGCGACACGCCGCTGCAGCGCGGCTGCACGCCGGCGGACGTGGCCGGCGCGGTGCGCTACGTGCTCGACGCCGGCGCCGTCACCGGAACCACCCTGCTGGTGGACGCCGGCCAGCACCTCGTCGGCCGCGGACGCGACCTGCTGTTCGTCGCCCGCGGCAGCGGCGCCGGCGCCCCCTGAAAGGAAAACTCCCATGTTCAGTGCCTTGTCGCACCCGGCGTTGCGCGGCTGTCGCCGCCTGTTCCTCCGGAACTACGAGGTCCGCATCAATATCGGCGTGCACGATTTCGAGAAGCGCGGCGAGCAGCGGGTGCTGATCAACGTCGACCTGTTCGTGCCGCTCGAGCTGTCGACGCCGCAACGCGACAAGCTCGACGAGGTGGTCGATTACGACTTCATGCGCAGCGTCATCGCGGCCCGCGTCGCGCGCGGTCACATCCACCTGCAGGAGACGCTGTGCGACGACGTCGCGCGCATCATGCTCGAGCACCCCAGGGTGCGCGCGGTGCGGGTGTCGACCGAGAAGCCCGACGTCTACGCCGATTGCGACGGCGTCGGCGTCGAGGTATTCCAGCTCAAGGACGTCGCGCCATGAGCGC
>JAKAIB010000042.1 GCA_021814605.1 Pseudomonadota bacterium | reverse complement strand
TCGGCTACGTCCCTCAGGGCTACGCGCTGTTTCCGCACCTGACGGCGTGGCAGAACGTCGCCTATGCCTTCGGCGGCCGGCTCCCGCCGCACCGGCAGGCAGCGACCGCTCTGCTCGCCAGCATGGGACTCGACGCGCACGCCGCGCGCTACCCCGGCCAGCTGTCCGGCGGGCAGCAGCAGCGCGTCGCGCTGACCCGCGCGCTGGCGCGCCGGCCGGAGATCCTGCTGCTCGACGAGCCCACCTCGGCGCTGGATACCGGCACCCGCGACGAGGTGCTGGCCGAGCTGATCGCCCACATGCACCGGCTCGGCACCCCGGCGCTGGCGGCAACCCACGACGTGAATCTGGCAGCGATGGCCGACTGGGTCGCGCTGCTGGTCGACGGCCGGATCGTCCAGCAGGGCCTTCCGCGCGAGGTGTTCGACCAGCCCGCCGGCATCCGCGCCGCCGCGCTGCTGGGATTGCGCAACCGCTTCGCCGGAACCATGCTGCGGCACGAGGCGGAATCCGGCCGCAGCGTGCTGCGCTGGGACGACGCGAACATCGAAATCGCCGTCCCGCCGCTGCCCGAACTGCGCCCCGGCGACGCCGTGGACTGGCTGATCGCCGACCACGACGTCGCACGATCACCGGACACCGGCGCCGAACCCTGCGAAAACCTGGTGCGCGGACCGATCGAGCACCTGATCGTGCGCGGAGCCAGCGCGGCGGCCGCGCTGCGGTGCGGCGCCGGCCTGCTTTGGCTGAGCGCCCCGCGCGATCTCGCGGACTGCGGCCGGCTGGCCGTGGGCCGTGAACTCGCCGTGGCATTGCCGCCTGCACACATCCGCCTCTGGCCGCGCGCCCCCGGGCTCAGCGGCGATCCGCAGCTGCCCCCGTCGGCAAGCCACCCGCTGTCGCCGACTCCGACCTGACCCGGTCGACCAGCCACGCGGTCACCTTGTGGCTGGCCTCGTGGTCGAACGGCTCGGCATGGCACTGCCGGTGCCACCGGGCGACCGGCGCGTCGTCCAGCCCCTGGGCGTCGAGAAACCGCGTCACCGGACAGCTTTTCAGCGGAACCGCGGACTCGGGCAGCGCCGACTGCGCGTGCAGCCAGTGGTAGGCCAGTGCACCAAGGAAGGTGCGGACCTGGCCCGCCTCGACGTCGAGGCGGAAGGCATCGGCCCATTCGGGCAGGAGATCGGCTCGCATCGGCCGCGCCAGCGCGTAGCCCTGGCCCTGGACGGCGCCCAGGATCACCGCCGCCTCGACCATTCCCGCATCTTCCAGCCCTTCGACCACCACCTGCCGGCCGAGGTCGCGGCCGAGCTGGATGATCGCCCGGATCAGCGACAGGCTCAGCAGCGGATCGCGGCGCAGGTTCAGCGTCAGGCTCTGGTCGACCTTGATGGTGTCGAACGGCAGCGTCGACAGCCGCTGCAGGCTGCTGTAGCCCGAGCCGAGGTCGTCCATCGCCAGCTTGACCCCGAGCCGCACGAGCTGGTCGATCGCCTCGTCCTGCGACGCGGCGTCGATGCTTTCCGTCTCGAGCAGCTCGAGGCTCAGGCGGTGCGGGGCGACGCCGTGGCGGCGCAGCGCCTGGCCGACCCATGCCGGGCAGTCGGGATCGAGCAGCGTCGCCGGTGCCAGGTTGACCGAGAGGTCGAGCTGCAGGTCCTTGACCTCCCATGCCACCAGCTGTTCCAGCGCCTGGTCCAGGCCGAGGCGGAACACCCGGTCGAGCTCCGCGTCGCCGAGCAGGGGCAGGAACTGTCGCGGCGGAATGACGCTGCCGTCGTCGAGCACCAGCCGCGCCAGCGCCTCGACCCGGACAACCTGGCCGCTGCGCAGGTCGACCACCGGCTGCACGTCCATGCGCAGGCCGCCGCCGAACAGGCGATCGCGCAGCACCCCGGCATGGCGCTCCTGGACGACGGGCGCGGCGGTGTTCGCGCGCGCCCAGACCTCCTCCCAGCGCTGCTGCACCCCGCGCGCGAACTGCCGCATCAGCACCGATTCGAACTGGTTCGGATAGGCGCCGAAGAAGCTGATCACCGCGACCACCACGCCGTTGGCGTCGCGCACCGGGACGCTCAGTGTCGACCGGATGCCGAGCTGGCGCGCCGGCGTCCGCCAGGCGGCGTAGCGCGGATCCTTGTCATACGCGGCCACGCTCTGGATCTCGCGGCTGCGCCAGGCCACCGCGCTCAGTCCCTGCCCGCGCGGCGAACCGGGATCGACCACCGCCTCCGACCCCGGCGTCGACAGCACCGCCGCGATCTCCGCGCTGCCCGGGCCGCTGCTGCGCTCGACGGCGAACACCCCGCTCGACGTCAGCCGCATCAGCAACACGCCCCGCATGCCCGGCAGCCGCGCAAGCAGGTCGATTTCGCGCCGATTGATGTCCGCCCAGAGTTCACCCGGCTGCGGCAGCGGCTCGGACACCGCGCCGAGGTAGAGGTTCGTCACGGCCGCCTGCGCGTCGAGCTGCGCCTGGCCATCGTCCTGCATCCGGGTGTCGGCGATCAGCACCAGGCGGTAGCGCTCGCGGTTGGGCATCAGCACGGTGTTGAGGTAGCGGCTGACGGCCAGTCGATACCGCGCCACGGCCTCGACCAGCAGCGCCGGGCTCACCCCGACCAGCGCGTGAACGGTCCCGACCTCGCGCGCGCGCTGCTCGATCGCCTCGCGCGACGCCAGCGGCGAGAAGATCGACTCCAGCCGCGCGAGCAGCCCGCGCTGCAGCCGTGCCTGTTCGTCGCCGGTGAGGCCGGCCAGCACCTGCGCCGCATGCGGTTGCCGCGCCAGCTCCCCGGAGAACAGCGCGGCGAACTGGTGGTTCACCGCAAGCAGGTGGTCGCGCGCCTTGTCGAGCAGGACGACCGCCTCGGCGCCGTAGGCATCGAACGGCCCTTCGATGCTGGCGTCCTGCAGTCCCGACGTGCCGATGCGCCACCAGTGCTGCCGGTCGTGCTTGTGCAGCTTGGATTCGTACATCGCGGCATCGGCCTTGCGGACCAGCGCGTCGCCGTCCTCCGCGTCGACGGGGAACACCGCCACGCCCATGGTCATCTCCAGCGTCTGCTCGACGCCGGGGACGATGTCGAATGGCACTTCCACCGCCCGGTGCAGCCGCTCGAACAGGACGGCGAGCTGCTGCGCGGGTTGCGCGGCGTCGATGTCCTCGCTGACCAGCACGAACTCGTCGCCGCCCATGCGGGCGAGCAGGTCGCTGCGGCGCAGGCAGGCGCCGAGGCGGCGGGCGAATTCCTTGAGCACCTTGTCGCCGGCGTCGTGGCCGTAGCTGTCGTTGATGATCTTGAAATCGTCGAGATCGAGCATGCCGACCGCGAACGCCGCCCCCTGCCGCCGTGCGCGCTCGACCGCGAGCGGCAGGAACTGCTCCAGCGCGAAGCGGTTGGCCAGCCCCGTCAGGGCGTCGTGCGTCGCCTGGTACCGCACCCGTTCATTCGCCCGCTGCAGTTCGGTCACGTCGATCAGGCTGACCAGCCGTCCGTGCGCGCCGTCGGGCAGTTCGACCGACGCCGTGACCACGCGGGCCAGACCGCGCTCGCCGTTCTTGCGCAGCAGCGGCAGGGCATCGTGGTCCTGCCCCGCTCCGGGCGCCTGTGCCGGACGCGGCAGGGGGAGCGCAGTCGCCGCCGCATCGCCGTGGAGCAGCGCGACGCTGCGGCCGATCAGATCCGTCGGCGCGAACCCGGTGATGGCGCTCAGCGCCGGGTTGACGTCCCGGACGCTCCCCCCGGCATCGACCAGATACATCGCGGCGGCGTTCTTCTCGAACAGGCTGCGCTCGAACTGCCGCGCACTCTCCAGGTCCAGACGCAGCCGGCGCTCGCGCTGGCGCGTCGCCAGCCGGTCGAGCCCGTGGGTGATGTCGCCCGCCAGATCCTCGAGCAGTGCCCGCAGGTCCTCGTCGAACACCCCCGAATCGCCGTGGTAGACGGCGAACACCGCGAACATGGCGCCGTCGCGCCGGATCGGCAGCGTCGCCGTCGACCGGATTCCGTAGTCGCGCGCCAGACTCTCGCGGCGCGTGCCGGCAAGCACCGAGTCGAGATCGGCGTCGAAGCAGGCGCGCCGGTCAACCCAGGTGGTCGTGGCCGGTCCGCGCCCCTCCGGCTCGGCCCGGTCGGTGCCGATCGCCAGGCCCTCCATGTACCCGACCGCGCCGCTGCGCGCCAGGAACTCGAACCGGCCCGACGCGTCCGGACGCCCGATCCACGCCAGCCGGAACCGGCCGAGCCGGACCGACAGGTCGCAGATGGCCTGCAGCAACGCCGCTTCGTCGTCGCCCGACGCGATGACCTGGTTGACCTTGGACCGCAGGGTGTTGAATTCGACCAGCCGCTCCAGCCGCTCGTTCTGCATTTCGAACCGCGCGGCGCTGCGCAGCGCCTGGTTGCGCCACCGATGCGACACGACGAACTGGCGCAGGCCGCGCCGGATTGCCGCGGCGAGGTAGATCAGGTAGATCCAGACCAGCACGCTCATCGCGTGCGCCAGCGCCGTCGGTCCGGTGGCAAGCCGCACGCCCATCGGCACCGCGGCGGCGAGGATGAACAGCAGCGCCGACCAGCCGTCGAACGCCATGCCCGCCACGGCGGCGCCGGACACCCCGGCGACGACGAAGGCGATGATGGTCTGCAGCAGCGGATCCTGCGGAAACAGCAGCAGCGGAATCACGCCCCACGCGGCCCCGGCCAGCGCGGCCCCGCCGCGCAGCACCCGGTGCATGCGCAATGGCAGCTCGATGGCTTCGAGCGCGCCGCGATGGCGCATCCAGTAGACCAGCCGCGCGCCATGCAGTGCCGCGAATCCGGCCATCCAGGCCCAGACCACGGCCCCGGCGACGTCGCGGACAAGGATCCACGCGACGATGACGGCCGTCACGATGTTGCTCACCACCGAGACCGGCGTCGCGGCGAGCAGCAGCCGGCATTGCTCGTCACCGGTTCTGGACACTCCGGACGGCTGCGCCGAGGAATTCACGGTCGGATCGTTCATGGCACGCTGGGGTCGCGTCCCGATCATTGTCGCAACATGTCACCCGCGGCGATGCCGGGAGTTCCCCAGCGCCTGCCGCGCCCGGATCGCCGCCACGCGTCCGCCATCGCGGCCGACCGGCGTGCCTGTCAGCGCGACTGTGCCGCGATCGGCGGCACCGGCAGCCGCACGTCGCCGCACTGCGCGCGGTGGCGCAGGGCGTGGTCGATCAGCACCAGCGCCACCAGCGCCTCGGCGATCGGCGCCGCGCGGATGCCCACGCAGGGATCGTGCCGGCCGTGGGTCTCGACCGTGGTGGGCGCGTTGGCGGTGTCGATCGAGCGCCGCGGCAGCCGGATGCTCGATGTCGGCTTGATCGCGATCTGCGCGACCACGTCCTGCCCGGTGCTGATGCCGCCCAGCACGCCACCGGCGTGGTTGCCGACGAAGCCCTCGGGCGTGAGCTCGTCGCCATGCTCGCTGCCCTTCTGGGCAACGCTGGCGAAGCCGGCGCCGATCTCGACGCCCTTGACCGCGTTCAGCCCCATCAGCGCATGCGCGATGTCGGCGTCGAGCTTGTCGTACAGCGGTTCGCCCCAGCCCGCGGGAACGCCGGACGCGCTGACCAGGATGCGCGCACCGACCGAGTCGCCGGACTTGCGCAGCGCATCCATGTAGGCCTCCAGCCGTGCGACGATGCCGGCGTTGGGCGCGAAGAACGGGTTGTCGTGCACCACGTCCCACGACTCGAACGGTATGGGCACCTCGCCGAGCTGGGTCATGCAGGCACGGACCGCAACGCCGTGGTGCAGCGCGAGCCACTTCTTCGCCACCGCACCGGCGGCCACCACGGGCGCGGTCAGCCGCGCCGACGAGCGGCCGCCGCCGCGCGGATCGCGCAGCCCGTACTTGCGCCAGTAGGTGTAGTCGGCATGCCCCGGACGGAAGGTGTCCTGCAGGTTGCCGTAGTCCTTGCTGCGCTGGTCGGTGTTGCGGATCAGCAGGGCGATCGGCGTGCCGGTGGTCCGGCCCTCGAACACGCCGGAGAGGATCTCGACCCGGTCGGCCTCCTGCCGCTGCGTCACATGGCGCGAGGTGCCGGGCCGGCGCCGGTCGAGGTCGGGCTGGATGTCGGCTTCCGACAGCGCCATCCCCGGCGGGCAGCCGTCGATGACGCAGCCGATCGCGGGGCCATGCGATTCCCCGAAGGTGGTGACGGCAAACAGCAGGCCGAGGGTGTTTCCGGACATGCCGCGATTGTAGGGTGCGGGTTGCGCGCGTCGGATCGGCGCTTAGCGCTGCCCGGGCACGGCAGCGCGGGCGGCGAGCGCCCGCAGCAGCTGGTCATGCACCCCGCCGAAGCCGCCATTGCTCATCACCAGCACCCGGTCGTTCGGCCGCGCCTGCGCCGCCACCGCGGCAACCAGGGCATCCAGCTGCGCGTGAACCTGCGCCCGCTCGCCCAGCGGCTGCAGCGCGGCGGCCAGATCCCAGTCGAGTCCGCCGGCATAGCCGAAGCTCAGGTCGGCGCCGGCCAGCGCGGCGGGTAGCTGCGCCTTCATCGTCCCCAGCTTCATGGTGTTGGATCGCGGCTCGAACACCGCCAGGATGCGACCGTCGCGCGCGGCCGGGTCGGCGTCCATCTGCGCGCGCAGCCCGGCGACCGTGGTCGCGATCGCGGTCGGATGGTGGGCGAAGTCGTCGTACACCGCGACGCCGCCGGCGCTGCCGCGCAGTTCCATGCGCCGCTTCACCCCGCGGAAGTTCGACAGCGCGGCGCAGGCCGCGTCGGCGAACACCCCGGCATGGCGCGCCGCGGCGACTGCGGCCAGCGCATTGCTGCGGTTGTGCGCGCCGGTCAGATCCCAGCAGACCCGGCCCATCGGTTCGCCATTGAGCAGGACGTCGAACGCCTGCTCGCCGCCCTGCGCCGTCCAGCCGTCGGCGGCATCGAACCGGACGACTTCGCTCCAGCAGCCGCGCGCCAGCACCCGCTGCAGTGCCTCCGACCCGGCGTTGACGACCAGCTGCCCGCTGCGCGGCACGGTGCGCACGAGATGGTGGAACTGGGTCTCGATCGCCGCCAGGTCGGGAAAGATGTCGGCGTGGTCGTATTCGAGGTTGTTCAGGATCGCGGTGCGCGGCCGGTAGTGGACGAACTTCGACCGCTTGTCGAAGAACGCGGTGTCGTATTCGTCGGCCTCGATGACGAAGAAGCCGCTCGCGCCGCCGACGCCGCCGGGCCGCCCCACGGCGGCGGCAGCCCCCTCGGGGGGCAGCGACCGCCAGGGAGCGTGGGGGCTCCCTCCCCCCAGCCGCGCCGAGGTACCGAAGTCCTGCGGCACGCCGCCGATCAGGAAGCCCGGCTCGAGTCCGGCCTGGTCGAGGATGTGCGCCAGCATCGACGTGGTCGTCGTCTTGCCGTGCGTGCCGGCGACGGCCAGGGTCCAGCGGCCGCGCAGCACGTGCTCGGCCAGCCATTGCGGCCCGCTCGCATACGGCAGGCCGGCGTCGAGGATGGCCTCCATCAGCGGGTTGCCGCGCGACACCACGTTGCCGATCACCCAGAGGTCGGGCTTGAAGGCAAGCTGGTCGGCGCCGTAGCCCTCGACCAGCCCGATGCCCAGCCGTTCGAGCTGGGTGCTCATCGGCGGATAGACCTGGGCGTCGCAGCCGGTGACGCGATGCCCGGCCTCTTTCGCGAGGGCGGCGACGCCGCCCATGAAGGTGCCGCAGATGCCGAGGATGTGGATGTGCATGATGGTGGCGGATTCTAGGCAGCGCCCCGTCGGCTGCCGCGCGCCGCGCACGCAGACGGGGCGCGGCAGTTTTCGCCCGACAATAGCGCATCGTCCCGCAGACTCGTTCCGATGCCGCCCACCGTCTTCCTCGCCTCCGCCAGCCCGCGCCGCCAGGACCTGCTGCGCCAGGCCGGCATCGGCTTCGTCCTGCTGGCGCCGTCACCCGACGAGGACAGCGAGGCGCTCGAGGCGGTGAACGCCGGCGAGGCGCCGGCCGATTACGTGCTGCGCGTCACCCGGCTCAAGACGCGGGCCGCGCGTGACCGGCTGCGCCGCCGCCATCCCGAGGTCGCGCCCGACGCCGCCTGCATTCTCTGCGCCGACACCACCGTGGCGCTGGCCGGAACGATCTTCGGCAAGCCGGCCGACGCCGCCGATGCCGCGCGCATCCTGCGCGCGTTGTCGGGCACGACGCACGAGGTGCTGACCGCCGTGTGCGTGCTGCGCGGCGAGGCGGTGTTCGAGGCGGTGCAGGTGTCGCAGGTCCGCTTCGCCGAGCTCGCCGCCGAGGACGTGGCCGAGTACGTCGCCACCGGCGAGCCCATGGGCAAGGCCGGCGCCTACGCCATCCAGGGCCGGGCCGCGGCCTTCATCGAACATGTCAGCGGCAGCCCGAGCGGCATCGTCGGCCTGCCGCTGTTCGAGACCGTCCACCTGCTGCGCGCTGCCGGATGGCATCGCCCGGCCTTCCATTCCGCCCTCTCGCCGTCGCCCGCCCCATGAATCCGATGCCCGAAGAAGACATCCTGATCAACATCACTCCGCAGGAGACCCGTGTCGCGCTGGTCGCGCATGCGGCGGTGCAGGAACTGCACATCGAGCGCAGTCTGGAACGCGGTCTGGTGGGCAACGTCTATCTCGGCAAGGTGGTCCGGGTGCTGCCGGGAATGCAGTCGGCGTTCATCGACATCGGCCTCGACCGCACCGGCTTCCTCCATGTCGCCGACCTGTGGCAGCGGCAGTCGATCCCGGTGATCCCCGCCGACGCCAGCGGCACGGACGCGGCGCCGGCGCCGGCCCCCGCACCGCTGCCGATCGAGAAGCTGATCTACGAGGGTCAGACGTTGATGGTCCAGGTGCTCAAGGACCCGATCAACACCAAGGGGGCGCGACTGACCACGCAGATCAGCCTTGCCGGGCGCATGCTGGTGCACCTGCCGCAGGACGACCACATCGGCATCTCGCAGAAGATCGACGGCGTCGACCTGCGCATCGCGCTGCGCGAGCGCATGACGGCGCTGCTCAGCGAGCACGACCCGCAGGCGTCTCAGGGCTTCATCGTCCGCACCAATGCCGAGGACGCCAGCGACGCCGAACTGGCCGAGGACATCGCCTACCTGCGCAAGACCTGGCGCGCCGTCCAGCAGCGCGCCCACGAGGTCGGTCCGCCGGCGCTGATCTACCAGGAGCTCAGCCTGGCGCAGCGGGTGCTGCGCGACCTGGTCAGCGATGCCACCCGCAGCGTGCAGATCGACTCGCGCGAGAACTTCGATCTGCTGCAGGCATTCGCCGCCGAATACATGCCGCGGGTCAGCGGACGGCTGCGGCTGTACCGCGGCGAGCGGCCGCTGTTCGAGACCGCCAACGTCGACGAGGAGATCGAGCGCGCGCTCGGCCGCCGCGTCGACCTCAAGTCGGGCGGCTACCTCATCGTCGACCAGACCGAGGCGATGACCACCATCGACGTCAACACCGGCGGCTTCGTCGGCGCGCGCAACTTCGACGACACCATCTACCGCACCAACCTCGAGGCGACGCAGGCGATCGCCCGCCAGCTGCGGTTGCGCAACCTCGGCGGCATCATCATCATCGACTTCATCGACATGCACAGCAGCCAGCACCGCGCCGCGGTGCTCGACGAACTGCGCAAGGCGCTGGCGCGCGACAAGGTCAAGGTCACGGTCAGCGGCTTCTCGCAGCTCGGTCTGGTCGAACTCACCCGCAAGCGCACCCGCGATTCGCTGGCGCACATGCTGATGGAACCCTGCCCGACCTGCGGCGGGCTCGGCCAGGTCAAGACCGCGCGCACCGTGTGCTACGAGATCCTGCGCGAGATCCTGCGCGAGGCCAAGCAGTTCAATCCGCGCGAGTTCCGCATCGTCGCCAACGCCGACGTCATCGACCTGTTCCTCGAAGAGGAAAGCCGGCACCTGGCGTCGCTGTCGGACTTCATCGGCAAGCCGGTGTCGCTGCAGGTCGAGCCGGCGTTTTCGCAGCAGCAGTACGACATCGTGCTGACCTGACCGACCGGCTGCCGTCCGAAGGACGACGGCGTGCCGCGCAGGCCGTCGTCAACGCCGCTTCAGGATTTGGGACAGACCCCGGCGTCGGACGGCACCTTGCCGACCATCAGCAGGAAGGCGCTGAACGGGTCCATCGCCCGCATCGCGACCAGCTTCGGGCCCTGGAAATCGAGCCGCCCGAACATCATCGCCTTCATCGGGCCGTAGTCGCCGTGCCCCATCTCCTCCCAGCGCTTGGTGTCGGCGTGCATCAGGAAGTCGACGTCGAAGTTCGGCTGCAGTGTCGGCGTGCCGCCGTACACGCACATCGCCTTGTCGTTCTGCAACTGCAGCTTGAGCTCGACCACCGTGGCCTTGCCGCAGTCGGTGCGGTACATCTCGACCAGCTTGTAGCCGCGCCCCTTGTCGTCGTGCATGAACTCGCCTTTCAGGCCGTTGGTGAGTTGCGGCGTGCTGTTCCAGGCGGTGCAGGCGTCCTTGGCCCATTGCGGCGACATCAGCACCGGCGCGCCGTCGGCCCGGGCATTCGCCGCGGCCAGCGACAGCGCCAGCCCGGCGGCGATGCCGAGCACGCGCGGCAGCTTGCGCAGCGCGTGTCGCGCCGGGTTGCAGGGGGTCGTCTCATCGTTCATTCGAACCGTCTCCAGTCTTGTGGGTTGTGCTCGCGCGGCAGATGCTGCCTCGTCGGTTCGCCGCCGCGCGAGCCCGCGGCGAACGGCAGATATGGGGTTGGTTCAGTCGGCGAGCAGGGTGCGGGCGCGCCGGGCGAACACCTCGGCGCGCTGCTCGTCGATGAACAGGCGCACGAACCGGATGCAACTCTCGACCGCCGCGGCATGCCCCTCCGGGGTATCGGGATGCTGCTCGATCTTCTGGACCAGCCGCGGCGCCTGCGGCCCGAACAGTTCTTCCGCCAGGGCGACCAGCATCAGGTGCCGGTCAGCCGGGCCGGACGCGGCCGCCGGGACGACCGGCAGTTCGCCGCCGATGCCGGCGATGCGCTGGAGGAAGCCGTCCTCGATCAGCGCCGCGAGCGTCGCCCGGCAGCGCTCGGGATCGGGGCCGGCCTTGACCAGCTCGGCGACCGGCCGCCTGCCGTCGGCCATGATCAGCAGGTTGCGCTGTCCGGGCTGCAGCCGGTTGGCGCGGGTCGCGAGTTCGTCGCGGCCCTTCGGCGTCTTCTCGAGTACCCAGTCCAGTGGCAGATCGGCAACCATGCACCCGCGACGACCGCGCCGTCGCCGGCGCAGCCGCCCCTCCTCCTCCGTCTCGTCTTGTGGTCCGCCTTGCGCGGTAGTCGGTGGAGTATGCAACTGCCTCGCCGCCTCGGCACTGCGGAAAAACCAGCAGATCGACCGGACGGGACCGACAACGGCCTGCACGCGGCAGGCCGTTGCAGCCGCGGCCCCAAGGACGGGCTCAGGACTTCACGGTCTGCGGCAGGCCGGTGACGTAGCCGACCGCGGCGCCGTAGCCACCGAGGTAGTTCTGGTTGATCAGGGGCTCGAGTTGCTGGTAGACCTTGGCGTGCAAGCCGGTGGCCGTGGTCACGCCGTTGCTGGTGGCGGTCTTGACCTCCCAGTCGCCGGGATGCTGGAAATTGCTCATCACGTAGGTCCAGCCGTTGAGGTCGTCGACGCCCTGCAGCCCGGTGCTCTCGGCTCCCGCAGGGGTCGACAGGATGCGGGCCAGCGCCTTGGTATCGACGTTGTAGGCCCACAGGAAGTTGTTGACGTGCATGCCGCTGTCCTCGCCGATGAACAGGGTGCGCAGCTTCTCCGAGAACTTGAGGTTGTCGGGATTGGCGACCTTGTCCGGATTCGCCAGGTTGCCGAGCGCATCGGGCGCGGCGAGGTCCTCGCCCACCAGCGCCGCCGGCGGCGCCATGTCGACCGGCACCCAGTCGCTGTCCATCGTGGCGCCGGTGTCGTCCTTGATGCCGCCCTTGAGGTTGAGCGCATAGACGGCGCCTGCCTTGGGACCCTGGACCTTCATGCCGTCGACCGTGCCGTCGACCATCGAGCCCTGGATGTACGACATCGCCGAGTACGCGACCTTGTCCCGGGCGTTGACGGTCGTGCCCTCCATCTTGGTGAATCCCATCGTTCCGCCCTTGACCGCGGCCCAGCGGTGGGTCTCGAGGAACGCGGCGGCCTTGTCCTGGCCGGCCACGAACCGGACCCAGTTGTCCTTGCCCGAATAGCGGATCCGGGTGTAGCCGGCCGGATCGGCCGGCGCTGCGGTCTGCACGTCGACGATGGACTTCGCGCCTCCGGCCTGGGCGGCGGCCTGCGCCATCGCCAGCACTTCGTCGCTGGTGGCGTGCCCGAGCCGGATCCACGACAGCGTGGCCGCGCCGGGCCCATCGCCCGAGGTCTGGTGCCACCCGGCGACATACAGCGTCCCCGCCGACAGGTCGGCCGCCTTGTCGGCGATGAACAGGAACAGCCCGCCGTTGGTCGCATCGTCGCCCATCAGCACGGTGCGCTGGTCGGGCATGACCTGGACCAGCTCGTGCGAGATGCGGCCCAGGCAGTAGTGCTTGCGCACCGAGCCGGTGCCGTCCGGATGCACCGTGACCTCGGGCACATGGCCGTAGAGGTAGGGGTTGGCCTTGGCAGGATCGGCGATCGCACCGGCGTCGCCGTGGAGGTTGGCGATGAAGGCCTTGAACTGGTCGTTCTTGTCGATCGCGGCGGCGTCGGGTTCGTATTCCTCGCTTCCCAGATGCGTTCCCCACGGCGAGGCGCTCGCCCCGCAGGTGATCCACAGTCCGTGCGCCGCAGCGGTCGGCACGTTGGAGTATTTCACCAGGGCGAGCCGGCCGCTGGCCGGATCCTGGTCCAGGGTGAGCACCGCGACCGGCGACGGCAGCCTGCCGTATTGCGACACGCCCGCCAGGTCGGCCGTGGTGTATTCGAACTGGACCACCGCGAACACGGCGTTGCCCTTGACGCCGACCACCTGGGCGCCCGCCACCTTGAGCAGCGAGGTGCCGTCCGGCGAATCGGAGAAGAATTGCCGTTCGCTGCCGGGAACCGACTTGTCGACGATCGGATTGCCGTTGATGTCGTAGTAGCCACCGGCCGGGATGGTGCCGCCATGGCCATCCGGCACCTGCTGCCCGGTGATGAAGAAGGGCTGGTAACCGAGCTTGTAGGCCTGCACCGAGCCGTCGCTGTAATGGACCTGAAGGCTCGACCCGACCGTGGTCGTCGCCATTGCGGCGGCATCGGCCAGGGTCGGCGCGGCCATCGTGCTGAACGCGGCAGCCGTCGGCGTCGCCGCGGCCGCGGTACTGCTGCCGCCGCCGCAGGCGGTCAGCGCGGCGGCCGAACCCATTCCGGCGGTAAGCGGGAACAGCGGCACGCCGCCGAGGATCTTCAGGAGGTCGCGGCGCGACGGGCTGGCGGGATGTTGCGGCATGGAAAATCTCCGTGGATTGAAATCGGTGACGTCTGTCAACGTCGGTTACGTTGCATACGAAACGTTACATTTATCTTGTGACAATGCCTTGACAGTCCATCCGCCGCATCGCGGCCGGTGCACCGCTGCGCCACAATCACGCCATGATCGATTCGATGCTCTCTCCGGTTCGACTGGCGCTGCAGCGGCAGGTCCGGCGGATCACCGGCGACAGCCGCAAGACGGTCGACTTCACCCGCCCCGCCGGTGATCCCGGCTGGTTCGGCCCCGACGCGGTGTGCTGGACGGTGCATGCCGACTTCATCTCCATGCTCACCGGCGGCATCCGCGCGCTGCTGCTGCAGGCGCTGCATCCGCTGGCGATGGCCGGGGTGTGGGACTACTCCGGCTTCCGCGACGACCTGCCTGGGCGGCTGGCGCGCACGGCGCAGTTCATCGCCACGACGACCTACGGCGGTACCGCGGTGGCCGATGCGGCCGTGGCGCGGGTCCGGACGATCCACGCCCAGGTTCGCGGGACGGCGCCCGACGGCACGCCCTACGCCGCCGACGCGCCCGAACTGCTGCGCTTCGTCCACATCGCCGAGGTGGGCAGCTTCCTCGCGGCGTACGAATGGCTGGTGCGGCCGCTGCCCGACGCCCAGGCCGACCGGTATTTCGCCGAAACCGCGCGTGTGGCGCTCGCGCTGGGCGCGCAGACCGCGCCATCGACGCGACATTCGGCCGATGCCGAGCTCGATGCCTTCCGCCCGGCGCTGCGTCTGGACGCGCGCAGCGCCGAGGTGCTGCGGCTGCTGCGTCGGCCCGCGGGCTTCGGTGCCGAGGCGTTCGCGACGCGGATCATGGTCGAGGCCGGAATCGCGCTGCTGCCCGACTGGGCACGGTCGATGTACGGCCTGCCGCCCACCTCGGCGCTGCGCAAGGCCGCACTGCGCGCCACGCTGCAACCCGGCGTGGCGCTGATGCGCTGGGCGCTGACCGACGGGGTCGCCGCACTGGCGCGGCAGCGGGCATTGGCGCTCCCGGAGGCATCCGCAGGCACGGCACGCCGTCCGCGCTGAGGCGCCATGCGACCGCGGTGATGGTCTCCGCGCCGTTCGGTGCCGACGCACCGGCTGTTGGCGGACAATCCGTCCCGTGACCTCGCCCTCTTCTCTTCCCGCGGCCGACCCCGATCGCCGCCGCTGGCTGCGCGCCGGCGCCGCGGTCGCGCTCGGTACCCTGCTGCCCGGTCTCGCGGCAGCGCAGTCCACGCCCGGCACCGAGACGGACACCTGGCCGGCCGACGCGCTGGCCGCGCTGATCGACCGCATCGCCCGCCGCAACGCCGTGCCGCCGGACCTGGCCCGCTCGCTGATCGGGCAGGCGCAATACTCGGCCACGGTGGCCCAGCTCATCCTTCCCGGGCCGCCGCAGCGCAAGAACTGGACGGTCTACCGCAGCCGCTTCCTCGATCCGCTGCGCATCGGGGCCGGGAGCGACTTCGTCCAGGAATTCGGCGTCTGGCTGGATCGCGCCCGCAGGCGATTCGGCGTGCCGCCGCAGGTCATCGCCGGCATCCTCGGCGTCGAGACGATCTATGGCCGCAACATGGGCGGCTTCCGCGTGATCGACTCGCTGTCGACCCTGGCGCTGCGCTATCCGGCGCAGGCTCCACGCGACCGCAGCGCCTATTTCGGCGAGCAGCTCGGCGACTTCCTGCAATGGTGTGCCCGCGACCGCCGCGATCCGCTGGCGGTGCGCGGGTCGTACGCGGGCGCGATCGGCATGCCGCAGTTCATGCCCGGCAACATCCTGCGCTACGCCGTCGACTTCGACGACGGCGGCGCGGTCGACCTCATCGGCGACCCGGCCGACGCCGTCGGCTCCGTCGCCAATTTCCTGGCCTCGAAGGGCTGGACCCCGCACCAGCCGACCCATTTCCCGCTGCAGGTTCCATCCGACCTGCCGCCCGCCACGCTCGACGCGTTGCTCGCGCCCGACATCACGCCGACGTTCAGCGCGGCCGATCTGCGCGCCGCCGGGCTGCCGCTGCTGCCGCGGGTGCAGGCGTATCCGGGCCGGCTCGCGGTGGTCCGGCTGCCGAACGCCGACGCCGCACCCGACTACGTCCTCGGCACCGACAACTTCTACGTCATCACCCGCTACAACCACTCGGCGTTCTACGCACTGGCGGTGATCGAACTCGGCGAGGCGGTCACCGCCGCAGCGCGCGGCTGAGCGCCGGCCGTCAGCGCGACGCGGGATCGGCGCCACTCCGCGCCAGATCGCGGATGCCCCGCAGAACCGCGGCGCTGAGTTCCGCGACCGCATCGCCCAGCCGAAGCGCCGCGTCGGCGTCGCCCCGATCGAGCGCCGCCTTGGCATCGCGCGCCAGCCGATGGATCCGCGCATGCTGCTCGCGCAACGTCGCGAAGCGCGGATCGCGCCCGTAGTACAGCCGGCCCTGCCCGTTGAGCCAGAGGCCGAGATGGCACTGGTTCTCGGCGGAATCGTCGAGCACGTGGTCGGGAAACGCCGCCTCGCCGCGCACCGCCTGCTGCAGCCGCTCGACGCGGCGCAGCTGCGCGACCTCGACCTCGCGCGGGAACGGCGCC
>JAKAIB010000041.1:6914-16143 GCA_021814605.1 Pseudomonadota bacterium | reverse complement strand
AACTGCTCGCCGGCCCCGACGATCCACAGGGCGCGAAGGTGTTCGCCGTCGGCGACGACGACCAGAGCATCTACGCCTTCCGCGGTGCGCATGCCGGCAACATGGACGATTTCCAGCGCGATTTTCACGTGCGGCACCTGATCAAGCTCGAGCGCAACTACCGCTCGCACGGGAACATTCTCGACGCGGCGAATGCGCTGATCGCCCGCAACACGCGCCGTCTCGGCAAGAACCTGCGGACGGAGTCCGGTCCCGGCGAGCCCGTGCGCGTGCTCGAGGCGCCGAGCGATTTCGCCGAAGCGCAGTGGCTGGTCGAGGAGATCCGCCAGCTGCTGCGCGAGGGGGTTCGCCACGACGATATCGCCGTGCTGTACCGCTCGAACGCGCAGTCGCGGGTGATCGAAGGCGCGTTGTTCAACGCCGGCCTGCCCTACCGGGTCTACGGCGGATTGCGGTTCTTCGAACGCGCCGAGGTCAAGCACGCCCTGGCCTACCTGCGCCTGCTCGACAATCCGCGCGACGATACCGCTTTTCTGCGGGTGGTGAACTTTCCGCCGCGCGGCATCGGCGCGCGCACGCTGGAGCAACTGCAGGACGCGGCGCGGCTGCGCGGTTCGCCGCTGTCCGACGCGGTGGACGCGACCGGCGGACGCGCCGCGGTCAGTCTGCGAGCCTTCCTCGATCGCATCGACGACATGCGCGCCGGGACCGCGGGGAAGAGCCTGCCCGATCTGGTGCGGCACGTGCTCGAAGCATCGGGACTGAACGCGCACTACCGCGAGGAGCGCGAGGGCCAGGACCGGCTGGAAAACCTGGAGGAACTGGTCAACGCCGCGGCGGCATTCGTGACGCAGGAGGGATTCGGCCTGCACGCGGACGCGCAGCGTCCCCAGATCTCGGAGGTTGCGGCGGCTGCGGCCATCGATGCCGACACTGGCGAGACGCAGTCGCCGCTGACCGCCTTCCTCACCCATGCCGCCCTGGAAGCCGGCGACAACCAGGCGCAGGACGGTCAGGACGCGATTCAGATGATGACGGTCCACGCCGCCAAGGGGCTGGAATTCGATGCCGTGTTCATCACCGGTCTCGAGGAGGGCTTGTTCCCGCACGAGAATGCGCTGAATGAATCCGACGGCGTCGAGGAAGAGCGCCGGTTGATGTACGTCGCGATCACCCGGGCGCGCAAGCGCCTCTACCTCAGTCTGGCGCAGACGCGCATGCTCCACGGTCAGACACGGTACAACGTGCGCAGCCGGTTCCTGGAGGAACTTCCGGCGCAGTCGCTGAAGTGGCTGAGTGCGAAGCAGCCTGGTTTCGGCAGCCATTTCGCCCCCGATACGCACAGCACCTGGAGCTACGCACCGGCCCAGCGCGTGCCGGCGTTTGCCCCGGCGGCACCCAAGTCCGGCCACGGGCTGCGGGTGGGGCAGGGCGTGTTTCACAACAAGTTCGGCGAAGGCGTCGTGGTCACGCTGGAAGGCGAGGGCGAGGACGCGCGGGCGCAGGTCCGGTTCAACCGGCACGGCCCGAAGTGGCTGGCGCTCAACATCGCCAAGCTGACGCCGGTCGATTGACCGATTGCGTGGGGCGGTTGCGGCAGGGGCCGGAATCGGGAATTGCCGATTCCGCGTTCAGGGGGTAGATCGAATCGGCAAAGAAGATGAAGATTTCTTTCCAGAATGTTGTCTTCTTGCCAGGGGGGCTTGGGTGAGACAATTCAAGCAGGTCGCGAGCCGGCTCCTGCAATCCGTCGCCCATCGCACGGGGGTGTCGAAGAATCTTGCGCTGCGCCGTCCGGCGCGGCGTGTGCTGATGCTGCATGGCGTCGGCGGCCCGGATCTTCCTGCGGACGATTTCAAGGCCGGGTTGCTCTGGGTGTCGCGTCGCTTCCGCATCGTGCCGCTTTCGGTGATGATGGACGATATCGCCGCCGGCAAGCCGCCGTCGGGGGGCTCCGAGGTGGCGATCACGTTCGACGATGGCTTGCGCAATCAAGGCCAGATCGCCTATCCGATCCTTCGCGATCTCGGGATTCCCGCCACCATATTCGTCGTGCCGGGATTGACCGAATCAGGCCAGTGGCTTTGGAACCATGAAGCGCGGGCCCGGCTGCGACGCCTGTCGGACGATGAGCGGCGCGAGGTCGCGGAGTCCGTCGGGTCGGATCGCAGTCGAATCGAAGATCTCATCTGCTGGATGAAGCTGCAGCCGATCGAGCGCCGCATGGACGTCGAGCAGGCCATTCGGGATGCGACACCGGGATTCCAGCCCAGCAAGGCCGAACGCGACGCCTGCGACCTGATGTCGTGGAAGGAAGTCTCTCGTCTCGACCCGGAACAGATCACCGTCGGATCGCACACGGTGACACATCCCATCCTGCCGACCCTCAGCGACGGCCTGTTGCACCATGAAGTGGCCGACAGTCGGGCAATGCTGGAACGCAAGCTCGGGCGCGCGGTCGATCTGTTCTGCTATCCGAACGGATCCACCGACGCCCGGGTGCGCGACGCCGTTTCGCGTTGCTACCGGGCTGCCGTGACCACCGAGGAGGGCATCGTTCCCAGCCAGCCGGATCTATACGCCATCCCGCGCATCGCGGCGGCGGCGCGGGTGTCGCTGCTGTCCTGGAGGATGTACCGGCCGAATGCGTGAATTGGCGATGAAGTGGAGTGCGGCCGCGCGGGCCCTCGTCCTGATCGCCACGGCGATCGGTGTCTGGGCGATTTTCGGCCACGATGCGGCGGTGGATCGCGCGCTGGCCCAGCGAACGCAGCCGGCGCGCCCCCGACCGTCCGGCGTGGTCATGGCGCCGTGGCGCACCTGGCAGCCTGGGACGCCGGCGACGGCGGTGTCGACGACGGGCAAGACGTATTACGTGAGTCCGAAGGGCAGCGACAGCAACAGCGGGCTGAGTCTGGCCACGGCGTTTGCGACGCCGCAGAAGGCGGCCAGCGTGGTGCAGGCGGGCGACACGGTGCTCATTGCCGCGGGGCTGTACCGCGGGGGCATCAACATGACCAACTACGCCAGCGGCACGGCGGGCAAGCCCATCACCTTCGGCTCGCTCGGGGACGGTCCGGTGGTGATCGACGGTTCCACGCCGGTGACGGGGTGGACGCCGGTGTCGGGGTCGGTGTGGCAGGCCACGGCGAGTTTCACGCCCATTGCGGTGGTGGTCAACAACGTGCCGCTCAAGCAGGTCACGAGCCAGTCGGCGGTGACCTCCGGCTCGGGCAACTGGTACCGCTCGGGCAAGACCATCGTGGCCGATTTCGGCAGCAGCACGCCCAGCACCGCCGACATCGTCGTGCCCAACAGTGACGGGGCGCAGACGGTGGTGTACTTCTATGGCAACAACTACCTGACCTTCAACGGGCTGACGGTGCGCGGTTCGGGCGCTGCGGGCATCTGGGGGTATGGCAGCAACATCACGGTGAGCAACTGCGACCTGGAGTTCAACGGCAAGGCCGGGGTGAACTTCATGGCGATGCAGGGCAATGCCAACGCGAACAACCAGGTGCTGTACAGCCGGGTGCACGACAACGTGCTGCTGAACTGGCCGCGGGGCAACAACGGCTTTGCCAGCGCGGGCGGGGGCTGGAGCGGGGGGCTGGCGTTCTCCGAGAGTCTGAACGCGGTGGCGCGCGGCAACGTGGTGTACGACAACGGCGGCGAGGGCATCATCTCCTACGGCAGCGGTGGTGGTGCGACCACCGGGGGCACGCTGTTCGAGCAGAACGTGGCGTTCGACAACTGGTCGGTCAACATGTACTTCGACAACCAGCCCAATGACATCGCCCGCCAGAACATCCTGTTCGACCACCCCATGGATACCAGCACCTGGCTCAAGCCGCCCAGCGCTGGCTATCCCTGGAACCAGCTTTACAAATTCAGCGTCTGTCTGATGATCGCCGACGAGCAGGGGTCGTCAGGCGGTACCGGTGGCTATGCTCATCTGGCCAATACCCGGATCTACGACAACCTGATCGTCGGCTGTCGCATCGGTATCCGGGACTACTCCGAAGGGCTGCTGGCGTCTGCGCAGCATGGCCTGAAGAACACGCTGATCGCCAACAACACCATCATCCTGCCGGTGCACCCGCTGCCGCCGGGGTCGTCCACGTACACGGCCGGCATCCAGCTGCAGGACAACGGCGGCAACAATGCCAACAGCCGGATCGTCAACAACCTGATCGTCGGATTCACGCGGGACGAGCCCGTGATCTGGTCGATGCGTCGCGGCCCGCTTGCCGGCATCGATTTCAGCCACAACGTCTATTACAACCCGGCGACGCCCCGGACATTGTGGATGGGGAACAGCTTCGTCGACAAGCTCGATCTCGCGGGTTGGCAGGCGCGGCTGCAAGGCGACGTGGCGAGCCGGTTCGAGAATCCGATGCTGGCCGGGTGGTCGCGCATCGCCGCAGGCGATGCGGCGGCCGGGCTGGACTACCGCGACGCCGAGCCGGCACCGGGTTCTCCCCTCAAGGGCAGTGCCGCGGCGCTGACGGCGCAATTTTCCAGCAATCTCGCCGGGAAGCCGCGACGGGGGCGCTGGGATATCGGGGCGTTTTGAACGCAGCCGTTGCGTGCCATGGGGGAGAGCCATGCAGGCCGAACCACGGTTGAAGTCCGGACACCGGTTCGGGTAGCATCACCGGCAAACTTCAAGGGGTGCAAAGCCCCGCTTCGGCAACGGGCCTGGGGGCCGGTCCGATTGCCGATGAGCAACAAAACGAGTCCTTGTGCCCGGCGAGGGCGGTGGGTCGGATCCTCGATGTTCCCGAGGCGTCCGGACATTTCGGGGGACTTTCCGTGTGCCAGGAAGGCGTGGCAGCGACTCGAGACTTCGGCGGGAGATGCCGCATGAAGCCGTCCCGGGTGTGCCGATGCGATCCTGGCATGGGTCAAAAGACACTTATCAGAGGTATCGCCATGGTCCCATGGAATTTGTTTTCGAAGACAGCGATGCATCGCGTCCTGTTTGCGCCGACGGCCGTCGTCGTCCTTGGCCTGGCGGGCTGCGGTGGAGGAGGCGGTGGCGGTGGCAGCGCTTCCGTGACCGATGGCGGGTCCGGCACCACGGGAAGCGCGAGCGGCACGCCTGCACCGGTTCCCTCGGTGTTCCAGTCGATCACGCTCCCCTGGCAGGTCTGGCAGCCTGGGACGCCGGCGACGGCGGTGTCGACGACGGGCAAGACGTATTACGTGAGTCCGAAGGGCAGCGACAGCAACAGCGGGCTGAGTCTGGCCACGGCGTTTGCGACGCCGCAGAAGGCGGCCAGCGTGGTGCAGGCGGGCGACACGGTGCTCATTGCCGCGGGGCTGTACCGCGGGGGCATCAACATGACCAACTACGCCAGCGGCACGGCGGGCAAGCCCATCACCTTCGGCTCGCTCGGGGACGGTCCGGTGGTGATCGACGGTTCCACGCCGGTGACGGGGTGGACGCCGGTGTCGGGGTCGGTGTGGCAGGCCACGGCGAGTTTCACGCCCATTGCGGTGGTGGTCAACAACGTGCCGCTCAAGCAGGTCACGAGCCAGTCGGCGGTGACCTCCGGCTCGGGCAACTGGTACCGCTCGGGCAAGACCATCGTGGCCGATTTCGGCAGCAGCACGCCCAGCACCGCCGACATCGTCGTGCCCAACAGTGACGGGGCGCAGACGGTGGTGTACTTCTATGGCAACAACTACCTGACCTTCAACGGGCTGACGGTGCGCGGTTCGGGCGCTGCGGGCATCTGGGGGTATGGCAGCAACATCACGGTGAGCAACTGCGACCTGGAGTTCAACGGCAAGGCCGGGGTGAACTTCATGGCGATGCAGGGCAATGCCAACGCGAACAACCAGGTGCTGTACAGCCGGGTGCACGACAACGTGCTGCTGAACTGGCCGCGGGGCAACAACGGCTTTGCCAGCGCGGGCGGGGGCTGGAGCGGGGGGCTGGCGTTCTCCGAGAGTCTGAACGCGGTGGCGCGCGGCAACGTGGTGTACGACAACGGCGGCGAGGGCATCATCTCCTACGGCAGCGGTGGTGGTGCGACCACCGGGGGCACGCTGTTCGAGCAGAACGTGGCGTTCGACAACTGGTCGGTCAACATGTACTTCGACAACCAGCCCAATGACATCGCCCGCCAGAACATCCTGTTCGACCACCCGATGGACCCGAGCACGCTGATGTATCCCCCGACCTCGAGCCAGTGGAGCAGCGGCACGCCGTACAAGTACACCGTGTGCCTGATGCTGGCCGACGAGTACAACTCCTCGAACGGTCCGGCCAACCTGGCCAACACCCGGGTCTACGACAACCTGATGGCGGGCTGCCGCATCGGCATCCGCGACTACTCCGAGGGCGCGCTGACCAATCCGCACGGGCTGAAGAACACGCTGATCGCCAACAACACCATCATCCTGCCGCCGACCACGCCTGCGGGCACCTACACCGCAGGGCTGTACCTGCAGGACAACGGCTCGGCCAACACCGGCAGCCAGATCGTCAACAACGTGGTCGTCGGCTTCGACAACACCGAACCGGTGCTCTGGTACGAGGGCACGGGCGCGGTGCCGGGCGTGCGCATCGACAACAACGCCTATGACAACCCCGGCGCGGCGAACACCTTCTGGGAAGGGCTCAACAGCGTGAGCCAGCTCACCTTCGCCCAGTGGCAGAGCGCCGCCGGGGCCGATGCGCACGGCATGTTCGCCAACCCGCAGCTCGTCGGGGTGACGCAGTTCCAGGCCAGCGGCTCCACCCCCTACGACTACCGCAACGCCATGCCGGCCAGCGGCTCGCCGCTGCTGGGCAAGGGCGCCTCGCTCGCCACCTACTTCACCACCGACCTGGCCGGCGCGTCGTTCGCCTCAGGCTGGAACATCGGGGCGTTCTGAGGTCGGACGCGGACGGAGCCGACGAAAAAGCGGGCCGCGCGCCCGCTTTTTCTATTGCCGCCGCCGGACGCAGAACACCGCCTCGGTCGCGAACAGACCGGGAGACCGGTCGACGCGGCGTCCGCTGCGCAATCCGAACGCCTGCACCACCTCCAGTCCGCAGCGCGCCGCGAGACTCTCGAAGTCGGCGTAGGTCGCCACCCGGAGGTTGGGCGTGTTGTACCACTCGTATGGCAGCTCGGACGTCACCGGCAGCCGGCCGGTGAGCAGCTGCAGCCGGATACGCCAGTGCGCGAAATTGGCGAAGCTGAGAATGCCGAGACGGCCGACCCGGGCGGTTTCGCGCAGCGCGTTCTCGGTGTGGCGGATGTTGGGCAGCGTGTCGACCTGCAGCACGACGTCGAAGCTGGCATCGCCGAACATCGACAGCCCTTGTTCGAGGTCGAGCTGCAGCACGTCGACGCCGCGCTGCGCGGCGGCGATCAGCTTGTCGGGATCGATCTCGATCCCAAGCCCGCTGCAGCCGCGGCTGTCGCGCAGGTGCGCCAGCATCCGGCCGTCACCACAGCCAAGGTCGAGAACCCGGCTGCCCGGCGGAACCAGTCCGGCGATGATGTCGATCGGCGTGCTCATGTCGACTCCCTGGCGATGCGTTCGAACCACGCGCGGACCACGCCGTGGTAATGCGGGTGATCCATCAGGAAGGCGTCGTGGCCTTGCGGCGCGTCGACTTCGGCATAGCTGACCGCGCGCCGGTTGGTGATCAGCGCCTGGACGATCTCGCGCGACCGCTGTGGCGAAAAGCGCCAGTCGGTGGTGAAGCTGACCAGAAGGAAGCGCGCCTGCGCAGGCGCCAGCGCCCGCACCAGGTCGCCGTCAGTCCCGCGCGCCGGATCGAAATAGTCGAGGGCGCGGGTGATCAGCAGGTAGGAGTTGGCATCGAAGTAGCTGCTGAACTTCTCCCCCTGATAGCGCAGGTAGCTCTCGATCTCGAAGTCGATGCCGTAGCCGTAGGTCAGCGCGCCGTTGCGCAGCGCGCGCCCGAACTTGGCGGCCATTGCGTCGTCGCTCAGGTAGGTGATGTGCCCCACCATGCGGGCCACTGCCAGCCCCTGCCGCGGCACCACGCCGTGCGCGTAATAGTCGCCGCCATGGAAGTCGGGATCGGTGATGATCGCGCGGCGCGCCACCTCGTTGAACGCGATGTTCTGTGCCGACAGGCTGGGCGCGGTGGCGATCGCCGCGCAGTTCGCCACCCGCTGCGGATAGCGCAGCGTCCAGCTCAGCGCCTGCATGCCGCCCAGGCTGCCGCCGATCACGGCAGCGAGCCGGTCGATGCCGAGCCGGTCGAGCAGCCGCGCCTGCGCATCGACCCAGTCCTCGACGGTCATCAGCGGGAAGCGACTGCCCCAGGCGCGGCCGATCGACGCGTCGAGGCTCATCGGCCCGGTCGAACCGAAGCACGACCCCGGGTTGTTGACGCAGACGACGAAGAATCGCTCGGTGTCGAGCGGCTTGCCTGGCCCGATCAGGTTGTCCCACCAGCCCAGGGTCTTCGGATCGCCGCCGTGCGTGCCGGCGACGTGATGGCTGGCATTGAGGGCATGGCACACCAGCACGGCATTGCTGCGGGCAGCGTTCAACGTACCGTACGTCTCGTAGACCAGTTCGAAAGGCGGAAGCTCGGCGCCGCTTTGCAGCGGCAGCGGCTGGTCGAACGCCATGCGCTGCGGCACGACGTCACCCAGTGCGGAAGGCGAGGCTTGCATCCGTGTTCCAGAAAAGAAAACCGGCGGTGCTGGCAATGCAGCGAAAACCGCCGGTGGTCCACGCTGTTTTAGCGGCATTTGTTTCGCGCCCGCAAGCCCAGGGCAAATCGGCGCGTGGGGCAAGTATAGGAGCGATCGGGCGGGTGCGACGGGACCCGGCGACCGTGCAAGGAAGCCGCTGCATGCCATGTCCTCCGAACTCAAGGGAGATGGCCAATTTGTAATATCCGACATGACATATCGTCTGGTGATCACAGCTTCCCGTCTTCCATCATTGCCTCGTTCGACGAAACTCAATATATTCTGTTGAACATATTGAATCGGCCCGGCTAGGCACTTCGCGGCGGCGCGAGTCGTTCACCCGAAACCATCGAGAACCCGAATCATGCAAACCAGCGCACGCAATCATCTTCGCGGCACGGTCGTGTCGGTGACCGACGGCGCCGTCAACACCGAGGTCGTGCTCCAGCTCGACGGCGGCGTGGAACTGGTGGTGATGATCACCACCGGCAGCGAGCAGAAGCTCGATCTCAAACCGGGCGACGCCGCCTGCGCCCTGATCAAGGCCAACC
>JAKAIB010000041.1:0-6814 GCA_021814605.1 Pseudomonadota bacterium | reverse complement strand
GTCAACACCGAGGTCGTGCTCCAGCTCGACGGCGGCGTGGAACTGGTGGTGATGATCACCACCGGCAGCGAGCAGAAGCTCGATCTCAAACCGGGCGACGCCGCCTGCGCCCTGATCAAGGCCAACCTGGTCATCCTCGGGGTGGATGCATAGCCGTCTGCTCCCTTCGCGACCCCGACTCCGGGGCCGCTCCTTGTCTTCGCTCCCGTCCGACGCCATCAACGTCATTGAGTAGAAAGGTTTCCGCCATGAATCTGCGTCCCCGTTCGCTGCCCGCGCTGCTGCTGGCACTGGCATTGCCGCTGGCGATGCTGACATCGGCACGCGCCGAGGCCATCACCGTCGCGGTGGCGGCGAACTTCAAGAAGCCGGCCGAGGAAATCGGCGCGGCATTCAAGGCCAGGACCGGGGACGACGTCCGATATGCCTTCGGCGCGACCGGGCAGTTCGCCGCGCAGATCCGCAACGGCGCACCATTCGACGTCCTGCTCGCCGCTGACGACACCACGGCCCCGGCACTGGCCAAGGCCGGGTTCGCGGCCGGTTCGACCAATTTCGTCTACGCCCGCGGCACGCTCATCCTCTACAGCACCACGTTGCCGATGACGCGCGACGGCGCCGACATCCTCCGCCACGGCCGCTTCAACCACGTCGCGATCGCCAACCCCAAGACCGCGCCGTACGGCGCGGCCGCGATCGAGGCGATGCGCAAGCTCGGCGTCTACGAGGCCCTCCAACCCAAGATCGTCGAGGGATCCAACATCGGGCAGACGTTCGACTTCGTCGCCACCGGTAACGCCGAAGTCGGCTTCGTTGCGCTGTCGCAGGGCATCGGCGCCGGCAAGGGTCAGTGGTGGGTCGTTCCGCAAGCGGACTACGCGCCGATCAACCAGAGCGCCATCGTCCTCAAGCCGGGCGAGGGCAAACCGGCGGTCAAGGCCTATCTCGACTTCCTGCGCGGCGCCGAGGCGCGTGCCGTGATCGAGAAATACGGCTACACGATTCCGAAATAATCGCCGCGTCGCCCGCGCCGCGGGCCGCTCCACGGCGCAGCGCCGCGCACCATGACGCTTCTCGGCTATCCGCTCGACCTCGGCCCGCTCTGGCTCACGCTGCAGGTGGCCTCCATCGCCACTGCGGTCCTGCTCGTCCCGGGAATCGCCATCGCCTGGTCGCTGGCGAACTGGCGATCGCCGCTGCGTGCCGTCGTCGAGGCGATCGTCGCGCTGCCGCTGGTGCTGCCGCCGGTGGTGCTCGGCTTCTACCTCCTGGTGCTGCTCAATCCGCAGGGGTGGATCACCCAGGCGCTGCACGCCCTCGGCTATGCCGGACAACTCACCTTCAACAAGACCGGCCTGATCATCGGTTCGGTGGTGTATTCGCTGCCGTTCATGGTGCAGCCGCTGCTGCGCGCCTTCGAGGCACTGCCGCGCAACCTGCTCGACGCGGCAGCGACGCTGCGCGCCGGATGGTGGGACCGTTTCTTTCACGTCGCGCTGCCGTTGTCGCGCGGCGGCCTGATCGTCGCGCTCACGCTGACCTTCGCCCACACCATCGGCGAATTCGGCGTCGTGCTCATGGTCGGCGGCAATATCCCCGGCCGGACGCGCGTGGTGTCGATCGACATCTACAACCACGTCGAGGCACTGGAGTACCCGCAGGCGCATCTGCTCTCGGCACTGATGCTGCTGTTCGCCGTGGTCGTGCTCAGCATCGTCTACGGCATCTACCGCCGCACCGCGAAGGACGGCGCATGAACGCGACCGCCTCCGCAGCGGCGTCACCTGCATCGCTCGCGGCATCCGCCTCCGACGCCGCGCCGCCGGCCGCGCGCATCGAGGGCCGACTCCACGCCCGGCTCGGCGAATTCACGCTGGATACCGGCCCGTTCTGCTGGCCGCTCGATGGCATCACGGCGATCTTCGGCCGCTCCGGCTGCGGCAAGAGCACGCTGCTGCGCGCCTTCGCCGGCCTGATCCCCCGGTTGCATGGAACGCTTCGGGTCGGTGCGTCGACCTGGCTCGATGGCACGGTGCAGCGGCCAGCGCCGCAACGCGACATCGGCTACGTGTTCCAGGACGCGGCGCTGTTCCCCCACCTCTCGGTGCGCGGCAATCTCGAGTTCGCCGCGCACCGCGCGCCCGGCCGGCCGGGCGAAGACGCGCTGCAGCTGCGGGCCGCCCAGCTCGGCATCGCGCACCTGCTCGACCGCCGCATCGCCGCGCTGTCGGGCGGCGAGAAGCAGCGGATCGCGATCGCCCGCGCGCTGCTGTCGGGAGCACGGCTGCTGCTGCTCGACGAGCCGCTGGCAGCGCTCGACTGGCACGCCAGGGACGAGCTGCTCGACCTGATCGCACGGATCGCGCGCGACCAGCAGCTGCCGATGCTGCTGGTCAGCCACGCGCCGGAGGACGTCGAGCGGCTGGCGCGGCGGGTCGTGTTCATGGATGCCGGCCGCATCGTCGGCGTCGAACCGCTGCAGCAGGCCCTGCTGCAACCCGACTCGCCGCTGTTCGACCGTCTCGGCCCGGTCGCGGTGCTCGAGGCGCCGGCCACCGCGCTGGCCGAGGGACTGGCACAGGCACGCTTCGGCGACAGCCTGCTCACCTTTCCCGGCAGCGCCGACGGCGATGCCACACGCCTGCGGATCTTCGCCCGCGACGTCGCGCTGTCGCGCACGGTTCCGTCCGGAACCAGCATGCTCAATCATCTCCCCGCGACCGTCGATGCCGTCGCGCCCAGCCGGCCCGGGCATGTCCTGGTGCGACTGCGACTGGGCGACGGCCAGGGGCTGTGGAGCGAAGTCACCGAACCGGCCCGAGCGGCACTGCACATCCAGCCGGGCGATGCGCTGTTCGCGCTGATCAAGACCGCCTCGATCGAGCATTGACCGCTCGCCGCTTCCCGACCGTACGTCGCCACCACCATGCCCGACCATCCCCCGTCCCTCACCTCGCCGCTGCGCCGCTCCCTGCTGCTGCTGCCTCTGGCCGCGCTCGCACCGCTGACGTCCGCGAGGGCAGGTGCGCGTCAACCATTGCTGCTGTTCGCCGGCGCCGGATACAAGCGTCCGGCCGAAGCGCTGTGCGGGGCGTTCACGCACGAGACCGGCATTCCGGTCGAGCGCAGCTACGGCAACCTGCAGCAGATCTTCGCGCAGGCGCGGGCCAGCGGCCGGGTCGACGTGCTCATCGGCGATTCCGGATTCATCGGCGCCGCGCGCGACCTCGAGCTGCCGCAGCGCCTGCCGCTGGGCGAAGGCGTGCTGATGCTGGCGTGGCGGCGCAATCTGCCGGGTCGCCGCAGCGGCGGTATCGCCGACCCGGTCCGCGACCTCCCCCGCCTGCGATCGATCGCGCTGCCCAACCCGCAGCAGGCCATCTACGGTCGCGCGGCACGGCAATGGCTCGAAGCCAAGGACCTGTGGTCCGCGCTGCAGGACCGGCTGCAGATCGTCCAGACGGTCCCGCAGGTCAGTGCCTACCTCACCACCGGGCAGGTCGACGCCGGCTTCCTCAACCGGACCGAGGTGCTGGCGGTGCGCCCCCGGCTCGGTGGCGCGATCGCACTGCGCCCGGGCGCCGGCAGCTACGCGCCGATCACCATCATCGCCGCGCTGCCACCGGCCGGCCAGCACCCGGCGACGCTGCACGAACGCGAGCGCTTCGCCACTTTCCTGCGAAGCCCGCTGGCCCGCCGCATCCTGCGTCAGGCCGGGCTCTGATCGACGTGCCGCCCGCTGCGATGACCCTGCTCGACGCCGCCGATGCCGCGCCCCTGATGCTCAGCACCCGGCTTGCCCTGGCGCTGCTCCCGGCCTACCTGCTGGGCGCGGCTCTGCTGGCGTGGCTGCTGGTGTTCCGGCTGCGGCGCAGTGCCTGGCTCGACGCCCTGGTCACCGTTCCGGTGGTGTTCCCGCCGGTGGTGATCGGTTTCGTCCTGCTCTGGGCATGCGGCCGCGAGACGGCACTCGGCCGCGCCCTGCGCCTCGTCAACGCCGACCCGGTGTTCCACGCGTCGGGATTGTGGCTGGCGGCGCTGATCGCCGGGCTGCCGCTGGCCGTCAA
Organism: Pseudomonadota bacterium; assembly: GCA_021814605.1. Classification (GTDB taxonomy): domain Bacteria; phylum Pseudomonadota; class Gammaproteobacteria; order Burkholderiales; family Burkholderiaceae_C; genus Thiomonas. The sequence continues at coordinate 2,747 of JAKAIB010000041.1, read as the reverse complement.
ACCGCTGCAGTCCGCACTGCAGACGCAGCCGCGCGCCCTGCACGAAACCGCGCTGACCCTCGGCTGCCGTCCCTGGGCCGCGTACTGGCTGGTGCACCTGCCGCTCGCCATGCCGGCGCTGCTCGGCGGCCTGCTGCTGGCGCTGGCGCGCGGCATGGGCGAGGTCGGCATTTCGCTGATGCTGGGCGGCAACATCATCGGCCGGACCGAGACGCTGTCCCTGGCGGTGTTCAACGCCGTCACGACCGGCGACACCGCACAGGCCGCGCGCGGCAGCATCGCGCTGGGCGTGTTCAGCCTGCTGCTGTTCGTCCTCATCCGCCATTTCCAGCAGCGCCAGCTGCGCCGCAACCATGATGCATTTCAGCCAGGATGACGTCGAGCGCCTGATCGCCGAGGACGTTCCGCTACACGACGAGACGACCCGCGCGCTGGGACTGCCGGACGCGCCGGGAACGCTGACCTATGCGACGCGTGCGGCCGGTGTCCTCGCCGGCATGGCCCCGCTGCTGCGGCTGGCACGCGCCCTCGGCCTCGACGCCGAACCGCTGGCGGCCGACGGCGACGCGCTGCGGCCGGGCCAGGACGTCCTGCGACTACGTGGCGGCGCGCATGCACTGCACATCGCCTGGAAGCAGGGCATGAACCTGCTCGAATACCTCGGTGGCGTTGCCACCGCGACGCGCCACATGGTCGACGCCGCGCGGGCGGAGAATCCGCGCGTCCATGTCGCCGGCACCCGCAAGACACACCCCGGCGCACGCCGGCTGGAACACTACGCCGTGTTGTGCGGCGGCGGCGTGGTGCATCGCGCGGGGCTGTCCGAAACCATCCTGGTCTTTGCGCAGCATCGCGCCTTCCTGCCGGATCTCGACCTCGCCGCGCTGGTCGCGCGCGCCCGCGCCGCCAGCGCGGAAAAGTTCGTCCAGATCGAAGCGGAATCGGCCGAGGAGGCCGTCGCCGCCGCCCGCGCCGGCGCCGACGGCGTGCAATTCGACAAGATGGCGCCCGAGCGGATCGCCGAGGTCGTGCCGCGGCTGCGGGCGCTGCAGCCGCGCATCGTCATCTGCGCCGCTGGCGGCATCCGGCCGGACAACGCCGCCCGCTATGCCGCCAGCGGCGCAGATGTGCTGGTCACGTCGAACCTGTACAGCGCGCGTCCGGCCGACTTCGGCGCCGTCATGCGTCCCGCGTGAGTCGGCGGCGCCATGCCTTCTCGACCTCCACGGCACCGAACACGACTGCGGCGCAACCCAGGCTGAGCGCCAGTTCCGGCAAAGTCAACGGCAGCGTGTGGAACAACCGCTGCAGCGCCGGGACGTAGACCACCGCGATCTGGAGCCCGACGGTCAGCACCACCGCGCCGAGCAGCGGCAGGTTGCCGGTGACGCCGAGGGCGAACAGCGAATCGCGCTCGGAGCGGATCGCGAGCACGTGGGCCATCTGGGTGAAGGTCAATACGACGAACACCAGCGTCTGACCATGCGGATCGCCGCGCGCGATCGCCCAGGCCTGCACGCCGAGGCACAGACCGCCGATGAGCAGACCGACCCACAGCGCGTGCTGCCAGAGACCGTGGGCGAAGACGCTTTCCTGCGGCGGTCGCGGCGGCCGGCGCATCACGCCGCGCTCGGCCGGCTCGGCGGCAAGCGCCAGCCCCGGCAGGCCATCGGTCACCAGATTGACCCAGAGAATGTGGATCGGCAGCAGCGGCACCGGCAGCCCGACCAGTGGCGCCAGGAACAGCGCCCAGATCTCGCCCGAGTTTCCTGTCATCGCGTAGCGGATGAACTTGCGGATGTTGTCGAAGATGCGCCGCCCCTCGCGCACCGCGGCCACGATGGTGGCGAAATCGTCGTCGAGCAGCACCAGGCTCGCCGCTTCGCGGGCGACATCGGTCCCGCCCTTGCCCATGGCCACGCCGATGTCCGCTGCGCGCAGCGCCGGCGCGTCGTTGACGCCGTCTCCCGTCATCGCGACGAACTGGCCGCGGCGCTGCAGCGCCCGCACGATGCGGATCTTCTGCGCGGGATCGGTGCGGGCGTACACCCGCACCTGCTCGACCTGCTCGGCGAGATCGGTGTCGCCGATCGCCGCAAGCTCCGGCCCGGTGAGCACTGGGGCATCGGCGCCGACGATGCCCAGGTCGCGCGCGATCGCCAGGGCGGTCGCCGGATGGTCGCCGGTGATCATCACCGGAACGATGCCCGCCTCCAGGCATTCGGCCACCGCCTGCCGCGCCTCGGAGCGCGGCGGATCGAGCAGACCGATCAGACCGACCAGGGTCAGGTCGGATTCGACCGCATCGACCGCCGGCGGCGCGGGCCATTCGCGCTGCGCCACCGCGAGCACGCGCATGCCGCGCCCGGCCAGCGCCTGTACCGCCGCCAGCGCCGCCGCGACGTCGACCGGCTCCGCGCCCTGCGTCGTCCACACCTGCCGGCATAAGGGCAGCACCGACTCGGGGGCTCCCTTGGTGATTCCCTGCCAGGCGCTGGCACCGTCCGCATGGTGCACCGTGCTCATGCGCTTGCGCGCGGCATCGAACGGCAGCTCGGCGATACGCGGCAGGCGCTGCCGCAGGGGCTGGACGGCGATGCCCTCGTCCTCGGCGCGCACGACCAGCGCGGTCTCGGTGGGGTCACCGATCCACCGCCCGGCGTCGGGCGCGGGCGCCGCGTCGTTGCACAGCGCCGCCAACTCGAGCAGCCGGCCCGGCGGCAATCCGCCCCAGGTGTGCAAAGCCT
>JAKAIB010000040.1 GCA_021814605.1 Pseudomonadota bacterium | reverse complement strand
CGGTGACGCTGCCCCCGGGTCGCACCACCGCACGCAGCTTGTGCAGGTCGTCGATGGTCGTGTCGCCGCGCGGGTGCTCGTCGTGCGCGACGGCGATCGGCGCGCCCTTGGCGCGCGGCACGGGCACCGGGACGATCTCGTCGTCGAAGAAGCCGGCCTGCTGCGCCGCCTTGCACCGCTGCTGCGAGCGCAGCGCGAACGCATCCTGGTCGTCGCGGGCGATCCCGAAGTCGGCGGCGACGTTCTCCGCGGTCTCGGGCATCGAGTCGATGCCGTACTGCGCCTGCATTGCCGGGTTGACGAAGCGCCAGCCGATGGTGGTGTCGTCGATGCGCGCGCTGCGCGAGAACGCGGTCTCGGCCTTGCCGAGGACGAACGGCGCCCGCGACATGCTCTCGACGCCGCCGGCAACGATGAGGTCGGCCTCGCCGCAGCGGATCGCCCGCGCCGCCTGGGCCACCGCTTCGAGCCCGGAGGCGCAGAGACGGTTGACGGTGCAGCCGGGGACGTCGACCGGCAGGCCCGCGAGCAGTCCGACCATGCGCGCGACGTTGCGGTTGTCTTCGCCGGCCTGGTTGGCGCAGCCGTAGAACAGTTCGTCGACGCGGCTCCAGTCGATGCCGGGGTGGCGTTCGATCAGGGTGCGGACGGGGATGGCGCCGAGATCGTCGGCACGCACTGCGGCCAGTGCGCCGCCGTAGCGGCCGAACGGGGTACGCACCCCGTCGACGATCCAGGCCTGGCGTTCATGCGGCATCTGCGCGTTCTCCTTCGAGTTGGGTGAGGGTGTCGATGTGCAGCCCGCCAACGCCGTTGAGGAACAGGTCGGCGACCAGCGGGGCGAGAGTCGAGTCGTCGAGCGGCTGGCCCGGCTTGAACCAGGTGAACAGCCAGTTGATCATGCCGAACAGCAGCATCGCCAGCGGCTTGTCCAGCGCGGCGGGTTCGAGTCCGGGCCGGGTCGCCGCGATCGCCCGGGCGAAATGCGCGACCACCTCGCGCTCGATGCCGAGGATGCGGTCGCGGTCGGCCGGATCGAGAAAGCGCACATCCTCGGTCAGCACGCGGTGCGCGTCCTGCGCGCCGGCGTACTCGCGCACGAAGCGTTCGATCAGCGCCGGCAGCCGCCGCTGCGCGTCGGGGTACTGCGTCTCGACATCCTGGGTCACGGCGAGCAGCAGCCGCACGTGCGCCTCGGCGATGTGGGTGAGCAGGGCGTACTTGTCGCGGAAGTAGTGGTACAGCGCGGCCTTCGACAGGGCGCAGGCGTCGGCCACCTGGTTCATCGACGTTGCCGCGTATCCCTGCCGCGCGAACAGCCGCGCCGCCTGCGCCAGGATGGCGGCGCGCTGGTCGTCATAGTTTGCTGCGCGTCCTCGGGCCATGAATTCCGCCTATCGGTCGTCGAAGGAGATCTCGACCTGCTCGGTCAGCGGATGCGACTGGCAGGTCAGGATGAAGCCCGCGTCGATGTCGGCCTTCTCCAGCGCGAAGTTGCGGTCCATCCGCACTTCGCCGCAGAGCAGTCGTGCGCGGCAGGTGCCGCAGACGCCGGAGGTGCACGAGAACGGCAGGTCCATTCCGGCGGCGATCGCGACGTCGAGCACGCTCGGGTCGCCCTTGCGGACCTCCACCTCGCGGCGCTGGCCGTCGCGCACGATCACGACCCGGCTGTGCGCGGCGTCGCGTGCCTGGGCCTCGTGCATCGCCGCGCCGGCCTCGGCCTGGCCCTGCGGCAGGTTGAAGCGTTCGATATGAATGCGTTCCGGCGCGACCCCGGACTGCCGCAGTGCGTCCTCTGCGGCGTCGTTCATCTGGTGTGGACCGCAGACGAAGACGTGGTCGATCGCCTGCGGCCGGATCGCCAGCGACAGGAAGCGGCCGACGCGCTCGCGGTCGAGCAGGCCGTGGTGCAGCGGCGACTGCGCGGACTCCTCGGAGAACACGTGATGGATTTCGAGCCGCGACAGATAGCGGTTCTTCAGATCCTCGAGTTCCTCCTTGAACATCGTCGAGCGCAGGCTGCGGTTGCCGTACACCAGGGTGAAGCGGCTCGCGGGTTCGCGGGCAAGCACGGTCTTCAGGATCGACAGCACCGGGGTGATGCCGCTGCCTCCGGCGATCGCCAGGTAATGGCGCTTGGCTGCGGGATCGATCGGCACGTAGAACCGCCCCTGCGGCGGCATGATGTCGATGGTGTCGCCGGCGTGCAGGTGCTCGGCGAGCCAGTTCGAGAACACCCCGCCGCGAACCTTGCGCACGCCGATGCGCAGCACGGCATCGTCGACCCCGGCGCAGACCGAGTACGAACGCCGCACTTCGGCGCCGTCGATGGTGGCGCGCAGGTTGAGGTACTGGCCCTGGGTGAAGGCGAAGCGGTCGGCGAGATCGCCGGGCACGTCGAAGCTGACGATCATCGCCTCGTCGGTGTCGGGCTCGACCGCGCGCACGCGCAGCGGATAGAAACGGGTGTCCATGAAATGGCTCTTTCAGATCGGCTTGAAGTAGTCGAAGGGTTCGCCGCAGGCCCGGCAACGCCACAGTGCCTTGCATGCGGTCGATCCGAACGCCGAGATCTGCTCGGTGTCGGCGCTGCCGCAATGCGGGCATGACGGGGCGGGAGCGGCGGCCCCGCGGACGATGCGGATCGGTACGGCCTCGCCCGCGGCGTGGACCGGCGGGGCGATGCCGTATTCGCGCAGCTTGCGCCGGCCGGCGTCGCTGATCCAGTCGGTGGTCCACGCCGGCGCGCGGCGCAGCGTCACCCGCACCGGCCCGAGGCCGGCGGCGTCGAGCGCCTCGATCACGCTGCGCTCGATCATCTCCGTGGCTGGGCAGCCGGAATACGTCGGGGTGAGGATCACGTCGAGCGTGCCGTCGCCGGCGAGGTCGACCGAGCGCACCATGCCCAGGTCGCGCACGGACAGCACCGGGACTTCCGGGTCGGGCACGCCGTCGAGCACGGCCCAGGCGCGGGCCGCGCGTCCGGCCGATGCGGTCGCGGTCGTCACCACGCGCCTCCGGGATAGCTGCGCTGCAGATATTGCATCTCGGCCAGCATGTGGCCCATGTGCTCGCTGTGGATGCCCAGCCGCCCGGAACTGAGGAAGGCGGTCTCCGTCGGCATCGCCAGTCCGGCGGCGTCGAGCGCGTCGCGCATCGCGGCGATCCAGGGGTCGCGCAGCTCGGCCCAGCGCGGCCCCAGGCCGGACGCGGCGGCGGCATCGTCGATGGCGTCGGACTGGAACAGTTCGCGCGAATACGGCCAGAGCCGGTCGAGCGCGGCCTCGATGCGGCGGCGCGATTCGGCGGTGCCGTCGCCCAGCCGCACCAGCCAGTCGGCGGCGTGCCGGTGGTGGTAGCGCGCCTCCTTCACCGCCTTGCCGGCGACCGCGGCGACCTCGGCGTCGCTCGAGGCCTGCAGCCGTGTCCACAGCAGTTCGAGCAGCGCGGCGACCATCAGGTTGCGGACCGTGGTGACGGCGAAGTCGCCGCGCGGCAGCTCGACCAGCGTCGGGTTGAGGTAGTCGCGCTCCTCGCGCAGGAAGGCGAGCTGGTCCTCGTCGAACTGCTGGCCGCCGAGCTGGCCGGCGCGGGTGAGGATGCCGCGCGCCTGGCCGATGAGGTCGAGCGCAATGTTGGTCAGCGCGATGTCCTCCTCGATGATCGGCGCGTGGCCGCACCATTCGCCCAGACGCTGGGAATGGACCAGGCAGGTGTCGCCCAGGCGCAGCAGGTAGCGCACCGACGGATCGGTGCTGACCGTGATCGAATCTTGCATGGCAGGCGCCTCACATGTGGTTGACTTCGTCGGGCAGCTTGTAGAAGGTCGGGTGGCGGTACACCTTGTCTTCCATCGGGTCGAAGTACATGTCCTTGTCGCCGGGGTCGCTGGCGACGATCTGGTCGGAACGCACCACCCAGATGCTGGTGCCTTCCTGCCGGCGGGTGTAGACGTCGCGCGCCATCTCGAGCGCCAGCTTGGCGTCGGGGGCATGCAGGCTGCCGCTGTGCTTGTGGTCCAGCCCGGCCTTGCTGCGGACGAACACCTCCCACAGGGGCCATTCCTCGCGGTTGTCGGCGGATTCGGGTGTTGCTGTCGGGTTCATTGCGGATCTCCTCGTCGGAAGGAATTGAGCGTCAGGCGGCCTTGCGCTGCATTGCGGCCTTGGCGGCATGGGCCAGCGCCGCCTCGCGCACCCAGGCGCCGTCGTCCCAGGCGTCGACGCGGTCGGCCAGCCGCTCGCGGTTGCACGGGCCGTCGCCGCCGACGACCCGCCGGAATTCGTCCCAGTCGATCGGGCCGAAGTCGAAATGCTGGCGCGCCTCGTTCCAGCGCAGTTCGGGATCGGGCAGGGTCACGCCGAGCACCTTCGCCTGCTGCACGGTGGCGTCGACGAACTTCTGCCGCAGGTCGTCGTTGGAGATGCGCTTGATGCCCCAGCGCATGCTCTGCGCCGAATGGTTGCTGACGTCGTCGGGCGGACCGAACATCATCAGGCTCGGCCACCACCAGCGGTTCACCGCGTCCTGCACCATGTCGCGCTGGCGCGGCGTGCCGTCGCGCATCATGACCAGCAGCGCGTCGTAGCCCTGGCGCTGGTGGAAGCTTTCCTCGCGGCAGATGCGGATCATCGCCCGCGCGTACGGCGCGTACGAACAGCGGCACAGCGGCACTTGGTTCATGATCGCCGCGCCGTCGACCAGCCAGCCGATGACGCCGACGTCGGCCCAGGCGAGCGTCGGGTAGTTGAAGATCGAGCTGTACTTGGCCTTGCCGGCGTGCAGCTGGCCGATCAGTTCGTCGCGCGACACGCCCAGCGTCTCCGCCGCGGCGTACAGGTACAGCCCGTGGCCGCCTTCGTCCTGCACCTTGGCGAGCAGGATGGCCTTGCGCTTGAGCGTCGGCGCGCGGGTGATCCAGTTGCCTTCGGGGAGCATGCCGACGATCTCGGAATGCGCGTGCTGGCTGATCTGCCGCACCAGCGTCCGGCGGTAATGCTCGGGCATCCAGTCCTTGGGCTCGACGAACCCGCCGTCGTCGATCCGCGCCTCGAAGCGGTCGAGCAGCTGCTGCTCGCTCGCCGACAGCGGAACGGACGGCTTGTCGTCGCCCTTGGGCATCAGGTCCATGGCTTGGGTGTACATGCTGCGTCTCCTCGTAGGAACAGCGGGCGGACGGCGCGGGCCGCTCAGGCGCCCTTGGGACGATGGTCGACCACGCGCCGGGCCTTGCCGACCAGGGTGCGTTCGATCGAATCCGGCGGCAGGACGCAGACGCGGGTGGTGATCCCGACCAGCGTCTTGATGCGGTGCGCGAGCCAGTCCGCGATCTGCTGGCGCTCGACGTCGCTCACGTGACCGAGTGACGGCTCGAGCTCGCAGTGCACCTCGACCTTGTCGAGGTGGCCGTCGCGGCTGAGGTGGATCTGGTACTGGCCCGACAGCTTGTCGTGCTGGATCACGATCTCCTCGATCTGCGTCGGGAACACGTTGACGCCCCGCACGATCAGCATGTCGTCGCTGCGACCGACGATCTTGCCCATGCGGCGGAAGGCGCGGGCGGTCGGCGGCAGCAATCTCGTGAGGTCGCGGGTGCGATAGCGGATGATCGGCAGCCCTTCCTTGGTCAGCGTCGTGAATACCAGCTCGCCCTCGCTGCCGTCGGGCAGCGGCTCGCCGGTGACCGGATCGATGATCTCGGGATAGAAGTGATCCTCCCAGATCACCGGCCCGTCCTGGGTCTCGACGCATTCGCAGGCGACGCCCGGGCCCATGACTTCGCTCAGGCCGTAGATGTCGACCGCCTTCAGGCTGGTCTTCGATTCGATCTCGTGCCGCATCGCCTCGGTCCACGGCTCGGCGCCGAAGATCCCCACGCGCAGCGAGCAGTCGCGCGCGTCCAGTCCCTGGCGGGCGAATTCCTCGACGATCACCTGCATGTAGCTCGGGGTGACCATGATGATGTCCGGCTTGAAGTCGCGGATGAGCTGGACCTGCTTCTCGGTCTGTCCGCCCGACATCGGCACCACGGTGCAGCCCAGCCGCTCGGCGCCGTAATGCGCGCCCAGCCCGCCGGTGAACAGCCCGTAGCCGTAGGCGACATGGACGATGTCGCCCGGCCGGCCGCCGGCGGCCCGGATCGACCGGGCGACCAGATCGGCCCAGGTGTCGATGTCGCGCTGGGTGTAGCCGACGACGGTCGGCTTGCCGGTGGTCCCGGACGACGCATGGACGCGCACGATGCGTTCACGCGGCACGGCGAACATGCCGAAGGGGTAGTTGTCGCGCAGGTCGGACTTGCTGGTGAACGGGAACTTCGCCAGGTCCTCGAGCTGCTGCAGGTCGTCGGGATGCACGCCCTTGGCGTCGAACGCGCGGCGGTAGTGCGGCACGTTGTCGTAGGCATGGCGCAGCGTCCACTTCAGCCGCTCGAGCTGCAGCGCGGAAATGGCGTCGCGGCTGGCGTGCTCGACCGGATCCGGCGTCGCGCGGGTGGGGCTCAGCATGGTGGTCTCCTCATCGATGGGTATGGCCGTCGTCGACGACCGGCTTGCCGCGCAGCCGGTACGAGCGGCCGCGGAACAGCGCGATGCGTTCGCCGCGCTGGTTGCTGACAGTGACGTCGTAGATCCCGGTGCGGCCCCGGGCCGACTGCTCGTGGCACTCGGCGTCGAGCACGTCGCCCTCGTGCGCCGGGGCCAGGAAGTCCACGCTCAGCCCCGAGGCGACGGTGACCTCGTTGCAGGCGTTGCAGGCATAGGCGAACGCGGTGTCGGCCAGGGTGGTGATCAGCCCGCCGTGGCAGATGGCGAAGCCGTTGAGCATGTCGCTGCGCACCGTCATGCGGGCGCGCGACGTGCCCGGGCCGACGCCGACGATGGCGATGCCGAGCGCGCCCGTGGCGTGGTCGTGGGCGAGCATGCGATCGCGTACGCGTTCGGCGAGCTGCTGCGCGGAAAGGTCCGCGGCTTCGGCGGCATTGACTTGCGGTTCAGGCATCGAGGGCGGCTCCACTCCAGCGGGATTCGGACAGTCGGGGGGCGATGCGGTAGCGGGCATCGCCGTAGTGATCGGACAGGTGGCGCAGCACCGTGTGCACGCGTGCCGCGCCGAGCGACCGGCCCCAGGCCAGTGGCCCTCGGGGGTAGGCCGTGCCAAGCTGCATTGCGAGGTCGATGTCGGCCGCGGCCACCGCGTTCCAGCTCGCCAGATCGGCCGCTTCGTTGACCAGCGCGGCGACCACGCGCATCACGACCAGCCCGGCGACGTCGGCCAGTTCGACCAGCCGCACGCCGGCGGCGTCCAGCGCCGCGGCGAAGGCGGCGCGGTCGGGCGTGGCGGCGGCGGTTGCCGCGGCGCCGAGCAGCGGCGTGCGCGCGAGATCCAGCGCGGTGTCGAGCAGGATCAGGGCGGGCTGGGACTCCACCGCCGCGCGGTGCGCCGCGGTCCGGCCGTCGGTCGTCGCGATGCGGCTGCCGCCGACGGCCAGCGTCTCGTCCGGGAGCCGGGAATCGGTTTCGAGCGGCACGCCGGCGCCGCGCAGGCGTTCGAGCAGCGAGCCCAGCAGGCCGGGCGCCGCGGCATGGCGCACCACGGGAATGCCGGATGCCGGTGCCACCGTGGCGAACCCGGGCGCCGCAGCATCCGGACCGTGGCGGTACACGCCATGGCCGCTCTTGCGGCCAAGGCGCCCGGCGCGCACCAGTTCCTGCTGCATCAGGGCCGGCGCGTAGCGCGAATCGAAGCCGGTGGCCCGGAACACCGATTCGGTCACCGCAAGATTGACGTCGTGGCCGATCAGGTCCATCAGTTCGAACGGACCGAGGGCGAAGCCCCCGGCCTGCCGCAACAGCGCGTCGATCGCGGGGGCGGGCGCGGCGCGCTCAGCGAGCAGCCGCCACGCTTCGGCGTAGTACGGCCGCGCGACCCGGTTGACGATGAATCCCGGCACGTTCGGCGCGGCCACCGCGGTCTTGCCCCACGACCGCGACAGCGCACGCAGCGCGTCGACCACCGCAGGGTCGGTCTGCATGCCGGGGATGATCTCGACCAGCTTCATCCGCACCGCGGGATTGAAGAAGTGCCAGCCGGCGACACGCTGCGGCCGTGCGAGCGCGGCGGCGATGGCGGTGACCGACAGCGACGAGGTATTGCTCAGCAGCAGCGCGTCGTCGGCGACGAGCGGCTCGATGCGGCGCAGCAGGTCCTGCTTCGCCCCCAGATCCTCGATGATGGCCTCGACCACGATGCCGCTGCCGCGGCCTGCCTCGAGGTCGGCAGCGGGGCGGATGCGCCCGAGGATCTCGCCGCGTCGCTCCGGCCCGAGCTTGCCCCGGGACACGGCGCCGTCGAGGTCGGCCGCGATCGCGGCGAGCGCGCGTTCGAGGGCCGGTGGCTGGGCGTCGTACAGGCAGACGTCGTGACCGGCCTGCGCGGCCAGTTGCGCGATTCCGGCGCCCATGCTGCCTGCACCCAGGACCCAGACGCGGGGCAGTGCGGTCATCGCGGCTCCCGGGTCAGCGGTCGGTGAAGCGCGGCGCGCGCTTCTGCGCGAACGCGGCGACACCCTCGGCGTAGTCGGCGGCGAATCCGAGCTCGCGCTGGGCCGCGGCTTCGGCGTCGAGCGCCTGTTCCAGCGTGCCGCCGAGGCCGGCGTCGATCAGCGCCCGGGTGCGGACCAGCGCCCGGGTGGGCAGGGCAGCCAGCCGCTCGGACAGCCGCGTCACTTCGTCGTCAAAGGCGGTGTCGTCGACCGCCGCCCAGATCAGTCCCATCTGCTCGGCACGTTCGGCGCCGAGCTTGTCGCCGAGCAATGCGAGCCCGAGCGCCCGTGCCCGACCGGCGAGGCGCGGCAGGTTCCAGGTGGCGCCGCTGTCGGGAATCAGACCGATCGCCGAGAATGCCTGGACGAAGGCCGCGCCGCGCCGCGCCACGACCAGATCGCAGGCCAGCGCCAGCGAGGCGCCCGCGCCGGCGGCGACGCCGTTGATGGCCGCCAGCGTCGGCATCGGCATCGACCGCAGCCGCAGCACCAGCGGCTTGTAGCCGGTCTCGATGATGGCGCCGAGATCCTTCGGCGCGCTGCCGTCGGGGGCGACTGCCGGGTCGCGCAGATCCTGTCCGGCGCAGAACGCGCGTCCGGTACCGGTGAGCACCAGGCAGCGGACCTCCGGTTGCGCGGCGACGGCGTCGAGCGCGCCGATCAGGTCGGCGATGAGCTGCGCCGTCAGCGCGTTGAGCGCGTCGGGGCGGTCGAGGGTGATGCGCGCGACCCGGCCGATGGTTTCGATGCGCAGAGCAGGATTTGGAATTTGACTCATCGCAAATTGAGAGGAGGGCGATGCCAGCAGATCGGGATGTCGTTACGAGAGCAGAGCAATATTGACCAACCGGTCGGTAAATACTAGGCTTGCCAAAAGGTTTGATGCAAGTCAAACATTCATCAGGACAAACCCTAAGGAGATCCCCGTGCCTTGCTATGCCATCGAGGGCGTGATTCCGGTCGTCGACCCGAGCGCCTATGTGCATCCCTCCGCCGTGCTGATCGGCGATGTCCATGTGGGACCGGGCTGCTATGTCGGGCCTTGCGCCAGCCTGCGCGGCGACTTCGGCCGCATCGTGCTGCACGAGGGTGCCAACATCCAGGACGGCTGCGTGATGCACGGCTTTCCCGGCCACGACACCGTGGTCGAGGCCAACGGCCACATTGGCCACGGCGCCGTGCTGCATAGCTGCGTCGTGCGCCGCGACGCGATGGTGGGCATGAACGCCGTGGTCATGGACGACGCCGTGATCGGCGAGCAGGCGATCGTCGCGGCCTGCGCCTTCGTGCCAGCCGGCATGGTGGTTCCGCCGCGCACGCTGGCGGCCGGGATGCCAGCGAAGCTGCGCCGCGAATTGAATGCCGAGGAGATCGCCTGGAAGCTTGAAGGCACCCGCACCTATCAGGAACTGACCCGGCGCTGCCATGCCAGCCTGCAGCAGGTCGAACCGCTGCCGGCGCCCGAGGCCGACCGTCCGGCGCTGCACGCGCCGAAGGTCGAGCCGCTGATCGCGCTGCGGCGCAAGGAGGGCGCGCAATGATCCGGACGCCGGACCGTCCCGGGGCGGACGACATTCGTTCGGGCGAGGGCCCGCGCGGCGCGGCAGAGCGGACCGCAGGGACGCGGGACATGCCGATGGACACGACCGAACTGCGGGTCCGCATCGCCGCGTCCGGGCTGGCCTTCGTCACCCTCGACCGACCGCAGGTGCACAACGCCTTCGACGAGCCCCAGATCGAGCGGCTGGCGGGGGCGTTCGAGTCGCTCGGCGCCGACGACTCGGTGCGCGCCGTGGTGCTGCGCGGCGCTGGCCGACACTTCTGTGCCGGTGCCGACATCGGCTGGATGCGTCGTGCCGCGCAGGCCGGCGAGGCCGACAACATCGACGACGCACGGCGATTCGCTCGAATGATGCGCGCCGTCGCGGGCTGTCCGAAGCCGGTGGTCGCGGTGGTGCAGGGCGCGGCGTTCGGCGGGGGCATGGGGTTGGCCTGCGCGGCGGACATCGTGATCGCAGCCGAGGACGCGCGGTTCGCGCTCACCGAGGCCAAGTTCGGCATCCTGCCGGCGGTGGTCGGTCCCTACGTGGTCAACGCGATCGGCCGCCGCCAGGCCATGGAACTGGCGCTGACCTGCCGCACGCTGTCGGCGCCGCAGGCGCTGGCGATCGGACTGGTCCAGCAGGTCGCCGCGGCCGACGCGCTCGACGCCGCGCTGCTCGACGTGCTGCGCGGGCTGCTGCGCAGCGGCCCGGCGGCGCTGCGCGAAATCAAGTCGCTGCTCGGCCGGCTGTCGCCGCAGTCGGTCGACGACGCCACGTCCGACCTGACGGCACGGACCATCGCCCGGGTCCGCGCCACCGCCGAGGCCAGGGAGGGCTTCGCCGCGTTCGTCGACAAGCGCGAGCCCGGCTGGCTGGCGGAACCCAGGCTGGACTGAGCGTCGGGCGGCGCGAAGGCGCGGTTTGCGGAACTGAATCACCCGCGGGCCGCGCGGGATTGCTTCGTCTACGACGACAGTCGTAGACTGTCCGGATGCCCCATTTCCGCCTTCCGGCCGACGACCTGGAGTACGCGGTGCTCGCCGCGCTCTGGGAACTCGGCACTGCCTCGGTCCGCGATCTGCACGAACGCCTGGGTGTCCCTGCCGGCTACGTCTATACGACGACGGCGAAGGTCGTCGATCGCCTGCGCGACAAGGGCCTGATCGCGCGCCGCCGCGAAGGCGGCGCCTTCGTCTACAGCCCGGCCGCCGACCGCGAGGCGGTCGAGCGGGCGCGGGCCCGTCAGCTGTTGAACCGCTTCCTCGGCCCCGGGCCGCACGCCGCCGTGGCGGCGCTGGTCGAGGCGGTCGACGACATCGATCCCGGATTGCTCGACGAACTCGAACGCGCCATCCGCAACCGAAGGAGCCCGGACCATGGGACGTGAGACCTTGCTCACCATCCTGCTGCTGTTGTTCGGCGGACTGGCCGCGCAACCGCTTGCTGCCTGGCCGTGGCGCCAGGCCGGCGGGGTGACACCGGCGATCGCCGAACGCCGGGCCTGGCGGCGGATCTGGCTGCCGCTCGTTCCCACGCTGGTGGTCGCCGCGTGGCTGTGCGGCTGGGCGCTGCGCCAGCCCGATCCGGTGCGCGGCCATGTCGATCGCGCCTTGCTGGTTGCGGCTTGCCTGCCGTTTGCGCTGGTGGCGATCCGCGCGGCGGCCCGCTCGTTGCGTGCGCTGGTGCGCGAACCCGTTCCGTTGCCGGTCTGCACCGCCGGTCTGTTGCAGCCGCGGGTGGTGTTCTCCCCGTTTTTCGCGCGGACGCTGGACGACGCGCAGATCCGCGCGGCCTGGGAGCACGAGCAGGCCCACGTGCGCCACCGCGACCCGCTGCGCATCTGGCTGGCGCAGATCGCGACCGACTTGCAGTGGCCCTGGCCCTGGGCGCGCGAGCGCTTCGATGCCTGGCTTCAGGTCCTGGAATGGGCGCGCGACGACGAGGCGCGCGCCCGAGGCGCGTCCGGCGTCGACCTCGCTGCCGCGGTGCTCGCGACTGCCCGGCAGTTCGCCCCGGGAGGACGGCAGGCAGCACCGGATGCTGCCCTGGCGGGTGATGCCGGATCGCTGCAGCTGCGGATCGGTCGGCTGCTGGCGCCGCTCCCGGTCGGCGGCGCATCGAAGGCGCGGGCCGGGTCGGGCGACCGCGTTGCGGCGGCGGCCGCGGGCGCGCTGCTGGTGACCGCCATCGTGCTCGTGGTCGCATCCGGCGCGCTGTATGGCAATGCGGTGCTGCATCCCTTCCTGACCTGGACATGGACAGTCTGATCCGCCCGCTCCGGTCGTGGCGGTGGATGGCCGCGGCGTTGCTGCTGGCCGGCGGCATGCCTGCCGCGCTCGCAACGGCGCCGGCTGTCGACCTGGTCACCGTGCAGACGGGGACCGTCGTGTCCCGCCTGCGGGCCTACGGCGAGGTCGAACCGATCGCGATCGTGCAGGTGCGAGCGGTCGAGGCGGGAACGCTCGGCGGTCTGCGCGTCGTCCCGGGCAGCCAGGTCGTGGCGGGCGCGGTGCTGGCGCGCATCGGCGGACCGCGCATGGCGTCGCTGCTGACCGCGCGCGAGCAGGCGCTGCGCGCTGCCCGGGCAGGGGAACAGGCCGCCGCCGACGCATTGCGGATCGCCCGGCGCCAGTTCGCCGCCGAACTGGCCACGCGCCAGGCGGTCGATGTCGCTGGCAGCAGGCTGGCCGCGGCACAAGCCGCCGTGCAGACTGCCCGCGCCCGGCTGCGCGAAGCGCGGCAGCTGCAGATCGTCCGTGCGCCGACGGCCGGCAGCGTGATCTCGGTGCAGGCGGCCAACGGCGAGCAGATTGCTGCGGGCGACTCCCTGCTGACCCTGCAGCCGGCCCGCCGGCTGTGGGTTCGCGCGGGTTACTACGGCGCCGATGCCGCGTTGCTGCATGTCGGGATGGTCGGCCGCTTCCGGCCCGCCGCCGGTGGTGCCGCCGTCGCGGTCGAGGTGGTGGCGGTGTCGCCCGCGCTGGCCGCCGACGGCGCGTTGCGCGTCAGCCTGCGGCCGGCGGTGGGCGCACCTCCCGCCTGGTGGCGGAACGGGCAATGGGGAACGGTGACCCTCGACGGGCCGTCGCGCCGCATGGTTGCGGTGCCGACCCAGGCACTGATCCTCGACCGCGGCCGCTGGTGGGTGCTGGTGCACACGCCGGCGGGAAACCTGCCGCAGCCGGTGGTGCCGGGGCCCACGCGGGGCTGGCGGACCTGGATCGCCGCCGGCCTGCGGTCGGGGCAGCAGGTCGTCGCCCACGACGCCTTCCTCGAGTTTCACCGCGGGATTGCCCGCTCGTACACGCCGCCCGACTGAACTATGCCGCCCGACGCTTCCGTCCCTCGCCTGCTGCGGCGCCGGGTGCTGTGGCTGCTCGTGCTCGGCGCGGTGCTGCTCTGGGCGGTGAACGCTTTCGTGCGCACCCCGGTCGAGGTCCTGCCGCAGTTCGACTATCCGCAGATCAGCGTCACCGTGCACCTGCCCGGCACGACCGCGACCGAGCTGGAGCATCTGGTCGTCAACCCCGTCGAGAGCGAGATCCTCACCCTGACAGGCCTGCGCAGCGTGCGCTCGGTGATGGGCAACGGCACCGTCGAGATCGACGTGCGCTTCGGCCAGGGAAGCGACGCGCAGAGCGACCTGCAGGCGGTCAACGGCGCGATCGACCGGGCCCGTTCCCAGCTGCCTGCCCAGGCGCATCCGCTGGCGCAGATCATGGGCAACGCGATCAACGAGGTCGCCGACTACACGGCGCAGATCCCCGCGCCGGTCGCTCCCGCGCTGGTGCAGCGCAAGGTGCTCGCCGACATCGCGCCGGCGCTGCGCGCCATCCCCGGGGTGCAGTTCGTGCATGTGTTCGGCGCCGGCGACGAGGCGCTCTGGATCCAGCCCGATCTCGGCGCGATGCAGCGTGCCGGCGTCGGCGTGCAGGCCATCGTGCGGGCGGTCCGGGCGCAGGTCCTGCTCGCGCCCGCCGGCTATCTCACGCTTGGGCACAACGACGTGCTGATCGAGGCCCGCAGCCTGCCGGTGCAGATCGATGCGCTGCAGCAGGTTCCGGTGGCGACGCCGCACGGCCCGGTGCCGTTGCAGGCGCTGGCGCGGGTCGTGCGCAGCGCCGAGCCGACGCACGACGCCGTGACGCTCGACGGGCGGCCCAGCGTCGCGCTGGTGGTGATCAAGCAGCCGGGGGCATCGACGCTGGCCGTGACCCGGGCCGTGCAGGCCGCGCTCGATCAGACGCTGCCCGAGCTTCCCGCCGGAGTGCGCTGGGTCCGCACCTACGACCAGGGGCACATCGTCCATCTGATCGGTGCCGATCTCGGGCGCAACCTGCTGGTCGGCGCGGTGCTGGCCATGCTGGTGCTGTTCTGGGTGCTCGGCGCCGGGCGGGGCATCGTCGTTCTGGCATTGAGCATCCCGCTGTCGCTGGCGCTGGCGATCGCGGCGTTGCATGCACTCGGGCAGAACCTGAACCTGATGACCCTCGGCGCGCTGACCGTGGCCGTGGGCCTGCTCGCCGACGACGCGATCATCGTGCTGGAGAGCATCTACCACCGCTGGGAGGCAGGCGACGGTCACTGGCAGGGCGTGCTGCAGGGCGTGCGCAGCATCGTCATCCCGGACGTCACCGGCACCCTGACCAATGTCGCGATCTATGTCCCGCTGCTGTTCGTCGGCGGCCTCGTCGGGCTGTTCTTCATTCCGTTTTCGCTGGCGATGATCCTGGCGCTGCTGGCGTCGCTGCTGGTGTCGCTGACGCTGATCCCGCTGGGGCTGGGCTTCATCGGCGCGCGTCCGGGTGCGGGAACGAACGGCGGCCAGCGCCTGCTGCGCTGGCTCCAGCGCGGCAACGAGCGGCTGTTCCGCTGGGTCGCTCGGGCCCCGCGTACCAGCCTGGGCGTCACCTTCGCGGTGCTGCTGCTCAGCCTGATCGGATTGGTGCTGGTGCCGATCAACTTCCTGCCGTTGCCCGACGAGGGCGTGCTGCTCGAGTCGTACACCCTGCCGCCGGGAGCGTCGCTGCTCGACACCCGCGCGGCGGTGCAAACCATCACCCGACGGCTGCTGCGCGATCCCGCGGTCGCGCACGTCTATGCGCGCATCGGCGCCGCCTCGTCGACCGCCTATACGGAGCCCGCGTATGCCGGCGAAATCGAGGTCGCGCTCAAGCCCGGAATCAACGTCAACGCGCTGGACGCGCTGGGCGAGCGCATCCGGCGCGAATCCCGGCTTCCCGGCGTGCAGCTGTCAGTCGACACGCCGACCATCGAGCGGCTCGGCGAAAGCCTCTCCGGTCTGCCCCAGCCGTTCGTGGTCCACGTGTTCGGCGCCAGCGTTCCGGAGCTGCGGCGGATCGCCGAGCGCGTTGCCGACCGGCTGCGCCGTGTGCCGGCGCTGGCCGACGTGTTCGACAACGACGGCTATCCGGTCACCCAGCTGCAGATCGAACCGCGGGTGCGGGCGCTGGCGCTGCACGGGCTGACGCCGGCTGCGCTCTACGTCCAGCTCGAACCGCTGCTCGCCGGGCAAGTCATCAGCCGCGTGCCCGAAGGCAACGTGCCGCTGAACCTGTACATCCGGCTCGCGGGCGCGCCGCAGCGGTCGCCGGCCGGGCTGGCCGCGCTGCCGATCCGCACGGCGGGCGGCTGGACACCGCTCGGACAACTGGCTCGACTGAAGCTGGTCGAGACGCCCAACCAGATCCGCCACATCGCCGGCGCCCGCGCCCTGGACATCCTGGCCACGCCGACCGGTCCGCTGGGCAGCACCGAGCTCGCCGCGCGGCGTGCGCTGGCCGGACTGCACCTGCCGCCGGGCTATCGCATCGGGTTCGGCGGGCTCGCCGCACAACTGGAGCAGGCGGCGCTGGGGCTGCTGCTGGCGACGTTGGCCGCGTTCGCCATCATGGCCGGCATCCTGCTGCTGCAGTTCGACGGGCTGCTGATTCCCGGGATCCTGCTGCTGGAGATTCCGCTGGCGCTGACCGGCGGCACGGTGGCGCTGGTGATCAGTGGCGTCGGGCTCAACGCCACCGGCATGATCGGCTTCCTGACGCTGGTCGGCATCGGCCTGCGCCACTCGATCGTGCTGCTCGACCGCACCCGCGCCAACGAGAA
>JAKAIB010000281.1 GCA_021814605.1 Pseudomonadota bacterium | reverse complement strand
CAGGCCGTGGACGCGCAGCGCATGGCGGGCCACCGTCTCGCGGATGCGCTCGGCCAGGGCGGCGGCGGTTTCCGGGCTGGTGCCGGGCAGCAACACCGCGAATTCCTCGCCGCCGATGCGGGCGATGACGTCGCCCTCGCGCAGCGCGGCACTCATGCGGCTGGCGAGTTGGAGCAGCACGGCATCGCCGACCGCGTGGCCATGCGTGTCGTTGACGCGCTTGAAATGGTCGGCGTCGATGAGCATCAGGCAGGGCCGGGTGACGCGTGCTTCGCGCAGCGTCGGTCCCGCCCGCTCGAAAAATCCGCGGCGGTTGTACAGGCCGGTCAGCATGTCCGTCTGGGTCTGCCGGGCCAGTGCCTGCTCGCGCTGCTTGCGCTCGGTGATTTCCACCAGGCTGGTGAGCACCGCCTCCTTTCCGTCGTAGCGCAGACAGCGTGCGGCCAGCATCACATGGATGTCGGTGCCGAGGGCATTCAGCATGCGCACGTCGAGCGGGCCAGCCTCGCCGCGCTCGCGCAGTGCCTGGCTGATGGCCTCACGCGCATGCGCATCGGCATAGAAACTCGACGCGCGCGCCGAGCCGGGGTCGGGATACAAGCCCTCGGGGTCGAGCAGGGCCTGTGCGGAGCGATTGAAACGCAGCACCTTGCCATCGACCCGTTCGCTGAGCACCAGCGGCACGGGACAGACTTCGAAGAGATGCCGCAGATTGCTTTCCGCCGCCCGGCGTTCCTCCATTTCCTGCGCGAGACGCAGGCGCTCCAGCCAGGCCAGCCGGCCGCTGCGTGCGCTGCGCACTGCCGCGGACCAGCCCAGCAGATGAACGAACACGGCGATGATCAGCATGGCGGCGAGATCGCGCGGCGCGGCGTGGAACCAGCCCGCCGCCATGACGAACAGGGTCGCCGTGGAGAAGGGCAGCAGCCAGTAATTCACCGGGCTGAGCATGGGCACGAAGGCATAGAACGCCAGCACCATGAGCAGTCCGGACATGCCCTGGTCGGGCGAGTAGTCGCCGTAGGCCAGATTGACCAGCCGAAATCCCACAATGCCTGCGAGCTGGAAGGCAATCAGCGCATTGCGCAGGGCTTCGGGGTGTTTGGCGGTGCCGAGGCGCGCCGCCCGCCACAGATTGACTCCCAGTGCCAGGACCAGCAGCCGCGCCAGCAGGATCGACCAGAATGGCGTGGTGTCGTGCAGCTTGATCCAGTCGACCAGGCTGGCCAGCAGGAACACACCGCCGCCCGCCAGGCCGAGTACGCGAAGCCGGGCCGTGATATCGGGCCAGGCGCTGCGGACATAGGCGTGTTCATCCTCCGCGTCGCGAAACAGGCCCAGCCTGCCGATCGGGTGATTCGGGTCGCCGGCGGGGAGCAGGGTGTCGCCGCCGTTCGCAGTGTCGGTGTCAAACGAAGAAGGGCGGCGGGGCCAGATCATTGCGGGACTGGGGCGGAACGCGGGTGCGCGAGGAGCGGACTCCCATTATTCAGGCGCGATCCGAACACCGGCTGCGAAAGTTGTCACGGTGTGCCATCTTTTCGGGTGACTCCGATCTT
Source organism: Pseudomonadota bacterium (assembly GCA_021814605.1). GTDB lineage: Bacteria > Pseudomonadota > Gammaproteobacteria > Burkholderiales > Burkholderiaceae_C > Thiomonas. The sequence goes on along the minus strand of JAKAIB010000281.1, from coordinate 1,943 downwards.
CTCAGGTCGGTATTCACGTTGACGTAAACGTAAGATAAGATCCGCCCACTCGAACCTGCCGCCAGAGCAGCGCAACCGGAGACATGCCGACATGACCACCGCCCCCGCCGCCCTGTCCGCAGCGCAGGACGCGGCCATCCGCCTGAGTTTTTCCCGCCAGGGGCTGATGCAGCAGCTGGGGGTGGAGATCGTGCGGCTGGCGCCGGGAGAGGCGGAGTTGCGGCTGCCGCATTCCGAGCGGGTGATCCAGCAGCAGGGCGGCTTCCACGGTGGGGCGATCGGCGCGCTGGCCGACGTGGCCGGCGGCTATGCGGCGATGACTCTGGCCCCCGAGGGCGACGAGGTCACCACCGTGGAGTACAAGATCAACTTTCTCGCGGCCTTCGCCGGCGGCGAGCTGCGCGCCCGCGGGCGGGTGGTGCGGGCAGGCAGGCGCCTGATCGTCACCACCGCCGAGGTGATGCACCGTGCCGACGACGGCACCGAGACCGCCTGCGCGGTGATGCAGCAGACCATCGCGCCGGTGCCCAGGCGCTACTGACCACCCCCACGACGCTACCGAGGAGATCGCATGCAACTGCCCGGACTGGACTTCCAACTCGGCGACGACATCGCCGCGCTGCGCGACGCGGTGCGCGACTTCGCGCAGGCCGAGATCGCCCCGCGTGCCGCCGAGATCGACCGCACCGACCAGTTCCCGATGGACCTGTGGCGCAAGTTCGGCGACCTGGGCCTGCTCGGGGTGACCGTGCCCGAGGTCGACGGCGGCAGCGGCATGGGCTACCTGGCGCACATGGTGGCGATGGAGGAGATTTCGCGCGCCAGTGCGTCGGTCGCGCTGAGCTACGGTGCGCATTCCAACCTGTGCGTCAACCAGATCCGCCGCAACGGCAGCGCCGCGCAGAAGGCGAAGTACCTGCCCCGGCTGCTCAGCGGCGAGCATGTCGGCGCGCTGGCGATGAGCGAGCCGGGCGCCGGCAGCGACGTGGTCAGCATGAAGCTCCGCGCCGAACGGCGCGGCGACGCCTACGTGCTCAACGGCAGCAAGATGTGGATCACCAACGGGCCGGACGCCGACGTGCTGGTGGTCTACGCCAAGACCGACCCGGCCGCCGGACCGAAGGGCATCACCGCCTTCCTGGTGGAAAAGGGCTTCAAGGGTTTTTCGGTGGCGCAGAAGCTCGACAAGCTGGGCATGCGCGGCAGCCACACCGGCGAACTGGTGTTCCAGGACTGCGAGGTGCCGGCCGAGAACGTGCTCGGCACGCTGAACGGCGGCGTGAAGGTGCTGATGAGCGGGCTGGACTACGAGCGCGCGGTGCTGGCCGCCGGGCCGGTGGGCATCATGCAGGCGGTGATGGACAACGTGGTGCCCTACGTGCACGAGCGCAGACAGTTCGGCCAGAGCATCGGCGAGTTCCAGCTCATCCAGGGCAAGCTGGCCGACATGTACACCGTGCTGCAGGCCGCACGCAGCCTGCTCTACACCGTGGGCAAGAACCTCGACGCGCTGGGCGACGGCCATGCCCGCAGCGTGCGCAAGGACTGCGCCGCGGTCATCCTGTGGTGCGCCGAGAAGGCCACCTGGATGGCCGGCGAGGGCATCCAGGTGTTCGGCGGCAACGGCTACATCAACGAGTTCCCGCTGGGCCGGCTGTGGCGCGACGCCAAGCTGTACGAGATCGGCGCCGGGACGTCGGAGATCCGCCGCATGCTGATCGGCCGGGAACTGTTCGCGGAAACGGCGTGAGCCACGCCAGCGTCACGCCGCGGGTGCCGTGGCGCAGACCGGCTGCGCCCGCGGCGTTTGTTGGCGCGCGGGATAGCGCAGGGCCGCCCCAGGTGTTCCCCGCCCCCTCGGGGGCCAGGCGGCGCGCTGCTCCGGCGTGGGGGCTGTTTTCAGGCGGGCTGCGGCTGCGCCTGGGTGTGCAGGCCGGCGGCAT
>JAKAIB010000280.1 GCA_021814605.1 Pseudomonadota bacterium | reverse complement strand
CAACCACGGCAAGGGCGCCGCCGTGCTGGCCGGTCTGGATGCGGCGCAGGCGGCAGGCTTCACCCATGCGCTCACCATGGATTCGGACGGTCAGCACCCCGCCGACCACATCGCGGACTTCATGGCGACGTCGTTGCGGAATCCGGCGGCGATGATCCTGGGGCGGCCGGTGTTCGGCGGCGACGCGCCGCAGCTGCGGGTGCAGGGCCGGAAGATTTCCAACGCCTGGGCGAAACTCGAGACCCTCGGCGCCGGCATTGGCGATTCGCTCTACGGCTTCCGCGTCTATCCCGTCGCGCCACTGCGCGCCGTGATGCGGAGGCAACGCTGGATGCGCCGCTTCGACTTCGATCCCGAGGCCGTGGTGCGGCTCAGCTGGGCCGGCGTGCCGGCGGTCAACCTGCCGGCGCCGGTGCGCTACCTGCGCACCGAGGAAGGCGGCGTGACCCACTTCCGGTACCTGCGCGACAACGCCCTGCTGACCTGGATGCACCTGCGCCTGTTCCTCGGCTTTGTCGTGCGCCTGCCGCTGCTGGCGTGGCGACGCGCCCGCGGCCGCTGAACGACGGCAGGCGATGCGGCCGGCGCTGCTCAGGCCATGCCGCCGTTGATCGAAATCACCTGACCGGTGATGTAGCCGGCCTGGTCCGAGGCGAGGAAGGCCACCAGGTCCGCGACCTCCTCCGGCGTTCCGGCGCGCTGGGCGGGCACCAGCCGGGCGATCGCCGCGGCGTCGAATGCGCCCTCGCTCATCGGCGTCGCGATGATGCCCGGCGCCACGGCGTTGACCGTGATGCCGCGGCTGGCCACTTCCAGCGCGAGGGACTTGGTCGCCGAGTGCAGCGCGCCTTTGGCCGCGGCATAGTTCACCTGCCCCCGGTTGCCGGTGATGGCCGCCACCGACGTGATGGTGATGACCCGTCCCCAGCGGGTGCGGATCATCGGGAGCATCAGCGGCTGGGTGACGCGGAAGAAGCCGTTGACCGACACGTCCATCACCCGCTCCCACTGCGCCTCGCGCATGCCCGGGAACACCGCGTCGTCGTGCACCCCGGCGTTGTTGACCAGCACCTGCACCGGTCCCTGTTCGAGCAGCCGCGCCAGCGCGGCGGACGTGGCCGCGGCATCGCGCAGGTCGAACGCCACCGCCTCGGCGTCGTGACCCTGGTCGCGGAGCTGCGCCGCCAGGACCTGCGCCTGGTCGAGCCGGCTGTTGGCGTGGACGATCACCTGCATTCCGGCCCGCGCCAGGGCGTTGCAGATGGCGGCACCGATGCCGCCGCTGCCGCCCGTGACCAGGGCGCGACGCGTGGACGGTGGGGCCGGAGTTGCAGGAGCGTTCATGGATCGGCGGGATCGGACAGGTCGGGGGCGCGGCCGAGCAGGATCGAAGCCCGGCCCTCGAGCAGCACGCGCCCGGCGGCGGACACGCTGAAGGCATAGAGCAGCAGGTCGTCGGCGCCGCCGAGGCGTTCGGCGCGCACCCGCAGCGGCGCGCCCACGTCGTCCAGCCGGGCCACGTGGAGCGTGACGTTGCGGGCGCTGATCAGCATGCCGGGTCGGGCGCCCCCGGGCGCCAGCGGCGGTGCCGCGAGCGCACCATGCACCGCGATGGCCTGCGCCGCGTATTCGATGCCGCACGCCGAGCCGAGCCGGCCGAATTGCCGTAGCGGATGGTCGGGCGCGCGATGGTTGTCGGCGCAGCACACGACATGGTCGGCATCCCAGTCGATCACCCGCTCGAGCAGGCACATGCGCCCGGCATGCGGGACATGGGCCTCGATCCATGCCCGATCGCGCGGCGGCGATTCCCGGTTCAGCATGGCGACACGTGCAGCCGCAATTGCTGGCCCGGAGAGTGGTCGAGGACGACCGGACCGGCCGCCCGGCGGGCCACGCGTTCGAGCAGGGGCAACGCGCGCGCCGCCGGAATGGCACGGCGCAGCGCTTCCAGATCCGGCCGGTCCAGCGTGCTGGCGGGAGCCTCGGTGAACAGCCCCGCCGGGTCGACCGCGACGCGCGCCGCGCTGTCGGAACCGCCCCGCGGCGACAACAGCAGCGCCAGTCCGAAGCTGTCCGGGATCGGGCGCACGCTGCGAAGCGGCTCCGGATAGTCGGTGTCGTACGCCACCAGCAGCACGTCCTCGCCGCTGGTTTGCGCCTGGACCACCGCCTCGATCAACCCGGCGGCGAAGCTGCCGTCGTGCGGAGCGCAGATGACCGTCGACGGCGCCATCGCGTGCATGGCGATGCTCCAGTATCCCGACGCCGCGTTGTGCACCGAGTTGTGGAAGCGCGTCGGCGAGACCAGCCGGTCGTCCGAGGCGAGTGTCTCGCACAGCGCATGGCAGTTGGCGCCGTCGCCACCCGAGGCGGCGAACACGGTCCGCACGTCGTCGGCGCGCCGGTCGGCCATCGCCAGCGCCTCGCGCCCTGCCGCCAGCGCGAGCTTGACCGGCGCCGTCGCGCGGCGGCGCTCCGCCGGAGGCAGCATCTGGGGTGCCGGCAGTTCGGTGCGTGCCGGCCGGTACGGCGCCGTGGCGCAGAGCACGGCAGCGGCACTCGGCCAATCCGGCAGGCCCGGTCCGAGCAACCCGACGCCGTCGATCCAGGCGTCCAGCCGCGGCGTCGGCGATGCGTTCATGGCCGCGCCCTCCAGGCATCGGCGCGGCCCATCACCAGGCTGCAGTTGGTCCCGCCGAAACCGAAGGAATTGCTCAGCACGTAGCGGAGTTGCCGCCCCTGCGATCCGATCTGGTACTGCAGCGCGCCGGCTTCGGCGATGGCCGGATCGAGCGCCGCCGTTCCAGGGCTCGCCGGGACCAGCCCGTCGCGCAGCGCCAGCAGGCAGAACACCGCCTCGATGCCTCCCGCCGCGCCCAGGGTATGGCCGGTCGCGCCTTTGGTCGAGTTGCACGGCGTGCCGGCGGCGCCGAACAGCGCGGCGACCGCGCGGCCCTCGGCGGCGTCGTTGCTCGGCGTGGCCGTGCCGTGGAGATTGATGTAGTCGATGTCGGCCGGTCGCAGTCCGGCCCCGGCCAGCGCCGCCTGCATCGCCATCCGCGCGCCGAGACCGTCCGGATGGGGCGACGACATGTGGTAGGCATCGCTGGATTCGCCGACGCCCAGCAGCAGCACGTCGTCATCGGGCGAATCCTGCGGCGCGCGCTCGAGCAGCACGAACGCGGCAGCCTCGCCAAGCGACAGCCCGTTGCGGGTCGCGTCGTACGGCCTGCAGGGCTCGGGCGACAGCAGTTCGAGGGAGTGAAAACCGTACAGCGTGGTCAGGCACAAGGTGTCGACACCGCCGACCACCGCGCAGTCCACCAGCCCGGCGGCGATCATGCGCTGCGCCGTGGCGAATACTTTGGCGCTGGACGAACAGGCCGACGAGATCACCCAGGCCGGCCCGCGCAATCCGAGCCGGCGGCCCAGGAAGGCCGCGAGCGACGCCGAGCTGTGGGTGCCCGCGTAGCTGAACTCGGGGGGAAGCGCGCCATCCGCGTCGCGGCGGCGGTAGGCC
>JAKAIB010000279.1 GCA_021814605.1 Pseudomonadota bacterium | reverse complement strand
GGCGAGGCGGGCTGGCTGACCCTCGACGGCCGCCGCATCCAGGCGCCCTGGCTGCTGCCGGCGACGGGCCGTCTGACCGGCGTGCTGTGCGGCGTGGCGACCATCGGCGACCGGCTGGAAGTCCAGGTCCGGGCGCTGTTCGCGCAACGCCGCGCCGCGTTGGCGGTGGCGTTGGACGGCGTCGGCAACGAACTGTTGTTCGCGCTGTCGCGCCGGATGCAGGACCGGATGCTGGCCGACGCACGCAAGCGCGGGCTGTGTGTGTCCGGAGAACTCCACGCCGGCGACCCCGGGCTGCAACTCCAGGCGCAGCATGTGGTGCTCGATCTGGCCGGCGCGCAGGACATCGGCGTCAGCCTCAGCCCCACGCTCATGATGCACCCGGCCAAATCGACATCGATCGTGCAAGGCGTCGGCGTCGACCTGCCGGCGCAACGCTGGTCGCGCTGCGACTCCTGCCGTTCGCGGCCGCGCTGCATGCTGGCGCAGCATGCAGCCTGAGGCGGGCATGGACCAGAATCGCGGAGCCGGCGCCGCGCCTGCGGCCACCGATGCGGACACGCGCAGCCACGCGGTGCATCTGCCCGCGCTCGGCCGCTCGATTCCGGCGCGCGAAGACGAAAGCCTGTACGCGGCGGCACGTCGGGCCGGCGTGCGCATCGTCGGCGCCTGCGGCGGCCGCGGCAGTTGCGGCAGCTGCGTGGTGCGCATTGCCGAGGGCCGGGTCCACCGCGACGGCGAAAGCCCGCAGAAGAAATGGGTCCGCGCCTGCCGGGTGCAGGCCCGCAGCGATCTCGTCCTGGAGGTCGCGCCGCGCTCGCTCGCACCCGTCGTGCGCGCCGACGTCGACAGCGGCGACGACGCGGCGCTGCCGCTGCAGCCCGCGGTGCGGGCGCTCGACGTGCACCTTCCGCCGGCCGGCCTGGACGATCTGGCCGGCGACGTCGACCGGCTGCGCCGGGTACTGCCCGATCCGCCCCGCTCCGTCAGCAACGCTGCCGTCGCCGCGCTGCCGGCGATCGCCCGCGGGCACGACTGGAACGTCAGCATCCGGCTGACCGAGATTCCCGGCGCCGGGCTGCGTCTGACCGGCGTCACCGCCCCGGGCGCACCGCTGCTCGGGCTCGCCGTCGACCTGGGCACCACCAACGTCGCCGCCTTCCTGGTCGACCTGGCGAGCGGCCGCCGGCTGGCCAGCCTGGGGCTGGAGAACCCGCAGGTGGCGTGGGGCGCCGACCTCATCAGCCGCATCAACCATGCCATCAAGGACGGCGCCGCCGCCGAGCAGATGCGCACGGCCGCGCTGACGGCGATCGACGCGCTCGCCCACGACCTCACCCGCGCCGTCGGCGCCGCCGCGGGCGACATCGCCGAGGTGGTGATCTGCGGCAACACCGCGATGCAGCACCTGCTGGCGGGCTGGCCCGTGGCCCAGCTGGGCCGCGCCCCGTTCATCGCGGCAACGAACGGCCCGGTCGACGCGTCTGCCGGCGAACTCGGGCTGCGGCTCGCCGCCGGCACACCGGTGCATGTCGCGCCGGGAGTCGGCGGCTTCGTCGGCGGCGACCACGTTGCCGCCCTGCTCGCCACGGAATCGCACTGGCGGCAGCCGGGCAACACCGTGGTGATGGACATCGGCACCAACACCGAGATCAGCCTGGTGCGCCACGATGGCGCACAGCCCGACGTCTGGTCGGCGTCGTCCCCGTCCGGTCCGGCCCTCGAAGGCGGACACATCGCCAGCGGCATGCGCGCGGCCGACGGGGCCATCGAAGGCGTCCGCATCGAACATGGCGCGCTGCAGCTCCAGGTGATCGGCGGCGGACACCCGGTGGGGCTGTGCGGATCGGGCGTTCTGGACACGCTCGCGGCGCTGGTCGCGGCAGGCTGGGTCGACGTCCGCGGCCGCATCGCCGCGGACCACCCGGCCGTGGCCACGGTCGACGGCGTCCGCGGCGTGACCCTCGCCGAGGAGCACGCCGACGCCCCCGCGGTGCGCTTCACCCAGCACGACGTGCGCGCCGTGCAGCTGGCCAAGTCGGCGATCCGCACCGCCACGCGGCTGCTCGCCGCCGAAGCCGGTCTGGAGGAGACCGACATCGACCGCTTCGTCATCGCCGGCGCGTTCGGCGCCTACATCCGCGTCGAGGCGTGCATCGCCATCGGGCTGCTGCCGGCGCTGCCGCGCGAACGCTTCGTCCAGGTCGGCAACGCCGCCGGCCTGGGCGTGCAGCAGATGCTGAGTTCCGCGGAACGCCGCGCCCGCGCGGCGCGACTCGCCGCCCAATGCCGCTACGTCGAGCTCAGCTCGCGCAGCGATTTCCAGAAGACCTTTCTCCATCACATCGGTTTCGCACCATGAGCACATCGGCATTTCCCATCCGCATCATCGGAGAGCGCATCAATCCGGGGTTCAAGAGCACCAAGGCGCTGTTCGACAACGAGGACATCGCCGGCATCCAGGCGCTGGCCGTCCGCCAGGCCGAGGCCGGCGCGGCCTGGCTCAACGTCAACATCGGCGCGCGTGCGCTGACCGACCCGGAGTGGATGGCCCGGATCATCCGCGCCATCCAGGAAGTCGTCAGCGTCCCGCTGTCGTTCGACTTTCCGAGCCGCAAGGTCCAGGAAGTCTGCCTGCGGGCCTACGACCCCGCCAAGGCGGGCGGGCAGCTGCCGATCGTCAACTCGATCACCGAACATCGCTGGGACCTGATGGATCTCCACGGTGAATACCGGTTCAAGGTCATCCTGATGGCGAGCGAGCGGGTCGAGGACGGCGTGGCCAAGGGCAACAAGACCGAGGACGAGATCCACGCCACCGCCCGCCGGGGTGCGCTGCGGCTGATGAACGACTACGGCATGGCGGCTGACGACATCTTCATCGACATGTCGGTCAGCGCCATCATCGCCGACACCGAAGGCCTGAACCGGAGCACCGTCTCGGCGATCCGCCGCATCGGCGCCGACCCGGAACTGCATGGCGTGCACATGATGGGCGGGCTGTCCAACATCGGGCAGCAGCTTCCGCCCAAGGCCGTCGACGGATCGGATCTGAAGCACGCGCTGGAATGCGCCTTTCTCACGCTGGCGGTGCCGCTGGGGTTCGACACCATCCTGGGCACGCCGTGGCGCGAGTACGCGCCGCTGCCCGACGATCACTACGTGCTGCAGACGTACCGCAACTTCCTCGAGCAGACCGGAAGCAACGCGCTGCGCGCGGTCCGCAAGTTCTACCGGGCCTGACCGCGATGACGCCCCCGCCCTTCGCGCTCGTCGCCGACGCGTGGTTCGACGGCACGCGGCATCACGACCATGCGGTCACGCTGCAAGTCACGGACGGCACGATCCGCGACATCGCCGCCGGCGATCACGCCGCCGCCCTGGCCGCGCGAGGCTGGGCGGTCGAGCGCGGCGCCTTCCTGATGTCCGGGCTGGTCGATGCGCACGTCCACCTGTTCCTGGACGGCCGCCTCACCGATCCCGCCGCCCGCTCGGCCCACCTCAAGCAGGACGTCGAGTCACTCACC